>NZ_CP032616.1:4832559-5183838 GCF_003626975.1 Pseudomonas sp. DY-1 | reverse complement strand
AACCACTTCGTGTTCTAAAAGAACACTCGTCATCAGCTCTCGGCCTTGAACACCCGGATTTGCCTAAGTGTTCGGCCTACCACCTTAAACTTGGACAACCAACGCCAAGCTGGCCTAGCCTTCTCCGTCCCCCATCGCAATAACTAGAAGTACGGGAATATTAACCCGTTTCCCATCGACTACGCATTTCTGCCTCGCCTTAGGGGCCGACTCACCCTGCGTCGATTAACGTTGCGCAGGAACCCTTGGTCTTTCGGCGTGCGAGTTTTTCACTCGCATTGTCGTTACTCATGTCAGCATTCGCACTTCTGATACCTCCAGCAAGCTTCTCAACTCACCTTCACAGGCTTACAGAACGCTCCTCTACCGCTCGTCTTACGACGAACCCGTAGCTTCGGTGTCTAGTTTGAGCCCCGTTACATCTTCCGCGCAGGCCGACTCGACTAGTGAGCTATTACGCTTTCTTTAAAGGGTGGCTGCTTCTAAGCCAACCTCCTAGCTGTCTAAGCCTTCCCACATCGTTTCCCACTTAACTAGAACTTTGGGACCTTAGCTGACGGTCTGGGTTGTTTCCCTTTTCACGACGGACGTTAGCACCCGCCGTGTGTCTCCCACGCTGACACTTCCAGGTATTCGGAGTTTGCATCGGTTTGGTAAGTCGGGATGACCCCCTAGCCGAAACAGTGCTCTACCCCCTGGAGTGATACGTGAGGCGCTACCTAAATAGCTTTCGAGGAGAACCAGCTATCTCCGAGCTTGATTAGCCTTTCACTCCGATCCACAGGTCATCCGCTAACTTTTCAACGGTAGTCGGTTCGGTCCTCCAGTCAGTGTTACCTAACCTTCAACCTGCCCATGGATAGATCGCCCGGTTTCGGGTCTATACCCAGCGACTAAACGCCCTATTAAGACTCGCTTTCGCTACGCCTCCCCTATTCGGTTAAGCTCGCCACTGAATATAAGTCGCTGACCCATTATACAAAAGGTACGCAGTCACCTAACAAAGTAGGCTCCCACTGCTTGTACGCATACGGTTTCAGGTTCTATTTCACTCCCCTCTCCGGGGTTCTTTTCGCCTTTCCCTCACGGTACTGGTTCACTATCGGTCAGTCAGTAGTATTTAGCCTTGGAGGATGGTCCCCCCATATTCAGACAAAGTTTCACGTGCTCCGTCCTACTCGATTTCACTTCCTGGACCCTTTCGCGTACGGGGCTATCACCCACTATGGCCGCACTTTCCAGAGCGTTCCGCTAAAATCCAAGAAGCTTAAGGGCTAATCCCCGTTCGCTCGCCACTACTAAGGGAATCTCGGTTGATTTCTGTTCCTCAGGGTACTTAGATGTTTCAGTTCCCCTGGTTCGCCTCTTGCACCTATGGATTCAGTACAAGATACCTAGGTTATCCTAGGTGGGTTCCCCCATTCAGAGATCTCCGGATCAAAGTCTGTTTGCCGACTCCCCGAAGCTTATCGCAGGCTACCACGTCTTTCATCGCCTCTGACTGCCAAGGCATCCACCGTATGCGCTTCTTCACTTGACCATATAACCCCAAGCAATCTGCTCGTGATCATAGGGGTGAAGACGACATTCGCCGAAAATTCGCGCTTGAACTCGCAAATTTTACCTTGAATTATTGAGTGCAGTGAAACACTCAACAAGTCACTTCTATCACATACCCGAATTTTTAAAGAACGATTCTGAAGCAAAGTTCAGAATTCAATATCCCACCCGGGATATTCAATTCTGGACTCTTGGTCAGCCTGGAGATGGTGGAGCCAAGGAGGATCGAACTCCTGACCTCCTGCGTGCAAAGCAGGCGCTCTCCCAGCTGAGCTATGGCCCCAATGTCAACCGGTCATACGACCCCGCGACAATTGGTGGGTCTGGGCAGATTCGAACTGCCGACCTCACCCTTATCAGGGGTGCGCTCTAACCAACTGAGCTACAGACCCAATCGCCTTCGCAATTGAATCAAGCAATTCGTGTGGGAACTTATGAAGAAGCTGAAGTCTTCGATTAAGGAGGTGATCCAGCCGCAGGTTCCCCTACGGCTACCTTGTTACGACTTCACCCCAGTCATGAATCACTCCGTGGTAACCGTCCCCCTTGCGGTTAGACTAGCTACTTCTGGAGCAACCCACTCCCATGGTGTGACGGGCGGTGTGTACAAGGCCCGGGAACGTATTCACCGTGACATTCTGATTCACGATTACTAGCGATTCCGACTTCACGCAGTCGAGTTGCAGACTGCGATCCGGACTACGATCGGTTTTATGGGATTAGCTCCACCTCGCGGCTTGGCAACCCTTTGTACCGACCATTGTAGCACGTGTGTAGCCCTGGCCGTAAGGGCCATGATGACTTGACGTCATCCCCACCTTCCTCCGGTTTGTCACCGGCAGTCTCCTTAGAGTGCCCACCATAACGTGCTGGTAACTAAGGACAAGGGTTGCGCTCGTTACGGGACTTAACCCAACATCTCACGACACGAGCTGACGACAGCCATGCAGCACCTGTGTCTGAGTTCCCGAAGGCACCAATCCATCTCTGGAAAGTTCTCAGCATGTCAAGGCCAGGTAAGGTTCTTCGCGTTGCTTCGAATTAAACCACATGCTCCACCGCTTGTGCGGGCCCCCGTCAATTCATTTGAGTTTTAACCTTGCGGCCGTACTCCCCAGGCGGTCGACTTATCGCGTTAGCTTCGCCACTAAGATCTCAAGGATCCCAACGGCTAGTCGACATCGTTTACGGCGTGGACTACCAGGGTATCTAATCCTGTTTGCTCCCCACGCTTTCGCACCTCAGTGTCAGTATCAGTCCAGGTAGTCGCCTTCGCCACTGGTGTTCCTTCCTATATCTACGCATTTCACCGCTACACAGGAAATTCCACTACCCTCTACCGTACTCTAGCTCAGTAGTTTTGGAGGCAGTTCCCAGGTTGAGCCCGGGGATTTCACCTCCAACTTGCTGAACCACCTACGCGCGCTTTACGCCCAGTAATTCCGATTAACGCTTGCACCCTTCGTATTACCGCGGCTGCTGGCACGAAGTTAGCCGGTGCTTATTCTGTTGGTAACGTCAAAACAACCAGGTATTAACTAGCTGCCCTTCCTCCCAACTTAAAGTGCTTTACAATCCGAAGACCTTCTTCACACACGCGGCATGGCTGGATCAGGCTTTCGCCCATTGTCCAATATTCCCCACTGCTGCCTCCCGTAGGAGTCTGGACCGTGTCTCAGTTCCAGTGTGACTGATCATCCTCTCAGACCAGTTACGGATCGTCGCCTTGGTGAGCCATTACCCCACCAACTAGCTAATCCGACCTAGGCTCATCTGATAGCGTGAGGTCCGAAGATCCCCCACTTTCTCCCGTAGGACGTATGCGGTATTAGCGTCCGTTTCCGAACGTTATCCCCCACTACCAGGCAGATTCCTAGGCATTACTCACCCGTCCGCCGCTCGCCGGCATCCCGAAGGACCCGCTGCCGCTCGACTTGCATGTGTTAGGCCTGCCGCCAGCGTTCAATCTGAGCCATGATCAAACTCTTCAGTTCAATACTGCTTGGGTTTTGAGAAAACCCTAAACTTGGCTCAGCAATCGCAAATAAACTCTCGAATTCACGAGTGTTACTTGTGATGCTGATAATCAGTTGACTATCAGTCTTACCTCACAAGCACCCACACGAATTGCTTGATTCAGTTGTTAAAGAGCGTTTCGATCAAGTCTTTCGTCTCAACCGAGGCCGCGCATTCTACAGCAGCCTTTCTTACTGTCAAGCTGTTTTTCGAAAATCTCTTTTCTACTCAACCGCTTGCGCTTTCGATCCGATTCACTCTTCTCGTCAGCGGGAGGCGCATTCTACAGCGTTGAAAGTCGCTGTCAACACCTCGGCGATCATCTTCTGGCCGACCTCTCGGAAGACCGAAGCGACAAGCACTACCACCGCCTGCCGATCACCTCTCCCCGCGTCAAACTACAGCTAAGCGCTTGATTTTCAAGCATTTCTGCTGCTTCTTCGCTGGGAGAGGTGCGCATTATAGGGATGCAGAATCTGCCGTCAACACCTTTCTGAAACCTTTTTGTCATTCCGCCTGAAAGACGCGAACACCCTAGGCAGAAAACGCACTACCAGCGGGAGCCTCAACAGCATCAACGAAGTACCAGCAATTGCGTAGCCAGCCCATTCGGCCATGTCGGCACGAACAACCCAGAGCATATGCAGCAGCGCTATAGCCAGGATGGCGTAAGCCAGCCGGTGCAATTGCTTCCAGCGCTTGCCAAGGCGCCGAATACTGAAACGGTTGGAGGTTACCGCCAGGACGAGCAGACCACTGAACCCCAAGGCGCCCACGAATATATAAGGACGCTTACCCAGATCGATCAGGAGTTGCTGCAAGTCCAGACCAAGCAGGAATACGGCATAACCAGTGATGTGCAGCACCACATAGGTAAAGCACCAGAGCCCCAACTGGCGGCGAACTGCGATCCACCCGCCCCAGCCGCTCAGTTTTTGCAGGGGCGTCATGGACAGGGTCAAGAGCAGCAACCAAAGCGCCGCCAACCCTAGGCGATCGACCAGTACTTTCCCCGGGTCCGGGCCCAGGGCAAATATCCAGGCCTGATAGAGCCACAAACCGACCGGGATCGGCGCTATCAGGAAGACGAACGATCGCCAAAGTCTGAATCGCATCAGTAGTACTTCCTCAGATCCAGCCCGGCGTAGAGGCTGGCCACCTCGTCATAGCCGTTGAACATTCGCGTCGGCACTATGTTTGGACTGAACAGCCCACTAGGAAGTCGTCGCTCATGGGCCTGACTCCAGCGAGGATGGTCCACCTCAGGATTGACGTTCGAATAGAAGCCATATTCCTCGGGGGCGATAGATTGCCATGTAGTTGGCGGTTGCTCGCTGACGAGACTGATCCGCACGATCGACTTGATACCCTTGAAGCCGTACTTCCAGGGCACCACCAACCGAAGCGGTGCTCCGTTCTGATTAGGCAGGACCCGACCGTACATGCCCACCGCAAGGATGGTCAGCGGATGCATTGCCTCGTCCAGCCGCAATCCCTCCACGTACGGCCAGTCGATCAGGGAGAACCCCGAGCGCACCCCAGCCATCTCATCCGGTGCCAGCCGGGTTTCGAAACTGACGTATTTGGCATTCCCGGTAGGTTCGACTCGCTTCAGCAAATCCGCCAAGGGGAAACCCAGCCATGGAATCACCATGGACCAAGCCTCCACGCATCGCAGCCGATAGATGCGCTCTTCCAGTCCGTGGGGCTTCACCAGATCCTCTATCGAGTAAGTACCCGGTTTAGCCACTTCGCCATCTATACGCACCGTCCACGGTTCAACCAGCATCTTACCGGCGTAGCGCGCCGGATCGCCCTTGTTGGTCCCGAACTCGTAGAAGTTGTTGTAGTGGGTCGCATCTTGAAAGGGAGTAATCGACTCATTCCCCGGCATCACCGCCTGCCAATACGTGCCCGCTAACTTTTCGCTAAACCAGGCAGGCCCTTGGGCAGCTTCAACATCAGGATAGGTCGACGCCGCCAATGCATGACCTGGCAATGCAGCCATTGCGGCCAAGCCACCGGCAGCGGCAATCAACTTACGTCGGGAGAGGTAGATGGACTCAGGAGTGACTTCGTGCTCGGGGCACGCGGAGGAAGGGGGGATCTGGATCAGCATGGCGGCTCCGCAATTCGGGCTGGGATGCCCAATGGACTGCGGAGCCGCGAAGAAATTACATCACTCGACCTGCTTGCGACGACGCAGCTGGAGCAAGTATTGCACCGGACCAGATGCGGCGTAAGCCAAGAAGATTAGCAGGAGAATGCGCGGCGGGTCGCTGAAGACGACTGCAAAGGCCAGTACAACAATCAGGATGGCCACGAAGGGTACGCGACCTTTCAGGTCCAGGTCCTTGAAACTGTAGAACTTGATATTGCTCACCATCAGCATGCCTGCGAGGGCAACCAGCAGGGCAACGATGAACGACATGTTCGAACCCTTGATGCCGAAATCGCTGAAAGCCCAGACGGTACCAGCCACCACCCCAGCTGCAGCAGGGCTGGCGAGGCCGATGAAGAATCGCTTGTCCACCTTGCCGATCTGGGTATTGAAGCGAGCCAAGCGCAAAGCCGCACCGGCAACATAGATGAAGGCCACGGTCAGGCCCACACTACCCAAACCGCTCAGTGCCCACTCAAATGCCAGCAGCGCGGGAGCGACACCGAATGCGACCATGTCCGACAGCGAGTCGTACTCGGCCCCGAAGGCGCTCTGAGTATTGGTCAGACGAGCAACCCGTCCATCGAGACTGTCCAGCACCATGGCAACGAAGATAGTGGCGGCGGCCACCGAGAAATTGCCGCTCATGGCATTGATGATGGAATAGAAGCCGGCGAACAGGTTCGCGGTGGTAAACAAGTTGGGCAACAGGTAAATGCCGCGATGCCTAACTTTACGACCCTCAGCGTCCTGCCCTTCCTCGACATGTTCATCGATGGGCAGCAGGCTGTCGTCTTCGAGGGGCTGATTCGGCTCTTCGGGACGTTCACTCATGAACAACATCCTTGCAACGAATACGATATGTGGTGGGCGACCCATATGATGCGTCGCCCGGCAGACAGGCTTTATACCAGAACCGTGCCGCCATAACGAAAGAACGCGGCCAAGGCCGCGTTCTTCATGATCGCATCAGACCTTAGTTCTTGGTCTTGTCGACGATCTTGTTAGCAGAGATCCACGGCATCATCGCACGCAGACGCTCGCCAACCTGCTCGATCGGGTGAGCAGCGTTGTTGCGGCGGTAGGCGGTCATCGAAGCGTAGTTCGACGCACCTTCCTGGATGAACATCTTGGCGTACTCGCCGTCCTGGATTCGCTTCAGAGCGTTGCGCATGGCCTGACGGGATTCGGCGTTGATGACCTCCGGACCGGTTACGTACTCACCGTACTCGGCGTTGTTGGAGATCGAGTAGTTCATGTTGGCGATGCCGCCTTCGTACATCAGGTCGACGATCAGCTTCAGCTCGTGCAGGCACTCGAAGTAGGCCATTTCGGGCGCGTAGCCAGCTTCGACCAGAGTTTCGAAACCGGCTTTCACCAGCTCTACGCAGCCACCGCAAAGAACAGCCTGCTCACCGAACAGGTCGGTTTCGGTCTCGTCCTTGAAGGTGGTTTCGATGATGCCGGTACGACCACCGCCCACGCCGCAAGCGTAGGACAGGGCGACGTTCTTGGCGTTGCCGGAAGCGTCCTGGTAGATCGCGACCAGATCAGGGATGCCACCGCCCTTGACGAACTCAGAGCGAACGGTGTGGCCCGGAGCCTTCGGCGCAATCATGATCACGTCGAGGTCAGCGCGCGGTACGACTTGGTTGTAGTGGATGGCGAAGCCGTGAGCGAAGGCCAGGGTCGCACCCTTCTTCAGGTTCGGCTCAACCTCTTCCTTGTACAGTTTGGATTGGAATTCGTCCGGGGTCAGGATCATTACCAGGTCAGCCGCGGCAACGGCTTCCGGCACGCTCTTGACGGTCAGGCCGTGGGCCTGGGCCTTGGCAACGGTGGCGGAGCCAGAACGCAGACCAACAGTCACGTCCACACCGGAATCTTTCAGGTTGCACGCGTGGGCGTGACCCTGGGAACCGTAACCGATGATGGCAACTTTCTTGCCTTGGATGATCGAGAGGTCACAGTCTTTGTCGTAATAAACTTTCATGTTCCTGACTCTTTTATAACGAAAGGGATGGGGTGCGCGCACCGCGACAAGGGCACATTAAGCGATCTGATCCATTGCGTAAAATGATATATTCGCAACGCAATGTGCCGACAGATGAAATGCTCATGGACAGCCAATCCCTCAGGCTCTTTCTTTCGCTGGCAGACAACCTGCACTTCGGCAAAACCAGCCGCGAGCAGCATGTCAGCCCCTCCGCACTCAGTCGCAGCATCAAGCAACTCGAGGACGAACTCGGCGCACCATTGTTCGTGCGCGACAGCCGCTCAGTCCAGCTGACCCGCGAGGGGCGGCAGTTCCGCGAATACGCGAGCGAGGTCATGAGCGGTTGGCATGCCATCCGCCAACGACTCATGCAGGACCAATTGGACCTTCACGGCGAACTCTCCCTGTATTGCTCGGTGACGGCGAGCTACAGCTTTCTCTATGACATCCTGAGCAGCTTCCGCCAGGACTACCCCCGCATCGAAATGAAACTGCACACCGGCGACCCCGCAAAGGCTGTCGAGCGGGTGCAACAAGGGCTGGAGGATCTCGCCATCGGTGCCCGACCCGACAACCTGCCAGCCGGCGTCGACTTCCAGTCGATTACCCGTTCGGAGCTGCGCTTCATCGGGCCACAGTCACCTCAACTGCTGACAGAAGAACAACTGAGGCAGCCCACGGCGCAAAGCTGGAAGGACGTGCCGATGATTCTCTCGGAAGAAGGCCTGGCCAGGACCCGGACCGACCGTTGGCTGAAAAACCACGGCATCAAGCCGCGCATCTATGCCCAGGTGAGCGGCAATGAGGCCATCGTCAGCATGGTGAGCCTGGGATTCGGCATCGGCGTGGTTCCGCAGATTGTGCTCGACAACAGCCCACTGACCGCACGCATCCGCATCTACGATATCCAGCCGCCATTGGCCGCCTACGACATCGGCCTGTTCGCCCTGGAAAAACGCCTCAAGGACCCGCTGATCGCAGCCTTCTGGAATCGCCGCCAGTAAAATCCGGGCAATAAAAAACCCCGCACAAGGCGGGGCTTTTCATGACTGCGATCAGATAGTCAGCACTTTGTCGCCACGGGAAATCCCGGTGACGCCACTGCGCACGGTTTCCAGGATCGAACTGGTACCGATGGCCTGGATGAAGCTGTCCAGCTTGTCGCTGGTGCCCGCCAGCTGAATCGTGTAGACGCTGGAAGTCACGTCGACGATCTGACCGCGGAAGATATCGGTAGTGCGCTTGACCTCGGCGCGCTGGGCACCGGTGGCCTTGACCTTGACCAGCATCAGCTCGCGCTCGATGTGAGCACTTTCCGACAGGTTTACCAGCTTGACCACTTCAATCAGCTTGTTGAGGTTCTTCGTGATCTGCTCGATCACCTCATCGTGGCCGATGGTGGTCAGGGTCAGACGCGACAGGGTCGGGTCCTCGGTCGGAGCAACCGTCAGGCTTTCGATGTTGTAGTTGCGCTGGGAGAAGAGGCCGACCACGCGGGACAGAGCGCCCGGCTCGTTCTCAAGCAGCAGGGAAATGATATGTCGCATGTTCAGGTCCGCTCCGTCTTGCTCAGCCACATGTCGCGCATGGCGCCATCCCGAATCTGCATCGGGTAGACGTGCTCGCTGGAATCGACCTGGATATCAAGGAACACCAGACGGTTCTTCAGCGAGAACGCTTCTTCCATCTTCGCCTTCAGATCCTTCGGATCAGTCACGCGAATGCCGACATGGCCATAAGCCTCGGCCAGCTTGACGAAGTCAGGCAGCGATTCCATGTAGGAGTGCGAGTAACGGCTGTTGTACTGCATGTCCTGCCATTGGCGGACCATACCCAGCGCACCGTTGTTGAGGTTGATGATCTTCACCGGCAGGTCGTACTGCAGGCAGGTGGACAGCTCCTGGATGTTCATCTGGATACTGCCCTCGCCCGTTACGCAAGCGACGTCGGTTTCCGGGAAGCTCAGCTTGATACCCATGGCCGCCGGGAAACCGAAGCCCATGGTGCCCAGGCCGCCAGAGTTGATCCAGCGATTGGGCTTGTTGAAGCGGTAGTACTGTGCCGCGAACATCTGGTGCTGACCCACGTCGGAGGTGACATAGGCGTCGCCCTTGGTCACTTCCCAGAGGGTCTCGATCACACTCTGCGGCTTGATGATGCTGCCGTCGCCCTTGTCGTAGGGGAACAGGTCACCACCAGCACGCCACTCATCAACCTGCTTCCACCATGCAGCGACCGTTTCCTTGTTCGGGGTTTCGCCGATCTCCTTGAGGATGGCAACCATCTCGGACAGCACGCTGTCTACCGGCCCCACGATCGGGATGTCGGCCTTGATGGTCTTGGAGATCGAAGCCGGGTCGATGTCGATATGGATGATCTTGGCGTTCGGGCAGAACTTGGCTGCGCCGTTGATTACGCGGTCATCGAAGCGCGCGCCGACGGCCAGGATCACATCAGAGTGATGCATCGCCAGGTTGGCGGTGTAGCTGCCGTGCATGCCAAGCATGCCAACGAACTGGCGATCGGTTCCCGGGAAGGCACCCAGCCCCATCAGGGTGTTGGTAACCGGCAGGTTGAGCATCTTGGCCAGTTCGGTGAGCTGCTCGGATGCGTTGCCCATGATCACGCCACCGCCTGCGTAGAGGATCGGGCGCTTCGCCGCCAGCAGCATCTCCGCAGCCTTACGGATCTGGCCGGAGTGACCACGAACAGCAGGGCTGTAGGAGCGCAGCTTGACCTTCTTCGGGTAGCTGTATTCGAACTTCTGGGTCGGATCGCCCATGTCCTTCGGAATGTCGACGACCACAGGCCCAGGACGGCCGGATTGCGCGATGTAGAAGGCCTTCTTGATCACCTCAGGGATTTCCGAGGGATGCTTGATGATGAAGCTGTGCTTCACAATCGGGCGGGAAATACCGACCATGTCGGTTTCCTGGAAGGCATCGGTGCCGACCATGTTGCTCGGCACCTGGCCAGACAGGATCACCATCGGAATGGAGTCCATGTAAGCGGTGGCGATACCGGTGACGGCGTTGGTCGCACCTGGGCCGGAGGTCACCAGCACCACACCGGGTTTGCCGGTGGCGCGGGCATAGCCGTCAGCCATATGGGTAGCAGCCTGTTCATGACGGACCAGGATATGGGTCACTTCATTTTCTTTGAACAGGGCATCGTAGATGTGCAGGAGGGCACCGCCCGGGTACCCGTAAATGTACTTAACGCCTTCGTCACGCAGCGAGCGGACGACCATTTCAGCGCCAGATAAAAGCTCCACGTTTATCACCTCTAGAACGCCAGATAACCGCCCGCGACCGGACGGCCTGATTAGGTTTGCCTGCAATCAGCGCGTGAGCGACTGGTGGTCGCCGACTACGTCAGCTACTGACTGAACAAGCATCGGGTCGGCCCCTGAGAGTTGTTGCGGGGCTTTCCCACCCAGCGCGAGGTAACGCGTTGCGGGTGAAACAGGTCGGCGCGGGTATGCACCTCATCGACTGCTACAGCTTCCGACTTGCGGCCGGCCCACTGGAACAGCGAACCTTGGATTCTTCGGATTACCACCGTACAAGTCAAGTAATCCGTTACGGAATCTTGCATGGATTGCTGTGACGCGACGCAGGATCAAGACCCACGGCTTTGGTTATAGTTAGCGGAGGATTCTCCGCCACCAGAAGGAAACCGCATGCACCGCATGATTCTCGCCGGCAGCCTGCTGCTGGCAGTGAGCACGTCCGCCACGGCCGGCCAGGTCTATAAATGGGTCGACGCTCAGGGCATCACCCACTTCGGCGCGCAGCCGCCCGAAGGCCAGCAGGCCACCAGCGTCAACACCTCGGTGCCGAAGCCGCGCCCCGCCCTGCCGCGCTTCGATAGCGAAAACGCCCAGCCGCAGGCGCCACTTCCCGAGAGCGCGCCGGTAGGCGATCAGAAGGCCATTGATGAGAAAGTGAAGGCAGAAGTCGCAACCCAGGAAGCGGAACGTCGCAAGTACTGCGACACCATACGTACCAACCTGGCACAACTACAAAACAACCCGCGCCTTCGCGCAGAGGTCAATGGGGAAGTTCAGCGGCTGACCGAAGAAGAGCGTCAGTCCCGCATCAAGGAAGCCGAGAAGGCAATCGGCGAGAACTGCAACTGAGGCAACGCCTCAGTTCGTCCCACCAATCAACCGGTCGAACGCCCCCAGGGCGTCGAGCAGCCTGCCGACTTCGACGAGCCGCTCCCGGTAAACCTCTTCCGCCATGACGCGGATCCCGGATGCGTGCGGCAACTCCAGGCCATTCTCGAGAATGACCTTCATGCGCGGCAGGAAGATCCACTGAAGCCACTGCTCAAACGCCAGGGTATCGACACAGAACGGTGTCTGGCTGGCAAGTGCTTCCGCACTGGGCGGCGTCTCGACCCACCAGCCCAGCGCACGCAGCTCCCGCTCGATGAGCAGGAGCTGATCAGCCAGGTCAACGCAACGCGGATCCATCAGAGATTGACCTTTGCCTTGTCACGCGCAAGCGCGGCACCGGACGGGTCGCCTTGGCGATCACGGGAACGTGCGATCAAATCCCACAAGCTGGCCTGCAAGGCCGGACGACCATTGGCGTAGGTCAGTGCACGACGAGCGAACTGCTCGGCCTGGGCGGCATCGCCCTGCGCAAGGCGCACTTCGGCCAATCGGTAAAGCACCTGCGGCTCGCGGGGAGCGATACGCTGCGCACGCTCCAGGCTAGCAGCGGCGCCATTGAGGTCGCCGCCGCCCTGTTGCTGCTGGGCAGTGGTCAGCAGCGCCAGCACTGGGCCGTCGAGCTGCTCGTCGGCCGACAGACCGCCTGCGCTGCTCGGGATACCGGTCGGAGCGGCGGGTGCCTGGGTGCTGTAGCTGGGCGAGCTGTAATTGGTTGAGCCATAGCCCGGTGCGCCGGACGCGCCAGGTGCAGTGGCAACTGGTCCGCCGACCATGGGACCAGGGGTGATCCCACCGCTGGTGATACTGCCGCTGATGGGCGCGCTGGATGCCGGAGCGGCGATGGGCGCACCGGAGCTGGCACCCGGTACCATCACAACCACACCGGAGTCTTCGGGGATGCTGCGCGGCGCTGCGGATGCCTGATTGTAGCCGCCGCGATTGGAGGTCCCCTGTTCCAGCTCGGACAGGGGCGCACCGGAGTCGACCACGGGAATGGCGCCTCGCTGCGGGGTAGAACAACCAGCCAGCAAGGCGGCTGCCGCAAGGGCGGGAATCCAGGCTTTACTCACGTTTCATCCTCTCGGTTCATTGCATCCAACCGCGAACCCAGTCCATTACCGAGTCCACGGGTGCTCCAAGGCCGCAAGGCGCGCCTGGGGCGGGTTCGCTGCCACGAATGTACGGCATCTGGACTGCACCGGGGCAGCTCGGGTCAGAACCCTGGCCGCTGTGCGGATCAATCCACGCCTGTGTCACGTTATCCGGCATCGGCATGTCCAGGGGCAGCGGGTCTGCCTTGCGCATGAAGCTGGTCCATACCTGCAACGCACCTGTGGCGCCGGTCAACGGCGTCTTGCCGTTATCATCGCGTCCCAGCCAGACCACCGCCAGGAGGTCCTGACTGAAGCCTGCAAACCAGCTGTCACGCGAGTCGTTCGTCGTGCCCGTTTTGCCAGCCAGGGTCAAGGACGACGGCAACTGGCTATAAACCGAGCGGGCAGTACCTTCGCGCATGACCCGCTGCATCGCATTCTGCACCAGATAGATGGCGCCCGGATCGAAGCGTTGCTGGATCTGGAAGGGGTAACGCTTGAGCGGCTCGCCTTCGGAGGTCAGCACGCTACGAATCGCCCGCAACGGCGTATTGAAACCACCATTGGCCAGCGTCTGGTACATGGTCGCCACTTCCATCGGGCTCAACGCACCTGCGCCGAGCAACATCGAGGGATAAGCCGGCCACTCGCGCGAAACGCCAAGCCTCTCAAGGGTTTTGAGCACATTGGGAACGCCCAGTTCCAAGCCCAGCTTGGCGGTCGACAAGTTGTAGGAGTTGGCCAGCCCCTGGTACAGGTAAATGGTCCCGTGGGCGCGGCGATCATAGTTCTGTGGACGCCAAACCTGGCCATCTTGTCCCTTCACCGAGAAGGGCTCGTCAGCGACCCAACTGGTCAGAGTGTACTGACTCGGACGCTCAAGTGCTGTGAGGTAGACAGCTGGCTTGATCAACGAGCCGATGGGGCGTACTGCATCCACGGCGCGATTGAATCCGGCGAAGCGAGGTTGACGGCTACCGATCAGCGCCTGGATTTCACCAGTTTCGGGATTGCTCACGACCATGGCCGACTCAACCTGATCTACGCCCTTGCGCCCAGCCAGACGCTTGAGGGTCTCGTCCAGCGAGGTTTCTGCCTTGGACTGCAGAATAGGGTCGAAGCTGGTGAAAATGCGCAGACCTTCCTCTGTCAGGTCCTCTTCTCGGTAATCCTCGCGCAGCTGGCGCTTCACCAAGTCGAGGAAAGCCGGGTAGGAGCTGTCGGCCAGACTGCCGCGCTTGGATACACCCAGCGGCTTCTCCTTGGCTGCGACGGCTTCCGCTGGCGTGATCACGCCCTGTTCGGCAAGCAAGTCGATCACCAGATTACGACGCTCCAGTGCACGTTCCGGGAAGCGACGGGGGTTGTAATAGGAAGGACCCTTGACCATCCCCACAAGCAGAGCGATCTGATGCACTTTCAATTCAGCCAGGGGCTGACTGAAGAAATACTGGCTGGCGAGGCCAAAACCGTGAATGGCGCGCTGACCATCCTGGCCAAGGAACACCTCGTTGAGGTAGGCCTCCAGGATTTCGCGCTTGTCGTAGTGCAGCTCCAGCAGCACCGCCATCATGGCCTCGGTGGCCTTGCGCGAAATGCTGCGCTCGCTGGTCAGGTAGAAGTTCTTCACCAACTGCTGGGTCAGCGTACTGCCGCCCTGACGCAACTCACCGGCGGTGGCATTGATCCAGAAGGCTCGGGCGATGGACTTGAGGGAAACACCGTGGTGATTGAAGAACTCACGATCCTCCGTCGCTACCAGGGTTTCCACCATATAGGCCGGCACCTGATCCAGCTTGATCAGTACACGGTCTTCATGATGGGCGGGATACAGCCCGCCGATCAGCAGCGGCTCCAGGCGAGTCACCGCAAGGTCGGCGCCACTTGCCTGAGTCAGGCCAGCCACATAGTCGCCGGAAAAACGCACGCGTACCCGCTGCGCCGGCTCGGCACCTTCATAGAACTGGAAGCCACGGGTGTTGAGGTCCACGGCATTGCCGGACACCGAAGCGGCACCCGGGCCGTTGGACACGCTCTCGCGTCGGTAGCCCAGGGCGTCGAGTTCCTTCAGGAAATCGTCCTTGGACAACTTCAGCCCGACGAACAGTTCCAGCGGACGGGCATAGACCTTCGCCGGCACTGTCCAGCGCTTGCCGGAGAATTTCTCCTGCACCACGGCGTCGAGATAGATGGCGAAACCGGCCAGCACTACCAGGCCTACCAGGCCCAGTTTGACGGCCCAGCCCAACCAGGGGCGAAGGCCGCTGGAACGGCGTTTAGAGCGGGATTTGGGAGATCGGGGACGAGTCATGGCGGCGCATTATACGCACTTTGTCCACAGCCAACAGGCACGCCCTGACGGTTTGCAGGGCCGCCCACAGAGGCGATAATGCCGGCCTTCCACAGCGACAGAACAAGGAACGCCCGTGAGCCAGTCCCTGATAGCCGCCCTGCAGAACCCCGCCCTCTACCCCCACTCGGTGGACGGGTTCCAGGTCATCGAGACGCACATCTCCTGGGTGCTGCTGACCGGTAGTTACGTCTACAAGGTGAAGAAGCCTGTGAACTTCGGCTTCCTCGACTTCACCGACCTCGAACGCCGCCGCCACTTCTGCGAGGAAGAACTACGCCTCAACCAGCGCCTGACACGCGACCTCTACCTGGAAGTCCTGCCGATCACCGGCAGCGTCGAGGCTCCCCAGATCAATGGAGACGGCGCGGCCATCGAGTACGTGCTGAAGATGCGCCAGTTTCCCCAGGAAAACCTGCTGAGCGCGTTGCAGGCCCGCGGCGAACTGACCCCTGCCCACGTCGATGCCCTGGCCGGGCAGATCGCCAGTTTCCATCAGGGCGCTCCGCAAGTGGCCATTGACCACCCGCTGGGCACCGCCGATGCGGTGATGATGCCCGTCCGGCAGAACTTCGAGCAGATTCGCCCGTTGCTCAGCGACAAGGCCGACCTGCAACAACTGGATGCGCTCGAAGCCTGGGCCGAGAGCAGCCATGAGCGACTCAAGCCGCTGCTGGCACGACGCAAGCAGGAAGGTTTCATTCGCGAGTGCCACGGTGACATCCACCTGGGCAACGCCACGCTGATCAACGGTGAAGTCGTGCTTTTCGACTGCATCGAGTTCAACGAACCCTTCCGCTTCACCGACGTCTACGCCGACATCGGCTTCATCGCCATGGACCTTGAAGACCGAGGCCTCAAGTCCCTTTCCCGCCGACTGGTCAGCCAGTATCTGGAACACAGCGGCGACTACGAGGGCCTGGAGTTGCTCAACTTCTACAAGGCCTACCGCGCACTGGTTCGCGCCAAGATCGCCCTGTTCAGCCTGGCGCACCAGGCCGATGCGGTGCAGAAGGCCGCCACCATTCGCCAGTACCGCAACTATGCGGGCCTCGCGGAAAGCTACAGCGCCATCCCCTCGCCCTTCCTGGCCATCACCAGTGGCGTGTCCGCCTCCGGCAAGAGCCACGTCGCGTTGCGTCTGGTGGAATCCCTGGGCGCTATCCGCCTGCGTTCGGACGTCGAACGCAAGCGCCTGTTCGGCGAACAGCAATCGGGTGCGCAAGGGCTGCAGGATGGCATCTACAACGCAGACGCGAGCCAGGCGACCTACGAGCGCCTCAACGAACTGGCGCGCGCGATCCTGCATGCCGGCTTCCCGGTAGTAATGGACGCCACCTTCCTGAAACGGGACCAGCGCAAGGCCGCCCGCCAGGTTGCTGAGGAGACCGGAACACCGTTCCTGATCCTTCACTGCCACGCGCCGGAGGCGGTGATCGAAGCTTGGCTGGAACAGCGCCAGACCGAGGGCAATGACCCGTCCGACGCCACCATGGACGTGGTGCGCGCGCAACTGCTGAGCCGCGAACCGCTGGATACCGTCGAGCAGGCGCAGAGCAAGCGGATCGATACCGATCAGGCCGCCAGCCTCGACGGTCTGGTGGAGCTCATCCGCCAGCACCTGCCGGGCGTCTGACCGCACCCTCTCCACGCCGGGCAACATCTGCCGCGGCTTCTATACTGCCGGCTGGGTCGCACTCAGCCGGCAGCTGCAATTTCCCCCTGCCGGTACCCCAGCAGCCGCTTGAAACCTGCGCCGGGAAAAGCGTCCCACTCTATCGTCAGCAGTGATCGTTTTCCGTGCAGGGAGTGCACGAGGATTGAGCGATAGCACAAGGCTACGCCCCGCGATTGGCCGCTACACTTATCCATAGCCCCTCTCGTGCCATTCCATCGCAAGGAGGCTCGATGAACGACGAACTGCAACACATGAAGAATCTGGGCAAGACTTCAGCACAGTGGCTGCATGCCGTCGGCATCCACAGCGCCTCCGACTTGCGCAGACTAGGCGCCGTGAGTGCCTATAAAGCTGTCCGGGCACGGGGTTTCCGGGCCTCCAAGGTCCTGCTCTATGCTATCGAGGGTGCCCTGCTGGACATCCACTGGAACGACCTACCACCCGGCCACAAGGCAGAGCTGAACCACCAACTGGATACTTCGGCCGCCCACAACAAGAGCTAGCTCACAACCTCCACCAAGAGAGATTTACGAGCCGGTCACAGGTCCCTATTGTTTCAGGGACCTTCGTGTGCGACGCCATTCCAGACAGTTCAAGGAATTACTGCCATGTACCTACTCGGGGAGCAACCGGCCTACGCCGACCTGCTGATCAACAGACTGCAAAGCATCCCCGGGCAGTTGCTCGACGGGCTTGAACCCAGCGGCCCCGCACTGCGACTGGACCAGGTCGAAGACCTTTCACCGCTGATGCCAGGCAACCAACTGTTCCTGATCGAGAACGGTCTGATCCACGCCATCGTCGACGAGCGCCCGCTTTTCTATCTCCAGGAGGGCGACCTTATCGGCCTGCGCCAGGGCATCGATCTGCCATCCTGCCGCTATAACAGCGACGAACCCATCAGCCTGCTGCCGTTCAGCCGCAGCGAAGTGTTCAAGCACATCTACGGCAACGAGAAGCGCCAAGAACTGTTCATCCAGTACCTGGTAGGCCACACCGCCCTGCTTTCGGATGCCGTGGCGCGCCTGAAACAACCGGACGTGCGCCCGTCGACCGGTTTCCAACACTTCTCCGCTGGCGAGGAACTGATTCACCAAGGCGACGAAGCCGACCACGTCTTCATCATCATCGAAGGCCATGCGGAAGCCTTCGTCGACGGGCAAAAAGTAGGCGACGTGCAGAAAGATGAAATCTTCGGCGCCATGGCCGTTTTCACCCGCGAACGCCGCAGCGCCACCGTAGTGGCGAGCGAGGCATGCACCGTGATGGTGATTCCCAAGGAGCAGTTCCTCAGCCTGATGCAGAGCAATCCGCGTATAGCCCACAGCCTTATCGAGAGCATGGCGCGCCGCATCGACCTGCTGAACAAGGAAGTCACCCAACTTCGGCTGTCATCCGAGCGGAACTGATGCAGATAGCAGAAACCCCGGCGAAGGCCGGGGTTTCTGCTTTTGGAGCGGGAGGAATCAGCTTGCGAAGAAAACCCGGAATCCACGCTTGACACGGAAATGATAATCGTTATTATTACAGCAACTGGTCGCGAGATCAGCCGGTAAGCTGGGATTCCAAGCAGTCGGACTCTTCAGATTATCTCCTCATCAGGCTAATCACGGTTTTCGACCCGGCAAATTGCCGGGTCTTTTTTTGCTCGCGACTTTTATCCGACGCGCCTCAGCGTGCCGGTGCCATCTGCTTCTTCAGGTTGGCGCAATGATCGATAGGTGGGAGCGCCGCGGTGTACCAGACGTAGTCGGCAGCGCCCTGCCCCACTGGCTTACCCACCTCGGAGAGGACCAGTACCGCATTGCCATCAGCCTTGCCCAGGTCAGCCAGATGCAGGGGCACGCCCAGATCGCGGCGCACATGGAACGCCCCAGCGAACAACATGGCCGGAGCAGGCGCCGCCAGCAGCCTCTCGGCCATGCGGCGGTCACGTTGCTGCTGCACCGCCAGCATCGCCGGCGTCTGCGATTCAGGCAGCATGCCGCAGTGCGATTCGCGAATCTGCTCCAGTAGCGGTCCACGTACGGAATCAGCAGTGGATAACTTGCCTTTCAGGACCGGGCGATCCTTATAGATGCGCTTGATTTCGCTGCGATCGAGGTTTGCCGCCAGCAGCGGATAGGGCTGCATCAGGGCATGCTGGACAATCGGACCGTACAGCTCCCAACTCCAGTTCTTCTGCCAGGCCAGCGCCTGAGGCAAATCGCTGGGCAACGGCCCCCGGCGCACGGCATCGATCTTGGCCTGCTGTTCGGGTTCGAGCATCTCCAGCAGCAGGCTGCCCTGTTCACGACGAGTTTCAAGAGCCCGCAGCAACCAAAGCTGCAGGGCATGGTGATCCGGATTGTCATGCTGCTCGCCAACCAGCACGCGCGGCTGTGCAGCGAGTCGCTCGACCAGTTGCTCCGGCGTCAATTGCTCCCCGGTGTTCAGGTCACGGATAACACCCAGTTCCGGTCGATTTCGCCCCTCGGGGCTCTGCCAGGCTGGCGGCGGTGGCAGGGTCTGGCAGGCAGCCAGCAAGCTGCAGAGAACAAGCAGGAAAACACGCATGGAAGATCCTTGTTTGATTCAGCGAGCAACAATCAGGGGATGGCCCCGCTCAGGATGGCGCTGCACCAGCACTTCAAGGCCGAATACTGCCTTGAGCGGTTCGGCCTGGAGCACCTGCTCCGGCGAGCCCAGCACATGGGGACGACCGTCGGCGAGCAGTAGCAGGCGATCGCAGTAGCGCGCGGCCAGATTCAGATCATGAAGGATCACCAGCACCGCCACGCCGCGCTCGGCAAAGGTCCGCACAGCCTGCAGGGTCGTGTGCTGGTGCAAGGGATCGAGTGCCGAAGTGGGTTCGTCCAGTAACAGTATCTGCCCGGCACTTCCTGGCCAGAGCTGCGCCAGAACCCGAGCCAGGTGCACCCGCTGGCGCTCGCCTCCGGACAGCGCCACATAGCTGCGACCTGCAAGGTGGCTGGCATCCGCTGCCTCCAAGGCCTGCGCGACTACCTCGGCATCTCGTTCCCGCCCGGTGTCGTGAGGCATGCGTCCCATGGCCACGACTTCTTCGACACGAAACGCGAAGCTCAGCGTCGAGCTTTGCGGCAACACCGCAAGACGCCGAGCACGCTGCGGGCCGCTCCAGTCCGCGAGCGCACGATCATCGAGACTTACTCGCCCTCCCGCGGCCGACACCTCGCCGCACAGGGCAGCGAGCAGCGTGCTCTTGCCCGCTCCGTTGGGTCCGAGCACACCCAGCACCTCGCCAGGCTGCAGCTCCAGGTCAATGCCCGTCAGCACTTGTTTGCCGCCGCGCAGCACGTCCAGCCGTTCAACGCGCAGCATCAGCTACGACCTCGCACCAGCAGATAAAGGAAGAACGGCGCGCCGATCAGCGCCGTGACGATACCGATGGGCAACTCTGCCGGCGCCAGCACCAGGCGCGCAGCCAGGTCCGCCAGCAGCATCAGGCTGGCCCCGGCCAATGCCGAGGCTGGCAGCAGGACGCGGTGATCGGGCCCCGAAACCAGGCGCACCAGGTGCGGCACGACCAGGCCGATGAAGCCGATCAGGCCGGCCGCCGCCACCGCGGCACCTACGCCAAGGGCGGTGCAGAACACCAGCTCGCGCTTCAGGCGCTCCACATCGAACCCCAGGTGACGGGCCTCAGACTCGCCCAGCAACATGGCATTCAGCGCCTTGGCCCTGCGCGGAAGCCAGACGATGACAAACACAGTGACGATGAGCAGCGGCCACAGCCGCGAGTAGCTGGCGCCATTGAGGCTGCCCATGTTCCAGAAGGTCAGGCTGCGCAGGGTGGCGTCGTCGGCCAGGTAGGTAAACAGGCCTATCACCGCGCCGGCCAACGCCGTCAGGGCGATGCCTGCGAGCAGCATGGTGGCCACACTGGTCTGACCATCGCGACGTCCCAGGCGATAGACCAGCACCGTCACTCCCAAGCCGCCGGCAAAGGCGCACATGGATAGCAGATAGGGCGCGAATGCATCCGGCAATCCACCCAGCGCAGAACCTCCGACGATGGCGGCGGCGCCCCCCAAAGCGGCGCCACTGGATACCCCAACCAACCCAGGGTCCGCCAGCGGATTGCGGAACAGGCCTTGCATCGCGACACCAGACAAAGCCAGCACCGCACCCACCGCCAGGCCGAGCAAGGCGCGCGGCAGACGGATCTGGCCAACGATCAGCTCAGCCTGCTCGAGACCCTGAGCGGAAAACGGCAGGCCAGCCATGCGCAGGGCCGCGCGCAGGGTGTCGCCCAGCGGCAGGCTGACTGGACCTAGCGCCAGCGCCAACCAGAGTGCCAGGAACAGCAGAACGCCCAGGGCAATGAACAATGGGCGGGAAGGGACAGACGCGATCATGGTTGGCTCAGGCTTTTCTCGGTAAGGGCCGGAGCCGAAGGATAGAAGCCTGCGGAAAGCGCAGCCATGCCATCAGGCAGGCGTGGACCCAGCCCGCCCACCAGCAAGGTCGGATCGAGGCTGAGCAGGCGGCCCTCACGAGCGGCACGGGTCGCAGCCAGGGCCGGATTCTGCTTGAGCAGCGCCTCGCGGGCGGCATCACCTTCCAGGCGGCGATCAGCGATCACCACTACGTCCGGGTCCAGCGCAGCAAGCGCTTCATTGGAAATCGCCTTGTAACCCTGATGATCGGCAAGGTTCTGCCCACCGGCACGCTCAATCAGCCACGCTGCGGCCGTGTCCTTGCCGCCCGCCATCGGGCTGCTACCGGAATGCCCCAGCAGGAAAAGTACCCGTGGCGACCTCTGTGTCTGCTGTGCCTTGGCGACCCAGTCAGCCTGGCGCTGCAGTCGCTGGCGGTAATCTGCAAGGGCCCTGGCGGCACGAGCCTCATTGCCCAGCAGGCTACCGATCAGCTTGAGATTCTTTTCAAGGGTGGAGAGGTCGGGAGTGGACTGCAGGCGCTCGATACGCACCCCGGCCGTGCTGATTTGCGCCAGCACCGGCGGAGGCCCCATCTCCTCGGTACCTACCAGGATGTCTGGACGGAGCGAGAGTATGCCCTCCGCCGCCAACTGTCGCTGATAGCCGATGCTGGGAAGGCTTTTCAGTGCCTCTGGATGCTGACTGGTGGTGTCCACGCCCACGAGCTTTTCCTGCCCACCCAGTACCACCACCCACTCGCTGACGGAACCACCGGCGCTGACCCAGCGCTGGGGCAAGGCCTCGGCCGCAGCGGCCTGGTGAGAAAGCAGGATGCCTGCGCAAAGGCTGGCCAGACCGACAACTAGACGCATCGAAAACAACTCCATCGCTGAATGCGGGAAACGCCAACGCCCTGTTTTAACAGGGCGTTGGCCTGGATCTGGGCGCCGTGCTCCCCTGGATGCTCGACCTCAGAGTGCCGGCGCGGCTTCCGCCAGCGCTCGCCAGTCGTCACGCTCAGGAATACCGGGTTTGCGCGCGCCGAACAATTGCACAACCAATTGTCCTTCGGCATCGAAGGCCTCCCAGCTGGTGATCACGCCATCGGTGCTGGGTTTGCGCACACGCCACAGCTCGGTCACGCCGGCGGTTTGCAGGTGCAGGTTGAACTCCGGATCGAGAACATTGAACCAGGTGTCCAGCCACTTCAGGTTGCTAACTGGGCCGCTGTGAATCTGGATGCAGTGGCGGTTTCCAACGAACACCATGATCGGCACTTCACGCGCACCGGCTTCTTCCAGCAGGGGCGGCAACTCGACGGTGTCCAACTGCTCGGCCCACTCAGTACCGGCCAGACGCAGCGCCTGGGTACGCTCGGCTCCATGCTTTTTCAGCAGAGCGAAGAAGTGGTGAGTGTCCTTCAGCGCTGCCCAGCCGTCGCGCAGGGCGTCGACATCGATCTCGGCATCGGGCTTGGCCTGCACCTGTTCTGGCTGCGGGTGCAGATCGATCTCGTCGATTTGCTCCTCAGCACGGAAGCGCTCCACCAGCGGCTCCCAGGCGGCCAGCTCACTGTCGTCAGTGAGGAAGACCTTATGCACGGCAGTGCCTTGCTGATCGAAGATCTGCACGCTGCGCCGGGTACCACGCGGGGACTCCTCAGCCACGGCGAAAACGCTGGCCCAGCCGCTCATGAAGAGACGCAGGTCGATATCGGCGGATACCACCAAGCCCATCTGGCCGTTAGCCATGACCGAGACTTCGCGGTAGTAGCCCTTGCGCTCATGCACGCAATGCTCGTTGCGGGTCAGCGCCATGATGTAGCCAAGCTCGCCCAGGGCCGGCAGCAGGCCTGCCCAGTCCGGACGCAGGCGCACGGTATCGACGCCGAGGCGACTGGCAGTCAGTTCGGCCTCGCTCACGGACAGGAGCTGGGCGGCATCGCGGGTGCGCAGGCGCGGCTGCTCGGATCGCAGCGTCTGCCATGCCTGGTAGAGAGGAGAAGCCGGGCTGGTGGTCGAAGTTTGCAGGCTCATCTGAAGCTCCTTGTTATTCAGCGACTCGCCGAAAGGGCGAACTCAATGGGAATGTGCACGCGGCTAGGCACTGGCTGGCCATTCTGGGTTTCGGCGCGGAAGCGCCACGCAGCTACCGCATCCATGGCCGATCTATCAAGGCTCTCCACTCCAGAGGAGCGAAGGAGCCGTATCTCGCGAAGCAGGCCTTTCTCGTCCAACCGCACCTCGACCAGGACAAGGCCCTGCTGGTTACGACGCCGGGCCTGAGCCGGATAAATCGGAGGTTTGGGCGACGTGAGGAACGAAGGTTCACGACTGAAAACCTCGGTGACGACCGGCTTGGCCGTTGCCGCGGGGGCACTGGCAGCGGCTGACGACTCGGAATGACTGAGTGCCGGGCTCGCCGCCACGGCCTGCGGTTGCGCTGGTGCAACGGCTTTGGCTTTTGCGGATTCGACTGGCGCTACAGGCTTGGCAGGCGTCGGGCGCGGCTTGCTCGCCAACACAGGCTTGGATACTGGCCGCTGGACCTTCACCGACTGCGCTGGCTTGGAAGGGAGCACCCGCCGGCGCATTACCGAGGCAAGAGGTTGAACAGGCGCGGGGGCAGGCTCGGGGCTGACCAGCCGGACCATCATCGGCGCAGACGACTGCAATGCCGTGCCCGGCTCTTCCAGCAGGTCATGCAGGAGCCAACCCGCGACAAAGTGCAGGGCCAGGACAATCGAAAAGCAGAACAGGAAGCGCGGCATCGCAACGGTCAATTTCTAAATACGAATGCATTTGATTATTATTTGAATTTATCTGTCAACGCCATTATGGTTCTGCGCCGATATCAACCTGCGATCACCAGTAAGACCTGACGAACGAGCCCCGAGAAAGGCGGAAAAAATCGCTGGAAACGGATGCCACCACGCCGGAAAGCCACGGCGTTTTCCAGTCAGGGGACTAGTACGCCTTGCTAACAGGAGCCTTGCCATGCCGTTGCGTCCTCCCTTTGCCCGCCGTACCGGGCTAGCCCTGATGCTGCTCTGCCCCTCCCTCGCACTGGCAGCCGAAAAGGCCGCAACTCAGTTCGACACCATGACGGTGACGGCCACCCGCAGCGAGCAGCGCCTCGATGAGGTCCCCAGCACGGTTTCGGTTCAGACCGAGCGCGACATCGACCATAAGAATGTGAACAACATTCGCGACCTGGTGCGCTACGAGCCGGGGGTTTCGGTGAGCGGTACCGGTAGCCGCTTCGGCCTGTCCGGTTTCACCATTCGCGGCATCGGCGGCAACCGCGTGCTGACCCAAGTGGATGGCGTGTCCGTACCGGACGCTTTCAACTTCGGCCCCTTCCTGAATGCCCAGCGCAATTACATCGACCCGGATATCGTCAAGCAGGTGGAAATCATCCGTGGCCCGGCGTCCTCGCTGTACGGCAGCGATGCCATCGGTGGTGCGGTGAGCTTCCTGACCAAGGATGCCGCCGACTATCTGGATGAAGGCGATGACGCCTACGCCCGCCTGAAGACCGGCTACAGCAGCGCCGACAACAGCTGGCTGCGCAGCGCGACCTTCGTCGGCCGCCAGGGCGTGGTTGATGGCGTGCTTCATCTGGGCCGTCGCAGTGGCGACGAAGTCGAGACCTTCGGTGGTCGTGGCGGTACTGGCGCCGGCCGCGAGGAAGCGAACCCGCAGGACTTCACCACCGACAACCTGCTGGCCAAGATCGGCTGGAACTACGCAGGCAACGATCGCCTGCAACTGAGTTACGAGCGCTTCCAGGACGACGTGGACACCCGTGTACTCAGCGAAGCCTCGACCCTGACTTCCACGTCCCTCGGCGGCGGCATGTTCAGCAACGCTCTGATCGCGGCGAGCAATGCCACTGACAGCACCGACCGCGAGCGCATCAGCCTGGAACACCAACTGGAGCTGGATACCGTCTTTGCCGATCAACTGAAGTGGCAGCTCAATCACCAGGACAGCAAGATTCGTCAGCAGACCGATCAGAGCCGCTACAGCTGGGTAGCCTTCAACCGCAACCCGACGCCGCCGGCCTCGGCCTTCGAACGCCTGCGCACCCGTGACTCGACCTACGAAGAGAAGCTCTGGTCATTCAACGGCCAGCTCGACAAGAACTTCGCCATCGGCGATACCCAGCACCATCTGATCTACGGCGTCGATCTCAAGCGCCTGGAAAGCAGCGACCTGCGCAAGGGCAATGAGATTCGCGTCAGCACTGGCCAGCCCCTGCCACCGGCCTTCGGCGCGGAAACCTTCCCGCTGAGCGACTTCCCCGATCCGGTCACGCACGAATACGCCCTGCTCGTCCAGGACAGCATCGAGATCGGCCGCTGGACTCTGCTGCCGGGCCTGCGCTACGACTACTACGAACTCAAGCCCGACGTGACCGCGGAATACCTGAACAGCAATCCGGTGAACCGCAACCCCTCCGACTTCAGCGACAACCAACTCTCGCCCAAGCTCGGTGTCACCTACCGCCTGGACGACGCCCACAGCATTTACGGTCAGTACGCTGCAGGCTTCAAGGCGCCGGAACCTGTGGATATCTTCGGCGAGTTCGTCAACGCCGGGATGGGCTACCAGACCATCGCCAACACCAGCCTGAAGCCGGAAACCAGCGACAGCTACGAGATCGGCCTGCGTGGCAAATACGACGTCGGCAGTTTCGGCGTGGCGGTGTTCTACAACCGCTACGAGGACTTCATCGACCAGGTGACCATCCCCGACCCGACCGGCAACAACCTGCTTACCTTCCAGTCGCAGAATCTAAACAAGGTGACCATTCGTGGCGCCGAAGCGAAAGGCGAGCTGTTCCTCAACCAATTCGGCCTACCCACCGGCACCCGCCTTATCGGTTCCATCGCCTATGCACGGGGCAAGAACGAGGAAACCGGCGAGCCGATCAACAGCATCGACCCGCTCAAGGCGGTCATTGGCCTGGGTTATGCCGAGCCGACCGGAAAGTTCGGTGGCGAACTGGCCTGGACCCTGGTCAAGGGCAAGGACCGCATCGACCAGACGAACAACGCCAGTCTGCGCATCACCGAGCAGTTCGCCACGCCTGGCTACGGCACCCTGGACCTGAACACCTGGTGGCAGGTTACCGACGCCTTCTCGGTCAACGCCGGCCTGTTCAACCTGACCGACAAGGAATACTGGCAGTGGGGCGACGTCCAGGGCCTGGACGCCAGCAGCCGCAGCCTCGGTCGCTACACCCAGCCGGGGCGCAACGCATCGGTCAACCTGGTCTGGGAAATCTAAGAACCGGTTTACGATTTTGCGAGCTAGCGAGGAACAAGGCGAAAAAGGCTGAGGAGGCGGAGTTTACGGCCTGTAAATGAGCATTCAGAAGCCATTTTCAACACAGTCACTGCGACGCGCTGCAGATCGTGAATGGGCTCTATCCCGCTTCAGCACAAGGACGTGCCCCTCTTGGCAATCCACAGCGGCGCGCGATAATGCGCGCCTGCTGTGGAGAAGCCGATGATCCTTCTTTGTCGCCCCGACGAACTGCCTGAAGGCCAGAGCCGGGGCTTTGTCGTTGATGGCCTGAATATCCTGCTGGTGCGCCGGAATGGGCAGATCCATGCCTACGAGAACCGCTGCCCGCACCGGGGAATTCCTCTGGAATGGACGCCGGACCAGTTTCTCGACCACAGCGGCAGCCTCATCCAATGCGCTACCCATGGCGCACTGTTCCTGATCGAGTCCGGCGAATGCGTCACGGGCCCCTGTGTCGGCGAGGTACTGGAGCCGGTGGGCATTTTCGAAGATGCCGACGGCATCTGGCTGCTGGACGCAGCCTGAGGCTCAGATCCTCACATCAAGACGGCGGCAGACGCGCACCTCTTCCGGCGTCAGTTCGACACCGTAGGCCAGCACTTCGACGCCGGCAGAAACGGCCTCACGCAGGGCCGCCGAATAAGCCGGATCGATTTCTTCGGCCGGGCGCACTGCATCGATACCCGAGAGGTTCACGCAATACAACTGCACGGCCCGCACGCCATCACGGGCGAGCGCAGCCAGTTCGCGCAGGTGCTTGCTGCCCCTCGTGGTCACTGCATCGGGAAAAGCGGCGACCGACGTGCCGTCGAACCCCAGCGTGACACTCTTCACTTCGATGAAGGCCGGCCCCGCAGCGAAGTCCAAGCGGAAGTCGGCACGGCTGTTTTCCTGCCCGTAGGCTACTTCGCGCCTGAGGCTGGAGAAACCCGCAAGTTCCTTGATCACGCCCGTCTGCAATGCCTCTTCCACCAATGCATTGGCGCGGGCAGTGTTGACGCAGGCCAGACGCCCCTGTGGCGTCTCGGCGATTTCCCAGGTACCGGGCAGCTTGCGCTTGGGATCGTTGGAGCGACTGAACCATACCCGGCAGCCCTCGCTCATGCAGTTCAGCATCGAGCCGGTATTGGGGCAGTGGATAGTCAATTGCTCCCCCGAAGCGGTCTCGATGTCCGCGAGGAAGCGCTTGTAACGCTTGAGCAGCCTGCCCACTTCCAGGGTCGGGGCGAACTTCATTGGCCCGCCCAGGTCTTCAAGCCGCGCGCCAGGCGCTGCACCGCCTCGTCCAGGCGCGGCAGGCTCTGCGTATAGGCAAAGCGCACATGGTGACCGGCCTGATAGCGGCCGAAATCCAGACCTGGGGTGAAGGCCAGGTGCTCGGTTTCGATGAAGTGCCTACAGAAGGCATAGGCATCGCCGCCAAAGGCGGAAATATCCGCGTACAGATAGAAGGCGCCTTCTGGCTCGACTGCGATGCGGAAACCCAGTTCACGCAGGGCTGGCAGCAGGAAGTCGCGACGGCGAGCGAACTCTTCGCGGCGCTGTTCGAAGATTTCCAATGTGCGCGGCTCGAAGCAAGCCAGAGCCGCATACTGCGCCATAGAAGGCGCACTGATGTAGAGGTTCTGCGCCAGCTTCTCCAGTTCGGGCACGGCATCGGCAGGCGCCACCAGCCAGCCAAGACGCCAGCCGGTCATGCCGAAGTACTTGGAAAAGCTGTTCAGCACGAAGGCGTCATCATCCACTTCCAGCACGCTGCTGGCGTCCATCCCGTAGGTCAGGCCGTGGTAGATCTCGTCCACCACCAGGTGGCCACCGCGGGCCCTGAGGGTCTGCGACAGCGCGGCCAGGTCATCGAGGTGCAGCACGGTGCCCGTGGGATTGGCCGGCGAGGCGACCAACGCCCCCACGCTGTCGGCGTCCCAGTGCCGCTCGACCAGTTGCGGGGTCAGCTGATAGCGGGTTTCCGGCCCGACCGGCACCAGTTGTGCGCCCCCCTCCACAAGACGGAGGAAGTGGCGGTTGCAAGGATAGCCGGGGTCGGCCAGCAGCCAGTGCTTGCCCGGGTCCACCAGCAGGCTGCTGGCCAGCAGCAAGGCGCCCGAGCCACCGGGGGTGATGAGAATGCGATCTGGGTCTATGTTCAACCGATAGCGCGATGCGTAGAAGCCGGCGATAGCTTCGCGCAGTTGCGGCAATCCGCGAGCGGCGGTGTAACGGGTATGCCCGGCGGCCAAGGCGGCCTGTCCGGCCTGGATGATGGGTTCGGCGGTGGTGAAGTCCGGCTCGCCGATTTCCAGGTGGATCACATCATGACCCGCCGCCTGGAGTTCGTTGGCGCGAGCCAACAGGGCCATGACATGGAAGGGTTCGATGGCGCGGCTGCGTGCACTGTAGGACTGGGCCATTGGCCTTCCTTTATTAAGGCAAAGAGAGGATTCTAACCAATGGTCCCTGGACGCTGCAGCATGTACGACGCCGGGGAGTGGCGTACCCGGATTTGATCTGGTAAGTTCGCCCGCTTGCAGCCGCAGGGCCGGCACCGCCGGCGATGGACCATAATCCTGCGCAATGGATTAAGAAAGTGAGAGGCGGCCATCCATGCCCACCAATGCAAAACAACAGAACAGCCAGTTGATTCGTGGCTTCGTGCCCTACCAAGAGACCAAGGGCGAGGAGTACATGAGCGACCGCATGCGTGCTCACTTCACCAACATCCTCAACAAGTGGAAGCTGGAGTTGATGGAAGAGGTGGATCGTACCGTGCACCACATGCAGGACGAAGCTGCCAACTTCCCCGACCCGGCCGACCGCGCCAGCCAGGAAGAAGAATTCAGCCTGGAACTGCGCGCCCGTGACCGTGAGCGCAAGTTGATCAAGAAGATCGACGAGACTCTCCAGCTGATCGAAGACAACGATTACGGCTGGTGCGACTCTTGCGGCGTCGAGATCGGCATTCGCCGTCTGGAAGCCCGCCCCACCGCCACTCTCTGCATCGACTGCAAGACCCTGGCGGAGATCAAGGAAAAGCAGCTCGGCTCCTGATGCCGATACGGGGCGCCAATGGCGCCCCGTTGCTTTGTCCGCAACATGATGTCCCCTGCCTATATCGGGCGTTTCGCCCCAACGCCCAGCGGCTATCTGCATTTTGGTTCGCTGGTCGCCGCCCTCGCCTCCTACCTCGATGCCCGCTCAGTCGGCGGTCGCTGGTTGCTGCGCATGGAAGACCTTGACCCTCCGCGCGAGGTGGAAGGTGCCCAGGCGGCAATCCTCCGAACCCTGGAAACCTACGGCTTTGAATGGGACGGCGAAATGGTGCGCCAAAGCGATCGCCAAGAGGCTTACGCCAAGGTCATCGACCGTCTCTATGAGATGGGGCTTGCCTATGCCTGCACCTGTTCACGCAAGCAGCTGGAGGGCCACCTGGGCATTTATCCGGGCTCGTGTCGCAACGCCCAGCATCCCCCGCACGATGCCGCCATACGCATCCGTGTACCGGAGTTGGAATACCACTTCGTAGACCGCGTCCAGGGCGAATACCGGCAACACCTGGGCCGGGAAGTGGGCGACTTCGTCATCCGCCGCCGCGACGGTCTCTACGCCTATCAATTGGCCGTAGTGCTGGACGATGCCTGGCAAGGCATTACGGACATCGTCCGCGGCGCCGACCTGCTGGATTCCACGCCGCGCCAGCTCTATCTGCAGGAGCTGCTCGGGCTCAGCCAGCCACGCTATCTGCATGTGCCCCTGATCATCCAGCCGGATGGGCACAAGCTGGGCAAGTCCTATCGTTCTCCGCCACTGCCAGCCGACAGTGCCGGACCGCTACTGGCACGCGCGCTGCGCACCCTCGGCCAGGAGCCGCCGGCTGAACTGGCCGATGGCAGCCCCCGCGAAGCACTGGACTGGGGGATCGCCCACTGGGATGCCACGCGCATACCGCGTTGCCGAACACTGGCCGAAACACAGCTGCGCTAGCCACTCGCCGCCGTACCGGGCATTCGCTACCATCGCGACAGACACGACGAGAATTGCGGCATGTACATCTATCGACTGGTCCTGCTCCTGGTGGTGGGAATCTACCTGTTCTCCCCCGCCATCATGGATTGGTGGATCGACCCCAACGGCGCCTGGTACCGCCCCTACCTGCTGTGGCTGATCCTGATCGTGGTGACCTTCATTCTGCAGAGTCAACGCGATGCTGATGAGCTTTAGCCTCACCCAGCTGATCCTGATCAGCGCTGCCTACCTACTGGCCCTGTTCGGCGTGGCCTGGCTCAGTGACCGGGGCTTCGTCCCGCGCTGGATCATCCGCCACCCGCTGACCTACACCCTGTCCCTGGGTGTGTACGCCAGCGCCTGGGCCTTCTACGGCACCGTTGGGTTGGCCTACCAGTACGGCTACGGTTTCCTCGCCAGCTACCTCGGCGTTTCGGGTGCCTTTTTGCTGGCCCCTGTATTGCTCTATCCGATTCTGCGAATCACGCGCACCTACCAGCTTTCGTCCCTGGCCGACCTCTTCGCCTTCCGCTTCCGCAGCACCTGGGCCGGCGCGCTCACCACGGTGATCATGATCATCGGCGTACTGCCACTTCTGGCTCTGCAAATCCAGGCGGTAGCCGACTCCATCGGCATCCTCACCCGCGAACCGGTGCACAATCGCGTCGCCTTCAGCTTCTGCGCCCTGATCACGCTGTTCACCATTCTCTTCGGAGCACGCCACATCGCCACCCGCGAGAAGCACGCTGGCCTGGTGTTTGCCATCGCCTTCGAATCGGTGGTCAAGCTGGTGGCCCTGGGTGGTATCGGCTTCTACGCGCTCTATGGCGTCTTCGGCGGCCCGCGCGAACTGGAGTTGTGGTTGCTGCAGAATCAGGCAGCCCTCTCCACCCTGCACACGCCTTTGCAGGAAGGTCCGTGGCGCACGCTGCTGCTGGTGTTCTTCGCTTCGGCGATCGTCATGCCGCACATGTACCACATGACTTTCACCGAGAATATCAACCCACGCGCCATGGTGAGCGCGAGTTGGGGCCTTCCCCTCTTCCTGCTGCTGATGAGCCTGGCCATTCCGTTGATTCTCTGGGCCGGCCTCAAGCTTGGAGCCACCACCAACCCTGAATACTTCACCCTCGGTCTCGGTATCGCAGTCGATAACCCGGCGCTGGCCCTGCTCGCCTATGTCGGCGGACTGTCGGCGGCCAGTGGCCTGATCATAGTGCTTACCCTGGCGCTCTCCGGGATGGCCCTGAACCACCTGGTGCTACCGCTCTACCAGCCACCGGCAGAAGGCAACATCTACCGCTGGCTGAAGTGGACCCGCCGCGCGCTGATCGCCTTCATCATCATGGCCGGCTACGGCTTCTACCTGCTGCTGGGCGCCGAGCAGGACCTGTCAAACCTTGGCATCGTCGCCTTCGTCGCCACCCTGCAGTTCCTGCCTGGTGCGCTTTCGGTGCTCTACTGGCCGACCGCCAACCGCCGTGGTTTCATCGCTGGCCTGCTGGCGGGCTTCATCGTCTGGCTGTTCGCCATGCTGTTGCCACTGGTGGGCAACCTGCAAGGCGTGTACCTGCCGCTGTTCAATGCCATCTACGTCCTCGACGACACCAGTTGGCACATCGCAGCGATCGCCTCCCTGGCGGCCAACGTGCTGATCTTCACCCTTGTCTCGCTCTTCACCGAAGCCAGTCCGGAAGAGATCAGCGCCGCTGAAGCCTGCACCGTGGACAACGTGCGTCGCCCACAACGCCGCGAACTGGTGGCCAGCTCGCCGCAGGAGTTCGCCAGCCAACTGGCCAAGCCGCTGGGCGCCAAGACAGCACAGAAGGAAGTGGAACAGGCGCTGCGCGACCTGCACCTGCCCTTCGACGAACGTCGCCCCTACGCCCTGCGTCGCCTGCGCGACCGCATCGAAGCCAACCTCTCCGGCCTGATGGGGCCGAGCGTTGCCCAGGACATGGTGGAAACTTTCCTGCCCTACAAATCGGGCAGCGAAGGCTACGTCACTGAAGACATCCATTTCATCGAAAGCCGGCTGGAGGACTATCACTCGCGCCTCACGGGCCTGGCCGCCGAGCTGGACGCCCTGCGCCGCTACCACCGTCAGACCTTGCAAGAACTGCCCATGGGCGTCTGCTCACTGGCCAAGGACCAGGAGATCCTGATGTGGAACCGAGCCATGGAGGAACTGACCGAAATCCCCGCGCAACGCGTCGTCGGATCACGCCTGTCCACCATCGCCGAGCCTTGGAAAGGACTACTGGAAGGCTTCATCAACCTGCCCGACGAGCACCTGCACAAGCAGCGCCTGACCCTGGAGGGCCAGGTGCGCGCCCTCAATCTGCACAAGGCGGCGATTGAAGAACCTCTGGCCCCCGGTAGCAGCGGCCTGGTACTGCTGGTGGAGGATGTGACCGACACCCAGTTGCTGGAGGACAAGTTGGTGCACTCCGAGCGCCTGGCGTCCATCGGCCGCCTCGCGGCAGGGGTTGCTCACGAAATCGGCAATCCCATCACCGGCATCGCCTGCCTGGCGCAGAACCTGCGCGAAGAGCGCGAGGGTGATTCCGAGATCAAGGAACTGAGCAGCCAGATCCTCGAACAGACCAAGCGCGTCACCCGCATTGTCCAGTCACTGATGAGTTTCGCCCATGCCGGCGGCCGCCAGCAGGCCAGCGAGCCAGTGTGTCTGGCGGAGGTTGCGCAGGATGCCATCGGACTGCTTTCGCTGAACAAGCGCAGCATCGAGGTGAGTTTCTTCAACCTCTGCGATCCGCAGCACGTCGTCGAAGGCGACCCGCAGCGCCTTGCCCAGGTCCTGATCAATCTGCTGTCCAACGCCCGTGACGCTTCCCCAGTGGGTAGCGCCATCCGCGTGCGCAGCGAAGCCTCGGAGCACACTGTCGATCTCGTCGTGGAAGACGAGGGCAGCGGCATTCCAAGGGCAATCATGGACCGCCTGTTCGAACCCTTCTTCACCACCAAGGACCCAGGGAAAGGGACCGGCCTTGGCCTTGCACTGGTCTATTCGATCGTGGAAGAGCATTATGGACAGATAACCATCGAAAGCCCGGCCGACTCCGAGAGCCAGCGCGGCACCCGAATCAGGGTGACGCTGCCTCGTTTTGTCGAAGCGACATCCGCCGTGAGCTGAGACCGTCTAGAGAGCCGAATTAATGCCACATATTCTGATCGTCGAAGACGAAACCATCATTCGCTCCGCCCTGCGACGCCTACTGGAACGCAACCAGTATCAGGTCAGTGAGGCTGGCTCCGTACAGGAAGCCCAGGAGCGCTACAGCATTCCCGGTTTCGACCTGATCATCAGCGACCTTCGCCTGCCTGGCGCTCCCGGTACCGAACTGATCAAGCTGGCCCAAGGCACCCCCGTGCTGATCATGACCAGTTACGCCAGCCTGCGCTCGGCAGTGGATTCGATGAAGATGGGCGCGGTGGACTACATCGCCAAGCCCTTTGACCATGACGAAATGCTCCAGGCTGTCGCGCGCATCCTCAAGGAGCGCCAGGAAGCCAGATCGACTCCGAGCGAGCGCCCCAGTGCCGGCCGCGCCGGCGAGAAGGCCGCAGCTGCCAACGCCGATGGCGAGATTGGCATCATCGGCTCCTGCTCGGCGATGCTCGAGCTCTACAGCAAAATCCGCAAGGTCTCCCCGACCGACTCCACCGTGCTGATCCAGGGCGAGTCCGGCACCGGCAAGGAGCTGGTGGCCCGTGCCCTGCACAACCTTTCCCGTCGCGCCAAGGCGCCGCTGATTTCGGTGAACTGCGCGGCCATCCCGGAAACGTTGATCGAGTCGGAACTCTTCGGCCATGAGAAAGGCGCCTTCACTGGCGCCACCGCCGGCCGTGCCGGTCTGGTGGAAGCCGCCGACGGCGGCACCCTGTTCCTCGACGAGATCGGCGAGTTGCCGCTGGAAGCCCAGGCGCGTCTGCTACGGGTTCTGCAGGAAGGCGAAATCCGCCGCGTTGGCTCGGTGCAGTCGCAGAAGGTCGACGTGCGCCTCATCGCCGCCACCCACCGCGACCTCAAGACCCTGGCCAAAACTGGCCAGTTCCGCGAGGACCTCTATTACCGCCTGCACGTCATTTCCCTGAAACTGCCCGCCCTGCGTGAGCGCGGCAACGACGTACTGGAGATCGCTCGCTCTTTCCTGGCTCGTCAGTGCTCCCAGATGGGGCGCGAAAGCCTGCGCTTCGCAGCGGATGCCGAACAAGCGATCCGCCACTACAACTGGCCGGGTAACGTACGCGAGCTGGAAAACGCCATCGAGCGTGCAGTGATCCTGTGCGAGAGCCCGGACATTTCGGCGGAGCTGCTGGGTATCGACATCGAGCTGGACGATCTGGACGACCTCGACTTCAACGAAGCCGCGGCGCCAGCCCAGGCCAACAACACAGCCCACGAGCCCACCGAAGACCTTTCGCTCGAGGACTACTTCCAGCACTTCGTGCTGGAGCACCAGGACCACATGACTGAAACCGAACTGGCCCGCAAACTGGGGATCAGTCGCAAATGCCTATGGGAGCGCCGCCAGCGTCTGGGTATCCCTCGCCGCAAATCCGGCGCCGCAGCCGGGCCTTGAGCCCCCGACGAGGGTGACAGTACGGAAACACAACTGGTTCCGTGCGCTGTTACCCCGCCAAACATCGCGTAACAAAGCCGGGTTTAAAGGTAACGAAAACCCGGCCTTTTTTTGCCCTCCGATCCGCCACCGCCGCTCGCAAAGCCTTGATTCACAAGGAATCACAAAAGTTGGCACGACATCTGCTTTATCTCTGGCACAACAACAATAAGAAATGCTGAACCCCACAATAAAAACAAGACGTATCGACTCCAGCACAACAAAAACAAGACAGCGGAGGCGCAGCTAACTGATTCTTTTGGAGAGGAGTTGCCCTTGGGGCTCGCCCCACAGCCAGACCGAGAACAATAAAACTGTCCTGAGACAGCGCCCGTACTGGTTGGGTCATGGAATGATCAAGGCACCATCAGCGTCCAAAGCAATCCGTTTGCTATTAACCCTCGATTGGAGGGCATATCCAGAGGCGAAATGCTTGCTGGACCGGGTCGAACAACAAAAACACCAAGCCCGAAACAATAAAAACAAAGCACGCACCAATTTGGGGGGGAGCTTCGGCTCCCCCAGTAGCTTTGCCTCCTTTCAGACCTTTTCTTCTCCATCCCCCCTCCCAGTGCTAGAATCCGCGGCCATCGTGCGCCCATATCCTTTTCTGGCCGTCCATCCCGCAAAACAGTGCATCCCATGCTGAAGAAGCTGTTCCAGTCTTTCCGATCCCCCCTTCGCCGCGCTCAGCATCCGCGCAGCACTCCCGAAGTACTGGGCAATAATCAGCACTCGCTGCACCGCTCGGGTATCAGCCGCAACGCCGTGGTGGTGGTCGAGCGCCTGCAGAAGGCGGGTTATCAGGCCTACCTCGTTGGTGGCTGCGTCCGCGATCTGCTGCTAAACCTGCGCCCCAAGGATTTCGACGTGGCCACAAGCGCCACCCCGGAACAAGTGCGCGCCGAATTCCGCAATGCCCGGGTGATTGGCCGCCGCTTCAAACTGGCCCATGTGCAGTTCGGCCGGGAGATCATCGAAGTCGCCACCTTCCGCGCCAACCACCCGCAAGGTGAAGACGAGGAAGACAGCAACCAGGCCTCGCGTAACGAAAGCGGCCGCATCCTGCGCGACAACGTCTATGGCAGCCTGGAAGACGACGCACAGCGCCGCGACTTCACCATCAATGCGCTGTACTACGATCCGACCACCGAGCGCATCCTCGACTACGCCCACGGCGTGCACGACATCCGCAATCGCCTGGTGCGCCTGATCGGCATTCCAGAGCAGCGTTACCAGGAAGACCCGGTGCGCATGCTGCGCGCCGCGCGGTTCGCCGCCAAGCTGGACTTCGAGATCGAGAAACACAGCGCCGCTCCCATTCGCCGTCTGGCACCGATGCTGCGCGAAATTCCATCAGCGCGCCTGTTCGACGAAGTGCTCAAGCTGTTCCTCAGCGGCAAGGCCGAACGCACCTTCGAATTACTGGTGGAGTTCGACCTCTTCGCTCCGCTGTTCCCGGCCAGCGCCGCTGCGCTTGAACGAGACCCCGAGTACACCGGTAGACTGATCCGCCAGGCGCTGATCAACACCGACGAACGCATCCGCCAGCACAAACCCGTTACCCCGGCGTTCCTCTTCGCTGCACTGCTGTGGCCGGCCTTGCCCGCCCGCGCGGCGCAGCTGCAGGAGCGCGGCATGCCGCCGATCCCGGCGATGCAGGAAGCTGCCCACGGTCTGATCACGGAGCAGGTCCAGCGCACCGCCATTCCCAAGCGTTTCAGCATCCCGATCCGTGAGATCTGGGACATGCAGGAGCGCCTGCCGCGCCGAAGCGGGAAGCGCGCCGACCTGCTGCTGGAAAATCCGCGTTTCCGCGCCGGCTACGACTTCCTGCTGCTGCGCGAAAGCGCCGGCGAAAAAACCGATGGTCTGGGCGACTGGTGGACCGATTACCAGGACGCCAGCGACAGCCAGCGCCGCAATATGATCCGCGAACTGAGCGCCAAGGATGATCAGCAGCCGTCCGGCCAGCGTCGCCGTCGCGGTGGCAGCCGCCGCCGTCGCGGCCCACGCGGCGACAACACCCCCGGTACTCCGGGCGAGTAATCATGGAACGCGTGTACATCGGCCTCGGCAGCAATCTCGCCGACCCCGTCAGCCAGCTGCGTGGAGCCCTCGCGGCGATGGGCGACCTGCCCCGCACCCGGCTTGCTGCCGTGTCCTCGCTCTACGCCAGCGACCCGCTCGGCCCGGCGGACCAGCCCCGCTACGTCAACGCCGTCGCTGCTCTGGAAACAGAGCTCGCCCCACTGGACCTTCTGGACGCCCTGCAAGTCATCGAGCTTGCGCAAGGGCGCGTACGCAAGGACGAGCGCTGGGGGCCACGCACCCTGGACCTGGACATCCTCCTGTTCGGCCAACACCGGATCGACGAGCCCCGGCTGCAGGTTCCGCACTACCACATGCATGCCCGTGCCTTTGTGCTCTACCCCCTGGCGGAGATTGCCGGCGACCTGCAGCTGCCCGATGGGCGCCCGTTGCAAAGCCTGCTGAGCGCCTGCCCCTTCGAAGGCCTCGAACGCCTGCCCGACTTGGCGGTAACGCCGTAACAGGTCGGTAACACCTGCAATTGACTTCATGCCCCCCCATCGGGACTATAAGCGTCCCGTTGCCCCGCGCCGGTGCAAACTGGCGCCGCTGAGGACGTTTTCATGCCTGATGTGACCCTGACCACCCTGCAAGAGCTCAAGCTGAAAGGCGAGAAGATCGCCATGCTGACAGCCTACGACGCCACTTTTGCCCGGGCCGCCTGCCAGGCCGGCGTAGATGTGCTCCTGGTGGGTGATTCCCTTGGCATGGTCCTGCAAGGCCATGACAGCACCCTGCCGGTCAGCGTGAGCGAAATGGCCTATCACACCGCGGCTGTGAAACGCGGTAACCAGGGCGCGCTGATCATCAGCGACCTGCCGTTCATGGCCTATGCCAACCTCGACCAGACCTTCGCCAACTCCGCCGCACTGATGCAGGCCGGTGCCCACATGGTGAAACTGGAAGGTGCCGCCTGGCTGGCCGAACCCATCCGTCTGCTGGCCGAGCGCGGCGTACCGGTATGCGCCCATCTGGGCCTGACCCCGCAAGCCGTGAACATCCTCGGCGGCTACAAGGTCCAGGGACGCCAGGAGGCTCAGGCGCGCCAACTGCGCGCCGACGCCATGGCCCTGGAACAAGCTGGCGCAGCGATGCTGCTGCTGGAATGTGTGCCCAGCGAACTGGCCGCAGAAATCACCCAGTCGGTGAAGATCCCGGTAATTGGCATCGGTGCCGGTAGCGCCACCGATGGCCAGGTTCTGGTCCTGCACGACATGCTTGGCCTGTCCCTCACCGGCCGTGCACCCAAGTTCGTGAAGAACTTCATGGAAGGCCAGACCAGCATCCAGGCAGCGATCGCTGCCTACGTCCAGGCCGTCAAGGACGTCTCCTTCCCCGCCGCCGAACACGGATTCTCCGCATGAACACCGTAAAGACCGTCCGAGAATTGCGCGCAGCCGTCGCCCGCGCGCGCAGTGAAGGCAAGCGCGTTGGCTTCGTGCCGACGATGGGCAACCTCCACGCCGGACACGTCGCCCTGGTGGAAAAAGCCAGCCAGCGAGTCGACTTCGTGGTAGCAAGCATCTTCGTCAACCCGCTGCAGTTCGGCCCCAGCGAAGACCTGGCCAAGTATCCACGCACGCTGGTGTCCGACCAGGAAAAGCTGGTGGCCGCTGGCTGCCATCTGCTGTTCCATCCGGACGTGGAAGAAATGTACCCGGACGGGATGGACGGCCAGACCCGTGTAAATGTCCCGCTGGTGTCCGAAGGACTCTGTGGCGGTAGCCGCCCTGGCCATTTCGAAGGCGTCGCCACCGTGGTGAGCAAGCTGTTCAACATGGTCCAGCCCGATCTCGCGGTATTCGGCGAGAAGGATTTCCAGCAGTTGGCGGTCATCCGCAAGCTGGTGCGTGATCTGAACATGCCGATCCAGATCATGGGCGAGCCCACGGTGCGCGCCGAAGATGGTCTGGCCTTGTCGTCGCGCAATGGCTATCTGGACGACGCTCAGCGGGCGGCTGCTCCGGCGCTCTACCGCACCCTGCAGCAACTGGCATCTGCCATCCGCGCAGGACGCCGCGATTTCGCCGCACTGGAGCAGGAAGGCCAGGCCGAACTGACCAAGGCAGGTTTTCGCCCGGACTACCTCGAAGTCCGCGAAGCGCTGAACCTGCGCCCCGCAGGTGACAAGGACCAGCAGTTGGTCATCCTGGGCGCCGCCTTCATGGGCAACACCCGCCTGATCGACAACCTTGCCTTCAACCTCGAAGCGCAAGCCTGACCAACGCCCGTCATAGCCTTGAACCCCCTCGGGGGTTCGGGCAAACTCTGCCGCCGCCCGCATCCTGACGAGGAAAAGCCATGCACGCCATCATGCTCAAGGCCAAACTGCACCGCGCCGAAGTTACTCACGCCGTGCTCGACTACGAAGGCTCCTGCGCCATCGATGGTGAATGGCTCGATCTCTCTGGCATCCGCGAGTACGAACAGATTCAGATTTACAACGTCGACAACGGCGAGCGCTTCACCACCTACGCCATCCGCGCCGAGAATGGCTCTCGGATGATTTCGGTCAACGGCGCTGCGGCGCACAAGGCCAAGGTGGGTGATCGTGTGATCATCTGCGCCTACGCTCACTACAGCGAAGCCGAACTGGCCAATTTCAAACCGCGTATGCTGTACATGGCTCCGGGCAATGAACTCAGCCACACCAGCAACGCGATTCCGGTACAGGTCGCCTGAGACCGGGATACAGAATGACCCGAAGCCCGGACTTTTCCGGGCTTTTTCATAAGTCGCACACAGGTACGCCATGGATCACCACCTGACGCCGCTCGATGTCACTCAACTGCCCACCTGGACCGTGCTCCGCCAGCATCGCCAGGAACTTGCCGGTTTCAGCCTGCGCCAGGCCTTCGCCGAAAACCCTGAGCGCTTCAAGCAGTTCAGCCACAGCGCCTGCGGCCTGCTGCTGGACTTCTCGAAGAACCTGATCCGTACCGACACCCTGAACCTGCTGGTCAAGCTGGCGGAAGAAGCCCAGCTCGGCGACGCCATCAAGGCCATGTTCCGTGGTGATGTGATCAACGCGTCCGAGCAGCGTCCGGTATTACACACGGCGTTGCGTCGTCCCATTGGCGACAAGGTGCGGGTAGAAGGCGTCGACGTGATGCCGGAGGTGCATCGCGTCCTGCACCAGATGACCGAACTGGTGGGCTACGTGCACAACGGTCTGTGGCGTGGCTACACCGAGAAACCCATCACCGACGTGGTGAATATCGGTATCGGCGGTTCGTTCCTCGGCCCGCAACTGGTCTCCGAAGCACTGCTGCCCTTCGCCCAGAAAGGTGTGCGCTGCCACTACCTGGCGAACATCGACGGCAGCGAGTTCCGCGAACTGGCCTGCCGACTGAACGCCGAGACCACGCTGTTCATCGTCTCCAGCAAGTCCTTCGGCACCCTGGAAACCCTGAAGAACGCCCAAGCCGCCCGCGCCTGGTACCTGGCCCAGGGCGGCAGCGAAGAGGAGCTGTACCGGCACTTCATCGCGGTTTCCAGCAACAAGGAAGCTGCGGTGGCATTCGGCATCCGCGAAGAAAATATCTTCCCCATGTGGGACTGGGTCGGCGGTCGCTATTCGCTTTGGTCCGCCATTGGCCTGCCGATCGCCATGTCCATCGGCATCTCCAACTTCAAGGAACTGCTCTCCGGCGCCTACAGCATGGACCAGCACTTCCAGAGCACACCGTTTGATCGCAACATCCCGGTGATCCTCGGCCTGCTTGGTGTCTGGTATGGCGATTTCTGGGGCGCCCGCAGCCACGCGATCCTGCCCTACGACTACTACCTGCGGAACTTCACCGACCACCTGCAGCAGCTGGACATGGAGTCCAACGGCAAGAGCGTGCGTCAAGATGGCACCCCGGTCACCGCTGGCACTGGCCCGGTGATCTGGGGCGGCGTCGGCTGCAACGGCCAGCACGCTTATCACCAGTTGCTGCACCAGGGCACCCAGCTGATTCCGGCGGACTTCATTGTCCCGGTGTCCAGCTACAACCCGGTGGCCGACCACCACCAGTGGCTTTTCGCCAACTGCCTGTCCCAGAGTCAGGCGCTGATGCTCGGCAAATCCCGCGAGGAGGCTGAGGCCGAATTGCGCGCCAAAGGATTGCCGGAAGACGAAGTGCAGCGCCTGGCGCCGCACAAGGTCGTGCCCGGCAACCGGCCGAGCAATACCCTGGTGGTGGAACGCATCAGCCCTCGCCGTCTGGGCGCACTGATCGCCATGTACGAGCACAAGGTCTACGTACAGAGCGTACTCTGGGGCATCAATGCCTTTGACCAATGGGGCGTGGAGCTCGGCAAGGAACTGGGCAAGACGGTCTACTCGCGCCTCACTGGCCAGGACGAAGCCCAGGCCGAGGATGGCTCGACTCAGGGCCTGATCGACTTCTTCCGCGCACGCCATCGCGGTTAACCCATATCGCTCCCACAAGCCGTATCGTGCCTTGTGGGAGCGAAATCATTCGCAAATCCACCCTTACCGGCAAAACCGCTGCCGATACTCGCTCGGCGTTACTCCCAAGGCCTGAACGAAGGCCCTGCGCAGGTTGTACTCGCTGCCGAACCCGGTCTTCTCCGCCGTACGCTTGAGCGATGGCGCCCCCGCCTCCAGCAGTCGACAGGCCTCTTCAAGACGTAGCTGGAACAGTAGCTTCGCCGGCGTCATGCCCAGCTCCGCCTGGCAATGCCGGTGCAAGGTGCGTGGAGAGACCGCGGCCCTCGCCGCCATAGCTTCGATATCCAGCTCCTGGTGCAGTCGACCACGAAGCCAATGGACCAATTGCTCCAGCAAACCACCTTCAGGCGCCTGCTGCGCCAACAGTTCGGCGCTGAACTGCCGCTGTCCTCCCGGCCGGCGCAGGTACATGACCAGCCCCTTGGCCACCTGCAACGACAGTGCGCGGCCATGATCTTCCTCCACCAGGCTCAGGCAGAGGTCCATTCCAGCGGTCACGCCCGCTGAGCTGTAGAAGTCCCCGTCACGGACGAACAGTGCGTCCTGCTGCACCCGCAATTTCGGGAATAGCCGCTGCAGTAGCGAGGCGTACTTCCAGTGAGTCACCACGGAGCGGTCATCCAGTAGCCCGGCCTGCGCCAGCAGGAAAGCCCCTGTACAGACCGAACAGCAACGCGCCGCAACAGGTCCGGCCTCCCTCAGCCAACGCGCCAGCACGCCCTGTCCCATCACCCGCTGTATGCCGAAGCCGCCCGCCACCACCAACGTGCACCCGGCCAGGCTGGTTGGTTCGGGCAAGGCTTCGGTCATCAACTCGAGCCCAGTGCTGGAACGCACCAGTCCACCATTGGCGGAAATGCCCCGCAGCACGTAGGGCACGCCCAACTGCTTCGGAAGGTGCTCGGCCACCGCAGCGAATACGTCCGCCGGACCGGTGGCATCCAGCAACTGGAATTCGGGAAAAACCAACAGCAGTACGTTATGAGGAGGCTGCATGCGGGGGCGCTCGACGGCAGGATTGGCAGATATTCACTCATAGCTGTCATTCAGGACACCTGCCCGCGCGCCAGACTGGAATCCCCGTCTCGGAGAAGGCCCATGCGAGCGCTACTGCTGATCTTGCTGCTGTACATCCCCCTGCTTGGGCTGGCGGAAACGCTCCAGTCCTACCACCCGCATGCCGGACGCGAGCAGCCGCTGGTGGCTGTGGTCGGCGAGAACCGCATGACCGAGCTGGTGGACTTCATGGTGCCCTTCGGACTGCTCAGCCGCGCCGGAGTAGCCAAGGTGGTCGCCCTGTCCACCCGCAAAGGGCCGCTGCAGTTGATGCCGGCGCTGAAAGTCGAAGCCCAGGCGACCACTGCCGAGTTTGAACAGGACTACCCGGAGGGGGCGGACACCTGATCGTCCCTGCCGTGCACCATAGCGACGATCCCATACTCACTGCTTTCGTCGCCGATCAGGCCGCCAGGGGGGCCACCATCGTCGGCATTTGCGACGGTGTACTGGTATTGGGCCACGCCGGCCTGCTCCATGGCCGTCGGGCCACCGGTCACTGGTATTCGAAGGCGCAGCGCGAAGAGGACTTCCCCGACACCCGTTGGCGGGTCAACCGCCGCTACGTGGTGGATGGCAAGCTGGTGACCAGCTCAGGAGTCAGCGCCGCACTGCCTGTGTCCCTGGCCCTGGTACAAGCGATTGCCGGTGAGGCGAAGACGATCGCCTTCGCACGCGAGATCGGCCTGGCCGGCTGGTCCGCCGAGCACCAGAGCCAGACATTTGCCTTTGGCCCCGGCGGTTACCTGACGGCGGTGGCAAACTACCTGGCCTTCTGGCGCCACGAAACCCTGACCTTGGCGCTGCGGCCAGGACTCGATGAAGCCTCCCTCGCATTGCGCGCCGATGCATGGGCCCGCAGTTTCCGCACCGACGTGCTGGCCGTCGGCGATGGGCCGGTTCGCACTCGTCACGGCCTGGTGCTGCTACCCGATGCGTCCATGGGAGGAAAATCGGCCCTCCCCGACAGCAACGCGCCGCCCGGTCAGGTGCTGGACGAAACTCTGGACGACATCGTCGCGCGCTACGGCGGCGCCACTGCCACCTTCGTCGCCGCCCAGCTGGAATATCCGCGTCGCTGAACGATCTGGCGGGCACCGGGTTCAAAACTCCATGGACAACCCTTGAACCCGGCGACGGCTTGGATGCACCCTTGTCGCCATCTCGGCTCTACAACAACAAGGACCCGCCATGTACGAGATCAGCCTTCACCCCGTGCCGGACGCCGTGCGCAAGCACGCCCTCGTCGACAACGATGCCTACCTGCGCCTGTACCAGCAGTCCGTGGAGCAGCCCGAGCTGTTCTGGAGCGAGCAGGCCACCAGCTTCCTCACCTGGTTCAAGCCCTGGGACCAGTTGCATCACAGCGACCTTGCGAAAGGCGAGGCCGAGTGGTTCAAGGGCGGCAAGCTGAACGTCGCCTACAACTGCATCGATCGCCACCTGGAGCAGCGAGGCGAGCAGGTTGCCATCATCTGGGAAGGTGACAATCCCAGCGAATCCGCGCAGATCACCTACCGCAAGCTGCACAGCCATGTGGCCCGCCTGGCCAATGTGCTGAAGAGTCGTGGCGTGAAGAAAGGCGACCGGGTCTGCATCTACATGCCGATGATTCCCGAGGCGGCCTACGCCATGCTCGCCTGTGCGCGCATTGGCGCCGTGCACTCGGTGGTGTTCGGCGGCTTTTCCCCGGATGCCCTGCGTGACCGCATCCTTGATGCCGACTGCCGCACAGTGATCACCGCCGACGAAGGTGTTCGCGGCGGCAAATACGTCCCGCTGAAACAGAACGTCGACAAGGCCCTGAAAGACTGCCCGAACGTATCCTCGGTGCTGGTGGTCCAGCGCACCGAAGGCAAGATCGACTGGCAGGACGGGCGCGACCTCTGGTACCACGAGGCCCTGCGCGGCGCCAGCGAGGATTGCCCGCCGGAATGGATGGATGCCGAAGACCCGCTGTTCATCCTCTACACGTCCGGTTCCACCGGAAAACCCAAGGGCGTGCTGCATACCACCGGCGGCTACCTGCTGGGCGCAGCGATGACCCACAAGTACGTGTTCGACTATCACGAAGGCGAGATCTACTGGTGCACCGCGGACGTGGGCTGGGTCACCGGCCACAGCTACATCGTCTATGGCCCGCTGGCTAACGCCGCTACCACCCTGATGTTCGAGGGCGTGCCCAACTACCCCGACGCCTCGCGCTTCTGGCAAGTGATCGACAAGCACCAGGTGAATATCTTCTACACCGCTCCCACCGCCATCCGCGCCCTGATGCGCGAAGGCGAGGAACCGGTGAAGAAGACCTCCCGGTCCAGCCTGCGCCTGCTTGGCAGCGTCGGCGAACCGATCAACCCGGAAGCCTGGGAGTGGTATTACAACGTAGTGGGCGACTGCCGCTGCCCCATCGTCGACACCTGGTGGCAGACCGAAACCGGCAGCATCCTCATTACCCCGCTGCCCGGCGCCACTGCCCTGAAGCCCGGCTCGGCCACTCGCCCCTTCTTCGGCGTGCAGCCGGTGCTGCTGGATGATAAAGGCAAGGAAATCGACGGCGCCGGCTCGGGCGTACTGGCGATCAAGGCCAGCTGGCCGAGCCAGATCCGTAGTGTCTACGGCGACCACAAGCGAATGATCGACACCTACTTTGCAGCCTATCCCGGCTACTACTTCACCGGTGACGGCGCCCGGCGCGATGAGGACGGCTACTACTGGATCACTGGCCGCGTCGACGACGTCATCAACGTTTCCGGCCACCGCATCGGCACCGCCGAAGTGGAAAGCGCCCTGGTGCTGCATGACGCCGTGGCAGAGGCCGCCGTAGTGGGTTACCCGCACGACCTCAAAGGACAGGGCATCTACGCCTTCGTTACGCCAATGAAGGGCCTGGAACCGACCGAGGAACTGAAGAAAGAACTACTGGCCCTGGTCAGCAAGGAAATCGGCAGCTTCGCCAAGCCCGAACTGATCCAGTGGGCGCCGGGCCTGCCCAAGACCCGCTCGGGCAAGATCATGCGCCGCATTTTGCGCAAAATTGCCTGCAACGAGCTGGATAACCTCGGCGATACCTCCACCCTGGCCGACCCGTCGGTGGTGCAGAACCTGATCGACAAACGCCTCAACCAGTAAGCCCTGTCAAGGCGCCAGTCTCCTCGGGGGCTGGCGCCTTTCGCTTGGAAGCCCTCGCTGCATGGAATTCATTCGCCGCCGCATCGAAAGCCAGATCATCGGCCTCACCGGTCTAGCCCTCGGCCAGCTCGATTTCGAAAACCCCAAGGGTGATCCAGGCCTCTTCGGCCCAGACTCTGTGACCTGGAAGGTTCACGGCGATTTCACCTCGATGATGATCGGCGGCATCAGCGCCTTGCTCTTGCAGATGCTGCATCCCCTGGCGCTTTCCGGCGTATGGGACCACTCCAATTTCCGCGCGGACATGCTCGGCCGCCTGCGCCGCACCGGCCAGTTCATCTCCGGTACCACCTATGGCACCCGCAAGGACGCCGACTGGCTGATCGACAAGGTCCGCACCATCCATATGCAGGTGGTCGGCACCGCTCCGGACGGCCGCTCCTATGCCGCCAGCGACCCGGCTTTGCTGACCTGGGTGCACGTGGCCGAAGTGAGCTGCTTCCTCAAGGCTCACCTGCGCTACCTGAACCCTCAGCTTTCCGGTGAAGAACAGGACCGCTACTACGCTGAGATCGCCCTGGTGGCTGAACGACTCGGTGCGCAGGGCGTACCGAAGTCCCGCCAGCAAGTGGCGGACTATCTGGAGGCAATGCGCCCGCAGCTTGCCTGCGATGACCGCAGCCGGGAAGTAGTGCGAGTTCTCCTCGGCGCCCCGTCACCCAGCGCGGTGGCCAAACCCTTTGGTGTGCTGATGATGCAGGCCGGCATCGACCTGATGCCGGACTGGGCCAGCGCCATGCTCGGCCTCTACCAGCGCCCCTGGCAGCGCCGCGTGGTGCGTGATCTGGTCTGGCGGGTAGCACCGCTGCTGCGCTGGGCCATGCGCAATGGCGCTGTCCATCGTGCGCGCCGCCGTATGGGGCTGCCCCCCCGTTGAGAGTGTGGTCCGACCAAATTCCCTGTGCGACGATTGCGGCTTGCTCGGTCATTGCCTGCCCCAATTCACAGCTGTGAGGACAGATCCATGCAAGACGTCGTAATCGTTGCCGCCACCCGCACCGCCATCGGCAGCTTCCAGGGCTCCCTGGCGAACATTCCTGCGCCCGAGCTGGGAGCCGCCGTGATTCGCCAGTTGCTGGCGCAAAGCGGCCTCAAGGGCGAGCAGGTCGATGAAGTGATCCTGGGCCAGGTGCTCACCGCCGGGTCCGGCCAAAATCCGGCACGCCAGGCTGCTATCCTCACCGGCCTGCCCCATGCGGTTCCAGCCATGACCCTGAACAAGGTCTGCGGCTCCGGCCTAAAGGCGCTGCACCTGGCAGCCCAGGCCATCCGCTGTGGCGACGCCGAGGTGATCATCGCTGGCGGCCAGGAAAACATGAGCCTGGCGCCCTACGTCATGCCAGGTGCCCGTACCGGCCTGCGCATGGGTCACGCCAAACTGGTGGACACCATGATCCAGGATGGCCTTTGGGATGCCTTCAACGACTACCACATGGGCATTACCGCCGAGAATCTGGTGGAGAAGTACGGCCTGAACCGCGAACAGCAGGACAGCTTTGCCGCCGCCTCCCAGCAGAAGGCCGCGGCCGCTATCGAGTCCGGGCGCTTCAAAGATGAGATCACCCCCATTCTGATCCCGCAGAAGAAAGGCGATCCGGTTGCCTTCTCCACCGACGAGCAGCCACGCGCCGGCACCACTGCCGAAGCCCTGGCCAAACTCAAGCCTGCGTTCAAGAAAGACGGCAGCGTCACCGCCGGCAACGCGTCGACCCTCAACGACGGTGCCGCCGCCGTACTGCTGATGAGTGCGGAAAAGGCCAAGGCCCTGGGCCTGCCGGTGCTGGCCCGCATCGCGGCCTATGCCAATGCTGGTGTCGACCCGGCGATCATGGGCATCGGCCCGGTATCTGCCACCCGCCGTTGCCTGGAAAAGGCGGGCTGGAACCTGACCGACCTGGACCTGATCGAGGCCAATGAAGCCTTCGCCGCACAGTCCCTTTCGGTTGGCAAGGAGCTGGGCTGGGACACCACAAAGGTCAACGTCAATGGCGGCGCCATCGCCCTCGGCCATCCCATCGGTGCCTCCGGCTGCCGCGTACTCGTGACCCTGCTGCACGAAATGCTCAAGCGCGATGCGAAGAAAGGCCTGGCGACCCTCTGCATCGGCGGCGGCCAAGGCGTGGCCCTGGCCATCGAGCGCTGATCCAACTCGTAGGTTGGCGCGCAGGGCGAAGCCCAACATATAGCCCCCTATCGGGGCGCCAACCTACGAAAGCCCAACCCGCTCTCGTTTGTTAAACTGCGCGCCCCTTTTTGCGAGACGCCGCGCATGTCCTCCGCTCTCATCCAGGCGCTGCGCGCCGCCCTCGATGCCCGCCAGCCGCTGCTGGCCGAGCTCCATGCCCAGGACACCGATTGCTACCGGCTGTTCCATGGCAGCCAGGAAGGCGCACCGGGCCTGACCGTCGACCGCTACGGCCCCCAGCTGATGGTGCAGAGCTTTCACCAGCCACTGGAGCGCGGCCCGTTGCTGGATCTGGCTGCTGCGGTAAACGAGTTTCTCGGCGAGAAGCTGCTGCTGGTCTACAACGACCGCTCCCAGGGCAATTCACGCGTTGATCGCCACGACCCGGTTTATCAGGCTGAACCGGCTGCCCTGGAAGACCTCGTGGGTCGCGAGTGGGGCCTGAACTACCGGGTACGCGGCCGCCATGCGGGGCAGGACCCGCTACTCTTCCTCGACCTGCGCAACGCCCGTGGCTGGGTCAAGGACAACAGTGCCGGCAAGTCCGTGCTCAACCTTTTCGCCTACACCTGCGGAGTTGGCGTTTGCGCTGCCGGCGGCGGCGCAAGCGAGGTGTGGAACCTGGACTTCGCCGAGGGCAATCTCGCGGTCGGCCGTGAAAACGGAGCCCTGAACCCGAGCCTGGCCCCCATGCGCTTTGTGCAATCGGACTACTTCCCGGCGATCCGCCAACTGGCCGGGCAGCCCATCGCCCGCCGCCACGGCCAGAAACTGCCCAGTTACCCGCGCCTGGAGCAGCGCCAGTTCGACCTGGTATTCCTCGACCCGCCCGCCTGGGCCAAGAGCGCCTTCGGAACCGTGGACTTGCTGCGCGACTATCAGAGCCTGCTCAAGCCGGCCCTGCTGGCCACCGAGGATGGCGGCGTGCTGGTGTGCAACAACAACCTGGCAAAAGTGGATATGGAGGACTGGCGCGAACTGGTGCTGCGTTGCGCGAGCAAACTGGGCCGCCCAGTCCGCGACTGCCAGCAATTGGCACCCGCCGCCGACTTCCCCTCCCGAGATGCGCGCCCACCGCTCAAGACCTTGATCCTGCAGCTCTAAAAGCCGTTCGGTAACGAGAGCCAGCCGTCAGGCGGAACCCTGAGGCCGTGCCATAATCCAAGGCATTCTTCGCCGGGATAGTTGACGCCTCATGTACAAAGGATTGAAACGGGCCGTTTGCGCCCTGCTGATCGTCGTAGCCCTCTACAGCCTGCTTGGCTTTCTGATCATCCCGGGGATCGCCCTGCGGGTGGCCAACCAGCAACTGGCCCAGTACGCCACGGTTCCCGCACGGCTGGAGCGCATCCAGCTCAACCCCTTCAGCCTTGAACTGACGCTATGGGGGCTGCACATCGGCGAAGACAAGGCCGAGCAAATAGGCTTCGAACGGCTCTATGCCAACCTGGAACTGGACAGCCTGTGGTCTGGTGCCCTGCACCTGGCGGACGTGGAGCTCGACAAGTCGACCACCGAGGTGCTGTTCGCCAAGGACGGGAAGCTCAACCTGGCCCAGCTGTTCAAGCTGCCGCCCAGTGAGCCCAAGCCGGAAGAGCCCGCCGGCGATCCTTTCCCGCTGCGCATCGACCGCATCAAGCTGACCGAGGGCGGCCTGCATTTCGAGGACCTCCGCCCGAGCGAACCCATCGAGTTCGTCTATGACTCGCTGAATCTGGAACTGCGCAATCTCAGCACCCTGCCCGATGACAGTTCGGAGATGTCCCTGGTCGCCACCGGTCCATACGGTGGGCGGATCGACTGGGAAGGCCAGATCAGCCTGGTGCCTTTCAGTTCCAGCGGCACGCTCAAGCTCACAGAAGGCAAACTCAAGGGCGTCTGGCCCTATGTCCGCGACGCGGTACCGCTGGTGCTGGAGAAAGGCGTGATCAGCCTGTCCACCGAGTACAAGCTGAATCTGGCCAAAGGCACCCAGCTCAACCTGGACAAGATCTGGATCAAAGTGGCGCCCTTCGCCATCAAAGCGCCCGATAACCGCCCCCTGGTCAACCTGGAGACGCTGGAGGTCAGCGACAGCTCCCTCGACCTGGTCAAGCAGGAAGTGGTGATTGGCAAGATCCACAGCCAGAACCTGGAGACCTGGGCAGCACGTGAGTCCGATGGCCAACTCGACTGGCAGAAACTGTTTGCCAGCGAGGCCAAACCGGCAGCCAAGGCTGACGAGAAAGCCGCCAGCGAGTCTGCCGACACCAAAGCTGAACCGAGCAAGCCCTGGCTGGTTCTGCTACGCGAAACCCAGCTGCGCGGCTACAAGGTGCACCTGGCCGACCGAGTGCCCAAGGAGCCTGTGCAACTGGAGCTGGGCCCCCTGAACCTGGATCTCAAGGACTTCGACAGCCGGGGCGAATCGCCTTTCAACCTGAGCCTCGACACCGGCCTCGGCAAACAGGGCAAGTTGCAGGCGGTGGGCCAGGTCCAGCTCAAGCCAACCACCGCCAAACTGCAGGTGCAGACTCGGGACATCGACCTGCGTGTGGCCCAGGCCTACCTCAGTCCATTCGTGCGCCTGGAAGTGCGCAGCGGCATGCTCGATAGCGACCTCAATGTCGACCTCAAGGGCACTGAGCCACTGGCCCTTGGCATAACCGGCCGCGCCCTGGTGAACCAGATGCACACCCTGGACACGATCAAGGAGCGCGACTTCGTCAAATGGCAGCAATTGCTGGTGGAAGGTCTGAATTACCAACACGGCGACAGCCTGAATATCGACAAGGTGAGCCTGAGCCAGCCCTACGCGCGCTTCATCATCAACGAAGACCTCACCACCAACGCCAGTGAGCTGGTGATCAAGCAGTCCGCAGAAGCCGGCGCCCCAACCACCGCCCCTGCCAAACAGAAACCCGCTGCCAAGCCCCTGGGCATCCGCATTGGCGGCATCGAGATAAAGGACGGCTCGGCCAACTTCGCCGACTTCAGCCTGACGCCGAACTTCGCCACCGCCATCCAACAGCTGAACGGCGAAATCGGCACTCTCGACAACCGCAACCCCAAGGCGGCCAAGGTCGCGATCAACGGCAAGGTGGATCGTTACGCACCAGTCACCATCAAGGGCAGTCTGAACCCCTTCGATCCGCTAGACAGCCTGGATATCGCCACCAGTTTCAAGCGCGTCGAGCTGACCACCCTGACGCCCTACTCTGGCAAATTCGCTGGCTATCGCATCCGCAAGGGTCGACTGAACCTGGACCTGCACTACCAGATCGAGAAGGGTCAGTTGAAAGCCGACAACCATCTCGTCCTGGAGCAGTTGCAGCTCGGTGAACAGGTCTCAAGTCCCGACGCCGTGGACTTGCCGGTGCGACTGGCAGTCGCACTGCTGAAGGACACCGAAGGCAAGATCGACATCAAGCTGCCCGTGGCCGGAAATCTCAACGACCCGCAATTCAGCGTTGCCCCCATCGTCTGGCAGACCCTGCGCAATCTAGTGCTGCGAGCCGTGCAGGCGCCCTTCAACTTCGTCGCCGGCCTGGTAGGTGGCAGCAGCGAAGATCTCGGCCAGGTTCCCTTCCCGGCCGGTAGCAGCGAGCTCGACACTGATGCGCAGAAGGCCCTGGACACCCTGGCCGAGGCACTCAAGAAGCGCCCGGCACTGCGCTTGGAGGTGGAAGGCGCTAGCGCCAAGGCCGCCGACGGTCCGCTCCTGGCCCAACAACGCCTGGAACGGGAATATCAGAGCACCTACTACAAGATCGCCCAGCGCCGAGGCGACAAAGTGCCAGCCGAGGCCAGCCAGATCGAGGTTCCGGACGACGAGAAAGCGCCTATGCTGGAAGGCATCTACCGCACCCGCCTGAAACAGCAGCCACCTGCCGAGTGGACGGAGCTGGACAGCGAGCAGCGCACGGTCAAGCTGCGCGACGCGGTGCTGGCGTCCTGGGCGCAGAGCGACCTGCTGCTGCGCCAGCTGGGTCAGGCCCGCGCCGCCACCATCAAGGACTATCTGGTGGACCGTGGCGGTCTCGCCGATGATCGCATCTTCCTGCTCGACATCAGCCTGGTGGACCCAAACCAGGCCGGTGAAGTGATCACCCCGCTGCATCTGGACAGCGAGTAGGAGTCTTCCATGCGTACGCTGCCGCTCGCCGTGCTGACACTCGTCCTGGCCGCCCCGGCCGGGGCCGAGACCATGCGCTGCGGCAGCAAGCTGATCAGCCTCGGCGACCGCACCTTCGAGGTCCTGCAGAAATGCGGCGAGCCGGTACACCGTGACCTTGTCGGCTACACCCTCGGCTCCTACGACCGGCGCGAGTTCAACGTCGAGGAATGGGTCTACGGCCCCAACAACGGCATGCTCAGCATCCTCACTTTCGAAGGCAACCGCCTGGTACGTATCGAAACCCGGCGCAGCCGCTGACGGTCCTCAGCGCCGGGTGTAGGCTGTAGCCACCTCTCGCCATTCGGACATCCCCGTGAAGCTCCGTGTCCTTTTCCTTGCTTCGCTGCTATTGGCTCTGGGCAACGCCCAGGCCTCCTCCACTTTGCGCTGCAACAGCAACCTCATCAGCCTCGACGACACTACCAGCGAGGTCCTCGATAAGTGCGGCGAGCCGATCAGCCGTGCCGACCTGGGCTTCAAGGAAGTGATCGACGAGTATTACCGGCGCAACGAAGTCCGGGTCGAGGAATGGGTGTACGGACCACGCAATGGCATGTACCAGTTCCTTCGTTTCGAAGGCAATCGGCTGCGCAATATCGACAGCAAGCGGGGCAACTGACAGCCGCTCGGACGGAATGCTAGGCTCTGCGCATTCTTACCCCCAGGACAGGATGCCCGCCCCCATGAAAGCCCTCACCTGCGCCGTCGCAGCCCTCCCTCTGCTTGTCTTCGACGCCACGGCCAACACCTTCCGCTGCGAAAGCAAACTCGTCAGCGTTGGCGATCGCAGTGTCGAGGTTCAGCGCAAGTGCGGCGAACCGGCCTCGCGCAGTTTCATCGGGTATTCGGTAACCACCGGCGGGCGCCAGGAGATGCAAGTGGAAGAATGGGTCTACGGCCCCAGCAACGGTATGTATCACTACCTGAAATTCCTCGGCGGGCGCCTCGACGAAATCGACAGCAAGCGCAACTGAGGCGCGCGCGATGATCATCCTTCCTGCTGATCAACCCCTGGACTGGCGCCGACCGCCCGTCATCACCTTGCTGCTGATCCTGCTCAATACCCTGATCTACATCGTCTACCAGGGCGGCGACCAGGCACGCGTCGAAGAAGCGCAGCAGCTCTACCTGGACGGTGGCCTGCTCAACCGCGAGCGCGCCCTGTTCATCGACCATTTGGTGGAGCGCGAGAAGTTCGACGCTGACCAGCGCCGTGGCATCGATGCCATGCGTCGGCAGGACCTGGCGACAATCATCCTCCGCGATCTGGAGTTCGAGGACTGGCTGCACCGACTCCCTGCCTACCAGGCCGATCCCGCCTGGCAGCAGTTACGACAGAAAGCCGAAGCGGCACGGGACCGCATTAGCGCACAGCGATTCGGCTTCATCCCCAACAAGTTCAGTGTCCAGGGGCTGTTCGGCGCCATGTTCCTGCATGGCAGCTTCGATCACCTGCTGGGCAACATGATCTTCCTCTTCATCTGCGGATTCGCCCTGGAAGCGGCGCTGGGGCGCTGGGTCTACCTTGGCCTCTACCTGGCGAGCGGCCTCGCGTCGCATCTGCTCTGGTGGGCCATGGACCCGGTCTGGGTAGCGGGTATCGGTGCCTCGGGGGCGGTCTCGGGGTTGATGGGCATGACCATTGGTGTCTATGGCCTGCGCAAGATCCGTTTCTTCTACTGGCTGGGTCCCCTCATCGGCTACTTCAAGGCGCCAGCCCTGTGGATATTTCCCGCATGGCTCGGCAAAGAGCTGTACGGCGTGCTGTTGGCCGATGACCACGTCAATTACTACGCGCACCTCGGCGGACTGGCCTTCGGCTTCCTCTCGACCTGGCTGTTGCACAAGGTGGGCTTCCTCAAGGTTGATGAGGCCTACCTGAACAAGGAAGACCCGGACGCACCCTTCAAGCGAGAACTGACTGCCCTTGACCAGTTGATCGGTCGTTTCGCCCTTGACCAGGCAGCGCCGCGCGGCCTCGAGCTGCTGCAGCGCTACCCCGGCCGACTGGCGCTCCTGGAGCGCCTCTACCCCGTGGCCAAGGGGCGCCAGGACAAGCCGTTACTGACCGCTGTGCTGAAGCAGCTTTTCAGCCTGCCCGAACAGACGGCTGCCCTGCCACTGCTGCAGAAGCTGGCCGATGACGTGGCCGACCCGCAGCAACGCATGCTGCAGCACCCCGCTGTCTTGCTGCACCTGCTGCAGCGCCTGATCAAGGCCGGGGACTGCACCCGCGCCCTGGCGCCGTGGCGTCGACTGTGCGAGGCGAGCCCAGTGCCGCCGCAGCTTCCCGGCCTGACACTGCAACTGGCCAAGCAACTGGGCCAGCGCCAGGATCTACGCGGAGTTGGTGAGCTGGGACAGTACCTGCGCCGCGCCTTCCCCGAGGCGGAACAGACCCGCCAACTGGCGCTGTATCAGCAGCACCTGGCGCGCTGACAGAAAAAGCCCCGCAATTGCGGGGCTTTTCCTCTCCGGCAGGCATCAGAGCCGACTGCTGAAATCGCGGACTTCCTGCTCCGCCCGATCCTTGCTCCAGCCGTAGCGCTCCTGCAGCTTGCCGACCAGATACTCACTATGACCTTCGGCCACGTCGAGATCGTCATCGGTCAGGTGGCCCCACTTCTCCTTGATTCGGCCGCTTAGCTGCTTCCATTTGCCTTTGATGATGTCAGCGTTCATAGGACGCTCCTTTACTTTAGCTGGGCCGCCCGGAAAGGGCGGAACCAGCCGAGGGTCAATCGGCGGACTTCAGGCCGTCGGCAGAAACCGCAGTGACACCCTTGATGTTCTTGGCGGTTTCGATGGCTAGGTCACGTTCGGCATCGGTTTTCACCATGCCGGACAGTGCAACCACGCCCTTGTTGGTTTCGACCTTGATGTCCATGCCGCTGAGGTTTTTGTCAGCCAGGAATGTCGATTTGACCTTGCTGGTGATCCAGGTGTCCGAGACAGCCTCTTCGGCCTTCTGAACGGTGTCGCTGGCTGCCAGCATGGTTTGTCCGCTGGTTTCTGCGTAAGCGCCGGTAGCGAACGGCAGGCTGATGGCGGCAGCAGTAACAGCGGCAAAGGTCCACTTGGTGAAAGACTGTTTCATGAGGGGTTCTCCTCTTTACTTCGGAACATCTGCAGCAAGTTCCCGGCTGCAGGGTCACGAGAAATGTCGCAAGGCCTGTGCCAGCTTCCGAATTAAGATAAAAACCAACAAAATCAATCAGATAAATACATCACCGAAGAACCTGCCACATGCAGTCTGCAAGTTCTCCCCTAGGAGGCCTTGCAGACTGCACGATCAAACCCGTCTCAGCGTCCAGCGTTACCCAACCTGGCGATGGTGCCTTCCAGGGCAGTGACCTGGTCCAACAGAGGCGAAGCCGGATAGCGTGCGCGGATGTATGCCAGCAGCTTCTGCGCCGGCTCCACCTGACCGAGGCCTTCGGCGAAACCACGAGCCGCCAGCAGGTAGGCACGCGGAATATGTGGATAGTCGGGGAAGCGTTGGTGCAGGTTGCGTAGCAGACTCAACGCTTCGCGCACCTTGTGGCGATCGAGCAGGGCACCCGCGACCTGCTCGCACACCAGCGCATCGCCGGGCAGGAAGTCAGCCTGGAACTGGCGGGCGTTCAGCAGCGCAGTCGCGGCCTGCGCAGGGTTCTGGCGGGCGACCAGGGGCAGGTAATGATCCAGGTGGCGAAGGCAGCGCTCCCGCGCGCCCAACCCGAACAGCAACTGGTGGAAACGTTCGTTGAGGCGCAAGTCCTCGGGGTCGCGCTGCAGAGCGTTGGAGAGAATCTCCAGGGCACCATCGCTTTGGCCTTCCTTGAGACGAATCTCTGCTTCGGCGAGAGCCTTGCGTCGGCGCCATTCGTTTTCCGGCAACCCCTGCTGGGTGCCTTCCTCGGCAATCGCAAAGCCCAATGCCCCCTGATACTGGAACACGGCATAGCCCATCATGCTGCACATCACCACGCCGAAGTACCCGAACAGGAAAGTGGCGATTGGCATCAGCACCACCTTGGGCAAACCACCGGAAAGCATCCAGGCCACGTAGCTGGGGGATTGCCAGAGGATGAAGAGAAAAGCGCATAGGATCAGGTAACGCCAGCCCATCGCCTTGATCACTTCACCCACCTGGTCGGGGCTCAACGCAGCACCGAGTTCTTTGCTCAGCGCCAGACGGATAATGCTTGCCGGCAGCAGGAGCACAATGGCGATGTTCACCACCCAGAAGATCGTCTCGCTGTTGAAATCGGCTGCCAGCCAGAGTGCCCCAAGCGCGATGGCAAAGACCGCCATCTGCTTGAAGAACAATGAAAAGCCTTCGCCAGCGAAGGCACTGACCAGTGACGGCGACTCTCGCACGCCCTCACTGCTGGCCTCGATCACGCTGTGGAAGTACTTGGTGGCGATGCTCAGCAAGATGATCCAGAGGATCAGCGAGCGCGGCATGAACAGGCCTGCCAGGGCCAACAGGGCGCTGAAAGCGAGTGGCCCGGTCTGCAGGCCGTAAGCGAAGAATTGAGGCAGACGTTCCCAGAAGGGTTGGGCGGTGTTGGCCGCACCGAGGAAGGTCAGCTGGCTGCGGCATAACGGACAGGCCGGGCTGTCGTCGGGAACGTCAGCATTCAGGGGAATGCAGCAATCACCGAAATGGCGCTGACATGGCACACAGTGCCAGGTTGCGGGTTGGGCGGGATGGTACTGGCAGAGCGTCTTGTCCATGACTGTTCCAGGCACGATGGCGGTTCGCCATTGTCCGGGCAAAAAAAGAGGGCCCGCAAGGGGCCCTCTCTTTCATCGTGCGGCGATTATCAGACGCCCGAAGCCTCGGCGGCTTCTACATCCTTCATCGACAGCTTGATGCGACCACGGTTGTCGACATCAAGGACCAGGACTTTGACTTCCTGACCTTCCTGCAGAACGTCGGTGACCTTGTCGATGCGCTTGTCGCTGATCTGCGAGATGTGCACCAGACCGTCCTTGCCCGGCAGGATATTGACGAAGGCGCCGAAGTCGACGATGCGCTCGACCTTGCCCACGTACACCTTGCCGATCTCGGCTTCAGCAGTGATGCCCAGAACGCGCTGGCGCGCAGCCTCGGCCGCTTCCTTGGTCTCGCCGAAGATCTTCACGCTGCCATCGTCTTCAATGTCGATGGAAGCCTTGGTCTCTTCGCAGATACCACGGATGGTGGCGCCGCCCTTGCCGATGACGTCGCGGATCTTGTCCGGCTCGATCTTCATGGCAATCATGGTCGGGGCGTTGGAAGACAGCTCGCTACGGGACTCGGCGATCACCTGGTTCATCTGGCCGAGGATGTTCAGGCGCGCTTCCAGAGCCTGCTCCAGAGCGATCTCCATGATTTCTTCGGTGATGCCGTTGATCTTGATGTCCATCTGCAGCGCGGTTACGCCCTTGGCGGTACCGGCTACCTTGAAGTCCATGTCGCCCAAGTGGTCTTCGTCACCCAGGATGTCGGTCAGGACGGCGAACTTGTCGCCTTCCTTCACCAGGCCCATGGCGATACCGGCAACCGGCGCCTTCATCGGCACGCCGGCATCCATCAGCGCGAGGGACGCGCCGCAAACGGAAGCCATGGAGCTGGAACCGTTGGATTCGGTGATCTCGGAAACCACACGAATGGTGTAGGGGAACTCGTCGCCCTTCGGCAGCATGGCGGAAACGCCACGACGGGCCAGACGGCCGTGACCGATTTCGCGGCGACCAGCACTGCCCATACGACCACACTCACCTACCGAGAAGGGCGGGAAGTTGTAGTGCAGCATGAAGGCGTCCTTGCGCTCGCCTTCCAGGGTGTCCAGCAGTTGGGCGTCACGGGCGGTACCGAGGGTGGCAACGACCAGGGCCTGGGTTTCGCCACGGGTGAACAGGGCGGAACCGTGGGTCTTGCCCAGCACGCCGACTTCGATCTTCAGCGGACGTACGGTGCGGGTGTCGCGGCCGTCGATACGCGGCTTGCCGTTGACGATGTTCTCGCGAACGGTGCGGTATTCCAGCAGGCCGAAGGCGTCTTTCACTTCACCAGCCGGGAACTGACCTTCTTCTTCGCCAACGAAGCGGGCGACGACCTGGTCACGCAGCTCGTCCAGGCGGTTGTAGCGGTCCTGCTTGATGGTGATGGTGTAGGCCTGGGAGATGGCCTCGCCGAACTCGGCCTTGATGGCGCTGAGCAGAGCGGTGTTTTCGGCCGGGGCAGTCCAGTTCCAGGTCGGCTTGCCAGCTTCGGCAGCGAACTCCTTGACGGCCTGGATCACGGCCTGGAATTCCTGGTGGGCAAAGAGTACGGCGCCCAGCATCTGGTCTTCGGTCAGCTCTTGGGCTTCCGACTCAACCATCAGTACGGCGTCTTGAGTACCGGCAACCACCATGTCCAGGCTGGAAGCCTTGAGCTGTTCGTAGTTGGGGTTCAGCAGGTAGCCAGTCTCTTCGTGGTAAGCCACGCGAGCGGCGCCGATCGGGCCGGCGAACGGAATGCCAGAGATGGCCAGGGCTGCGGAAGTACCGATCATGGAAGCGATGTCCGGATCGGTCTTCTTGTTGGTGGAGACCACGGTGCAGATGACCTGCACTTCGTTCAGGAAACCTTCCGGGAAGAGCGGACGGATCGGACGGTCGATCAGACGCGAGGTCAGGGTTTCTTTCTCGGACGGACGACCTTCACGCTTGAAGAAACCACCGGGGATACGGCCGGCAGCGTAGGTTTTTTCCTGGTAGTGCACGGACAGCGGGAAGAAACCCTTGCCCGGATCAGCTTGCTTGGCGCCGACCACGGTCACCAGCACGGTGACGTCGTCGTCCATGGTGACCAGTACGGCACCGGAGGCTTGACGGGCGATACGGCCAGTCTCGAGGGTTACGGTCGATTGACCGAACTGGAACTTCTTGATTACCGGGTTCACGGTGTTTTCCTTCTCTGTGTTGCCTTGGGGGAAATCGGGGGAGTGGCGGGAGTCGGACCCGTTTCAATCCCTTAAAAAACCAGAAGCTGGAAAGCCGAAAGCTGGAACGATGTCCAGCTTCCGGTTTCCAGCTTCCAGCTCGTCTGTGTCGCTTAGCGACGCAGACCCAGACGACCGATCAGGGCGCTGTAACGAGAGGTGTCCTTACCCTTCAGGTAGTCCAGCAGCTTACGGCGCTGGTTAACCATGCGGATCAGACCACGACGGGAGTGGTGGTCTTTGCCGTTGGCCTTGAAGTGATCCTGCAGCTTGTTGATGTTGGCGGTCAGCAGGGCAACCTGCACTTCCGGAGAACCGGTATCGCCTTCAGCTTGCTTGTACTCGTTAACGATCTGGGCTTTTTCAGTAACGCTCAGTGCCATGATGGGCTTCCTCTGAGAGTAATAGGCCGGGACCTTCGCCCCGTGTTCTAAAAAGAGGATTGACCGTGCCTATTAACAGCCATCCTCGGATCGGTCATTCCGACCGAATCAGTCGACGCGGCGCAACGCGCCCGTCATCGCTCACTTCACCGATACCGATGAAGCGACCGGTATGATCCTGAACTCGCATCATGCCGAACTTCGGCGCTTCCGGGGCTCGTACCGGTTGGCCATGTAGCCAGTAGTACGCGCTGTGCTCGGTAAGCTGGATCAGCGGCCAGTGTTCCAGTCCGCTGTCGACCGGCAGGAGGAACTGATCGAGTGCCTCGCTACCGCCTTCGGCGTGGACCTTCTCCAGGGTCTCCAGGCTGATTGCCTGGGCCAGCACGAAGGGGCCCGCCTGGGTCCGGCGCAGCTCCGCCACATGGGCTCCACATCCCAGGGCCTGGCCAAGATCCTCGACCAGGGTACGGATATAGGTGCCCTTGCTGCAGGCTACCGCCATTCTTGCCTGACTGTTTTCACAGGCCAGTAAATCCAGGCGCGCAATAGTAACAGAACGCGCCTCGCGCTCCACTACTTCGCCAGCACGCGCCAGCTTGTAGAGGGGCTGGCCGTCCTTCTTGAGAGCGGAGTACATCGGTGGTATCTGCTTGATTTCGCCACGAAAACGCGGCAGCAGAGCTTCTATGTCCTCGCGACCAACGGTCACTTCGCGACGCTCGGTCACTTCACCTTCGGCATCGCCGGTGGAGGTGGTAATGCCGAGCTGGGCCAGGGTTTCGTAACCCTTGTCGGCATCCAAGAGGTACTGGGAGAACTTGGTCGCCTCGCCGAAGCACAGCGGCAACACACCGGTAGCCAACGGGTCGAGGCTGCCGGTATGGCCGGCTTTCTCGGCATTGAGCAGCCAACGCACCTTCTGCAGCGCAGCGTTGGAACTCATGCCGCGCGGCTTGTCGAGTATCAGCACACCGCTGACATTACGGCGAATACGTTTTACCTGGGCCACGCCATCACTCCTCGTCGCTGCCCTGGTGCTTGCGGTCTTCCGCGACGGCACGCTCGATCAGCGCCGACAGTTCGGCGCCACGCCGGATGCTGGCGTCGTAGTGGAAGTGCAATTGCGGCACGCTGCGCAGTTTCATGGCCTTGCCGAGCTGCATACGCAGGAAGCCCGCGGCGTCCTGCAGAATGTCGAGGTTGAGCTTGACCTTCTCGGCGTTGTCATCCTGGCCCATCACGGTGATGAACACCTTGGCATGGGAGAGGTCACGGCTCACGTCGACAGCAGTGATGGTCACAAGACCCAGGCGCGGGTCTTTGATCTCACGCTGGATCAGCAGCGCCATTTCGCGCTGCATCTGGTCGCCGATGCGTTGGGTACGGCTGTAGTCTTTAGCCATTTCGTTTCACTCTTGAACGCTTAAAAGCCGAAAGCCAGGAGTGGAAGGCGATGGCTTCCAGCTCCTGGCTCCCGGCTTGTGGCAAGCGCGACACTTACAGCGTGCGCGCCACCTGGACCTTCTCGAAGACTTCGATCTTGTCACCGACTTTGACGTCGTTGTAGCTCTTCACGCCGATACCGCACTCCATGCCGGCACGCACCTCGGACACGTCGTCCTTGAAGCGGCGCAGGGATTCCAGTTCGCCTTCGAAGATCACCACATCGTCGCGCAGTACGCGGATCGGGCGGTTGCGGTGTACCAGACCTTCGGTAACCATGCAGCCGGCGACCGCGCCGAACTTCGGCGAGCGGAACACGTCGCGCACCTCGGCGATACCCAGGATGTTCTCCCGGACTTCGCTGCCCAGCATGCCGGACAGTGCTTTCTTAACGTCTTCGATGATGTCGTAGATGATGTTGTAGTAGCGCAGGTCCAGACCTTCCTGCTCGACGATCTTGCGCGCACCGGCATCGGCACGCACGTTGAAGCCGAACAGCACGGCGTTGGACGCCAGCGCCAGGTTGGCGTCGCTCTCGGTGATACCACCTACACCGCCACCCACAACACGTACCTGGACTTCCTCGTTGCCGATATCGGCCAGGGCGCCCTGCAGGGCCTCGAGAGAACCACGCACATCGGACTTGAGCACGATGTTGAGGGTCTTTTTCTCGTCCTGCCCCATGCTTTCGAAGATGTTTTCCAGCTTGGAGGACTGCTGGCGAGCCAGCTTGACCTCGCGGAACTTGCCTTGACGGAACAGGGCAACTTCGCGCGCTTTCTTCTCGTCGGCGACCACAGTCAGGTCGTCACCGGCGTCCGGAGTGCCATCCAGGCCAAGAATCTCGACCGGGATGGACGGACCGGCTTCTTTCACCGGCTTGCCGTTCTCGTCGAGCATGGCGCGAACGCGGCCATAGTTGACGCCGCAGAGAACCATGTCGCCCTGGCGCAGGGTACCGTCCTGTACCAGCACGGTAGCGACCGGGCCACGGCCCTTGTCCAGGCGGGACTCGACCACGACACCACGACCAGGGGCCGACGGAGTGGCAGTGAGCTCCAGAACCTCTGCCTGCAGCAGCACGGCTTCGAGCAGTTCGTCGACGCCGGTACCGGCCTTGGCCGAAACAGGCACGAACTGGGTGTCGCCGCCCCACTCCTCCGGAATCACATCCAGCGCGGCAAGGCCGTTCTTGATGTTGTCCGGGTTGGCTTCCGGCTTGTCCATCTTGTTGACCGCAACCACGATCGGCACGCCAGCCGCTTTCGCGTGCTGTACCGCTTCAACGGTCTGCGGCATCACCCCGTCGTCGGCCGCCACCACCAGGATGACGATGTCGGTAGCCTTGGCACCACGGGCACGCATCGCGGTGAACGCCGCGTGGCCAGGGGTGTCGAGGAAGGTCACCATGCCGCGATCGGTTTCGACGTGGTAGGCGCCGATGTGCTGGGTGATACCACCCGCTTCACCGCTGGCTACCTTGGTACGACGAATGTAGTCGAGCAGGGAGGTCTTGCCGTGGTCGACGTGGCCCATCACGGTCACTACCGGCGCACGGGTCAGGGCTTCGCCTTCAAACTTCAGGGACTCGGCCAGTTGGTCTTCCAGGGCGTTCTCGTTTACCAGTTTGACCTTGTGGCCGAATTCTTCGGCGATCAACTGAGCGGTCTCACGGTCGAGCACCTGGTTGATGGTCACCGGAGTGCCCATCTTGAACATGAACTTGACGACTTCTGCACCCTTGACAGCCATCTGGGCGGCCAGTTCGGCCACGGTGATGGTCTCGCCAATGCTGACTTCACGCACGATAGGTCCTGTCGGGCTCTGGAACCCGTGCTGGTTACGCTTCTTCAGCTTGGACTTGCCACCACGGCCACCGCCACGACGACCGAAAGCATCGCTTTCTTCGTCGGTACTGCGCGGTGCCACGCGGGGAGCCGGAGCCTTTTCTTTCTCTTTGAGCGAAGGACGGTGCTGCGCATGCTTGCGGTCGCGGCGATCGTCTTCATCACGAGCACGCTCGGGACGACGAACCTCTTCCTTCTTGCGCTCGCCGTTAACCGCAGCTGCGCCGGCCGCTGCAGGAGCAACTGCTGCCGCAGAGGCAGCAGCGACAGGCGCGGCTGCGACAGCGGCCGGCTCGCCGGCAGCAGCAACAACTTCCGCCGGAGCGGATTCGGTAGCTACCTTGGCACGAGATTCCGCTTCGCGGCGGGCAGCCTCTTCGGCACGCTGACGAGCCTCATCTTCAGCCTTCAGTCGAGCGGCTTCTTCCGCTACGCGCTGCTCTTCGAGTTCGCGCTGACGCTCAGCCTCGATCTCGTCGGGGCTGCGCTTGACGTAGGTCTTCTTCTTGCGTACTTCGACGTTGATGGTCTTGCTACCGGCGACCCTCAGCGTAGTAGTGGTCTTGCGCTGCAGGGTAATCTTGCGCGGCTCTTCCAGGCGCTCACCGTGGCTGCTCTTGAGATGGGCCAGCAGGGCCTGCTTCTCATTGTCGGTTACAACTTGTTCGGCGCTGGTGTGCGGCAATCCCGCCTCGCGCATCTGCAGCAGCAGGCGCTCCACCGGTGTATCGACCACTTGGGCCAGTTCTTTCACCGTGACTTGCGTCATGCACTTCTCTCCTCAGGCCGCGATACTTACTCGAACCAGTGGGCTCGGGCGGCCATGATCAGCTTGCCGGCACGCTCTTCGTCCATGCCGTCGATGTCGAGCAGGTCGTCGATCGACTGCTCGGCCAGATCTTCGCGGTTAATAACGCCACGTACGGCGAGTTCAACAGCCAGGTCCTTGTCCATGCCTTCCAGGGAAAGCAGGTCTTCGGCAGGCTGGGCATCCGCCAGCTTTTCTTCGGTTGCGATAGCCTTGGTCAGCAGGCGGTCCTTCGCGCGCGCACGCAGCTCGTTGACGATGTCCTCATCGAAGCCGTCGATGCTGAGCATTTCTTCCATGGGCACGTAGGCGATTTCTTCCAGGCTGGTGAAACCTTCTTCAACCAGTACTTGGGCCAGCTCTTCGTCCACTTCCAGCTCTTCAACGAATGCACGCAGGATGTCGCCGGTTTCGGCTTGCTGCTTGGCCTGGATGTCCGCTTCGGTCATCACGTTGAGGGTCCAGCCGGTCAGCTGGCTGGCCAGGCGCACGTTCTGGCCGCCACGACCAATGGCCTGGGCCAGGTTGTCTTCGGCAACGGCGATGTCCATTGCGTGGGCATCTTCGTCGACGATGATCGCAACCACTTCGGCCGGGGCCATGGCATTGATCACGAACTGTGCCGGGTTGTCGTCCCAGAGGACGATATCGACACGCTCACCGCCCAACTCGCCGGATACGGCCTGGACGCGGGAGCCACGCATACCGATGCAGGCACCCTGCGGGTCGATACGTTTGTCCTTGGAGCGTACGGCGATCTTGGCGCGCGAACCCGGGTCACGGGAGGCGGCCATCACTTCGATCAGCTCTTCGGCGATTTCCGGCACTTCGATGCGGAACAACTCGATCAGCATCTGCGGCGCAGTGCGCGACAGGATCAGTTGCGGACCGCGATTTTCGGTGCGGATTTCTTTCAGCAGGGCACGCACACGAGCACCAACCCGGAAGGTTTCGCGGGCGATGATGTCCTCGCGAGCCAGGAGCGCTTCGGCGTTGTTGCCCAGGTCAACGATCACGTTGTCGCGGGTGACTTTCTTCACAGTGCCGAAAATGATGTCGCCCAGCTTCTCGCGGTAGGCTTCAACCACCTGCGCACGCTCGGCCTCACGTACCTTCTGCACGATGACCTGCTTGGCGGTCTGGGCAGCGATGCGACCGAACTCGATGGACTCGATCTTCTCTTCGATGATGTCGCCGATCTTGGCATTCTCATCGCGAGCCTGAGCCTGGTCGAGGGTCAGCTGGATCGCCGGATCCTCGAAATCTTCTTCCTCGACCACAGTCCAGCTACGGAAAGTGTCGTAGTTACCGCTCTGACGATTGATCGACACTCGCAGGTCGACCTCGTCCTCAAAACGCTTCTTGGTAGCGGTGGCCAGGGCCAGCTCCAGCGCCTCGAAAATAACGCCAGCCGGTACACCCTTTTCGTTGGATACCGACTCAACAACCAGCAGTACTTCTTTGCTCATCGTACGCCTCGCCTTTCGCAATCCATTGGATCCGCGGGATCCGCGTCTCAGTCAAAACGGGGAATGATGTTGGCCTTGTCGATCAACTCGATCGGCAGGAGGAACTCGCGGTCTTCTATGAGAACCACCACGTCCTGCTCCTCCACCCCGCGGAGGAGCCCCTGAAAATTGCGCCGCCCTTCGAAGGGCGAACGCAGCTTGATCTTGACCAGCTCACCGGCGTGGGCCGCAAACTGCTCAAGGGTGAACAGCGGACGATCCATGCCCGGCGAAGAAACTTCGAGGGTGTATTCGTTGCTGATCGGGTCCTCGACATCGAGTACACCACTGATCTGCCGACTGACCTTCTCGCAATCCTCGACTAGGATGCCGTTCTCGTGATCGATATAGATACGCAGCAGGGAATGCCGCCCTTGAGACAGGAACTCGATGCCCCAGCACTGATAACCGAGCGCTTCGACTACCGGGGCCAACAAGGCCTGCAACTGTTCTAGCTTGCTCGACACCTGATCGCCTCTCGCATGCTGTGCAAATAAAAAATGGGCGAAACGCCCATCCCTTCAAACCGCCTGATCTGTGATCGGAGGCCAACTGTCCAGCTAGCAAAAAGCCCCTAAAAAGGGGCTTCGCGACTACTGGTTGCGGGGGCTGGATTTGAACCAACGACCTTCGGGTTATGAGCCCGACGAGCTACCAGACTGCTCCACCCCGCGTCAAAGCTGGTGCGAGAGTATACGGCCAGCACCTTGCGTGGTCAACCGAACATCCCGCGAAGAAGAAGGCCCGCATCACTGCGGGCCTTCTCTTTGTATGGTACCGAGGAGGGGACTCGAACCCCTACAGCCTATGGCCACTACCACCTCAAGGTAGCGTGTCTACCAATTCCACCACCTCGGCAAAACTTGCCTTACTTCTGCTCCGGAGCCTGCGGCACATCACCCGACTGGGTAGCTGGCTTCTGCTCTTCGAGCACCGGCACATCATCAGCTGCCGGCTTAGCGGGCTGAACTTCGAGGGCCGCAGGATCTGGCAGACCTACATTGCTCAGCGCCTCAGCCTTTTCCTTAGCGAAGAACGCTAAACCCAGGCTGGTAATGAAAAAAACCGCGGCGAGTATAGCAGTAACTCGACTCAAAAAGGTAGCGGAACCTTGGCTTCCGAATACGGTTGCCGAAGCACCGGAGCCAAAAGAGGCACCAGCATCCGCGCCCTTGCCCTGCTGAACCAGCACCAGACCAACAACGCCCAGCGCGACCAGCAAGTGCACCACAATTACGACAGTTTCCAGCATCTCGTCAGCTTCCTGCGGCGCGACAGATCGCACCGAACTCATCCGCATTCAGGGAGGCTCCACCAACCAGCCCCCCATCGATATCCGGCATGCCGAACAAGTCGGCCGCACTGGCCGCCTTCACACTGCCGCCGTACAGAATTCGTACGCCGCGAGCAACCTCAGCATTCTCCGCCGACAGTTGCGAGCGAATCGCCGCATGAACCTCTTGCGCTTGCTGCGGCGAAGCTGTCAGCCCCGTACCAATGGCCCAAACCGGCTCATAGGCAATTACCGCTTGCGCAAATGCGCCCACACCAAGCTCTTCGATCACGCTACCCAACTGACGCCCTACAACATCGAGCGTCTTGCCGGCTTCGCGCTGCTCCCGAGTTTCACCGACGCACAGCACCGGGATCAGACCACAGGATTGAGCAGCAGCGAACTTGCGACTCACGACTTCGTCGCTTTCGCCCAAAATCAGGCGACGCTCCGAATGACCGACCAGAACCAGACTGCAACCCACGTCCGCCAACTGGCTTGCCGCGATCTCTCCGGTGAGGGCTCCCTGCACCGGCTCCACCGCACAATTCTGAGCACCTACGACAATCGACTTGCCGTCCAGGCCTTGAATGACCTGATTGATGTACAGACAGGGCGGCATTACCGCGACTTCGACTCCAGCAGGCAAGGCCAATTGGCGCAAGCCTTTGATCAGCTCTGCGACGCTGGCGCGGGTACCGTGCATTTTCCAGTTACCGGCTACCAGAGGTCGGCGCATGCTTTATCTCGTCGATCAAAGTGGGCGCAGATGTTACCCAAGAGATTTTCAACAAGCAAGCGAAATCAAGCACATACCTCTGTCACGACTTTTGCCAGTTCCTCGGCGTAGCCGCGCACCAGCTTTTCGTCGTCGCCCTCGACCATCACGCGCACGAGCGGCTCGGTACCGGACTTGCGCAGAAGCACACGCCCCCGCCCTGCCATCTGGGTAGTAACGCGGGCAGACGCATCCTTCACGGCCGGATGGTTGACCGGATCCACGTCGCCGCCTGCGTAGCGAACGTTGATCAGCACCTGCGGGCACTTGCGCATGCCCTGGCGAGCTTCGGCGAGAGATTGACCGCTGCGCTGCAAAGCCAGCAGGACCTGGAGGGCGGAAACGATGGCGTCACCCGTGGTAGTGAAATGGCTACAGACGATATGGCCGGAATTCTCGCCACCCAGCGTCCAGCCATTGGCCTGCAGTTCACTCATCACGTAGCGATCGCCAACTTTGGCACGTACGAATGGAATCTCGAGCTCCTTGAAGGCCAGTTCAAGGCCCAGGTTGCTCATCAGGGTACCGACGACCCCCCCGTTCAGCCTGTCTCGGGCATGCAGGTCACGGGCGATCAGATAGATCAGTTCGTCGCCATCGACTACCGCACCAGTGTGATCGACCATCAGGACGCGGTCGCCATCTCCATCGAAGGCAATACCGATGTCCGCATTCTGCTCGACGACCGCCGCCTGCAGGCTGGCCATATGAGTGGAACCGCAATCGTCATTGATATTGAGACCGTTGGGCTGCGCGGCCAGCACGCTGACTTGTGCTCCCAGTTCGCGAAACACGTTGGGTGCGACCTTATACGTAGCACCATGAGCGCAATCCACCACCATCTTTAGGCCAGCAAAATCGGTACTGATCGGGGTAGTGCTCTTGCAGAATTCGATGTAGCGGCCGGCGGCGTCGTTGATGCGGGATACCTTGCCCAATTGAGCCGAGTCCACCACGGTCATCGGCTGGTCAAGCAACTCCTCGATCATCAACTCAACTTCATCCGAGAGCTTGGTCCCCTTGCCCGAGAAGAACTTGATGCCATTGTCGTGATGCGGGTTGTGCGAGGCACTGATGACAATGCCCGCATCCGCCAGGAAGGTGCGGGTCAGGTAGGCGATAGCTGGAGTCGGCATGGGACCGAGGAGCATCACATCCGCGCCGGCAGCCAGCAGGCCGGCCTCGAGAGCGGACTCGAACATGTAGCCGGAAATCCGAGTGTCCTTGCCGATCAGGATGCGGCACTTACCCTGCTTGCGGAACGCCATACCGGCGGCCCAGCCAAGCTTGAGCATGAATTCCGGAGTAATCGGGAACTGCCCGACGTGGCCACGAATACCGTCGGTGCCAAAATACTTTCTGCTCATTAGGTGCTCCGTATTGTCTTATTCCGCCGCTTGTACCGCGGCTATCATGCGTACTGCGTCAACGGTCTCCGCGACATCGTGTACGCGCACGATGCGCGCACCCTTGGCCACGGCGAGGGCGGCCAAGGCGAGGCTGCCCGGGAGACGTTGCTGAACTTCTCGCCCCAGCGTCTGACCAATCATGCTTTTGCGCGAAACGCCAACCAGCAACGGGCGCCCGAGCTCATGCAGGACCTCCAGATGCTTGAACAGACTGAGGTTGTGCGCCAACGTCTTGGCGAAGCCGAAGCCTGGATCCAGGACTATCCGATCCTCCGAGATGCCCGCAACCACGCATGCCCGTACGCGCTCGGAAAGGAACTCGCCGACTTCGCGAACAACATCGCCATAATGCGGATCCTGCTGCATGGTGCCCGGCTCGCCGAGCATGTGCATCAGACAGACCGCCAGACCGGTGTCTGCGGCGGCGTCCAGCGCGCCGTCACGGCGCAAGGAGCGCACATCATTGATCATGCCGGCGCCGAGGCGAGCACCTTCACGGATCACCGCGGGAGTGGACGTATCCAGAGAGATGACCACATCCAGTTCGCGGGCGATGACCTCGACCACGGGGGCTACGCGCTCAAGCTCCTCGGTTGGGGACACAGGTCGTGCCCCGGGGCGAGTCGACTCGCCGCCGACATCGATCAGGGTCGCGCCGGCAGCGACCATTTCCTCGGCATGGCGCAACGCCGCATCACGCGCATTGAAACGACCGCCATCGGAGAAGGAATCTGGAGTGACATTTAGGATGCCCATGACATGCGGCTGGGCCAAATCAAGAACCCGGCTGCCGCAAGGCAACCGGGTCGGGCACTGCACTGACTTCATCTACAGGCCTTAGTGTTCGCCAGCCGGCCCGCCGATGGGGGTTTCAGGGCGCTTGGTCTCCTCACGGGGAGCGGGAGTACCAGAAGTACCGGAACCACCCTGCCAATCCTTGGGTTCACGCACAGTGCGACCGGCCATGATGTCGTCGATCTGCTCGGAATCGATGGTTTCGTACTTCATCAAGGCTTCGGCCATGGCATCGAGCTTGTCACGATTCTCCGTCAGAAGGTTCTTCGCGGTGGTATAGCTCTCGTCGATAATCCGACGGACTTCCTGGTCGATCAGCTTGGCGGTTTCACCCGATACATTCGCGTGCTGTGCACCCGCGCTGCGACCAAGGAACACCTCGCCCTCTTCCTCTGCGTACATCAGCGGACCTAGCTTTTCGGACAGCCCCCACTTGGTGACCATGTTCCGAGCGATCTGAGTGGCACGCATGATGTCGTTAGAGGCCCCCGTAGTGACACCATCAAATCCGAGGGTCATTTCTTCGGCGATCCGGCCGCCGAACAGTGAGCAAATCTGACTGGTCAGCGCGCGCTTGGAGAGGCTGTAACGATCTTCCTCGGGGAGGAACATCGTCACGCCCAGAGCGCGCCCACGCGGAATGATCGACACTTTGTAGACAGGATCATGCTCCGGTACCAGGCGCCCAACGATGGCGTGGCCCGCCTCGTGGAACGCGGTATTCAGTTTTTCCTTCTCGGACATCACCATGGACTTGCGCTCAGCGCCCATCATGATCTTGTCCTTGGCCAATTCGAACTCTTTCATTTCGACGAGGCGCTTATTGACGCGAGCGGCGAACAGAGAGGCTTCGTTGACCAGGTTGGCCAGGTCCGCACCGGAGAAACCTGGGGTACCACGCGCGATGACGCCAGCATCTACGTCGTCGCCCATGGGCACCTTGCGCATATGCACCTTGAGGATCTGCTCGCGCCCACGGATATCCGGCAGGCCCACGACCACCTGACGGTCGAAGCGGCCAGGACGCAGCAGAGCCGGGTCCAGCACATCAGGACGGTTAGTGGCGGCGATCACGATGATGCCGTCATTCATCTCGAAGCCATCCATCTCCACCAGCAACTGGTTGAGAGTCTGCTCACGCTCGTCGTGACCACCACCCAGTCCGGCACCACGATGGCGACCAACAGCGTCGATCTCGTCGATGAAGATAATGCACGGGGCGTGTTTCTTGGCTTGATCGAACATGTCGCGGACGCGAGACGCACCCACACCGACGAACATCTCGACGAAGTCGGAACCGGAAATGGTGAAGAACGGAACCTTTGCTTCACCCGCGATGGCCTTGGCCAGCAGGGTCTTGCCGGTACCGGGCGGGCCGACCATCAGCACGCCGCGCGGGATGCGGCCACCCAGGCGCTGGAACTTGCCAGGATCACGCAGGAACTCAACCAGCTCGCTGACTTCCTCCTTCGCTTCATCGCAACCGGCGACGTCGGCGAAGGTGGTCTTGACCTGATCTTCCGAGAGCAGGCGCGCCTTGCTCTTGCCAAAGCTCATCGGGCCGCCGCGACCACCGCCGCCGCCCTGCATCTGGCGCATGAAGAACATGAAGACCGCAATGATCACCAGAATCGGGAAACTGGCTACCAGCAGTTGAGTCCAGATGCTCTGCTGCTCAGGCTGCTTGCCTTCGATGATCACGTTGTTGTCGATCAGGTCGCCGATCAGGCCACCGTCCTGAATCGCCGGACGAATGGTCTTGAAGGGCTCGCCATCATTGCGCTTGCCGGTGATGACGAAGCCATCGACGGTTACTCGCTCGACCTTGCCTTCCTTAACCTGCTCGATGAATTCCGAGTAGTTAAGCGTCTGCGGTTCGCTCGGGCTGGAGAAATTGTTCATCACCGTGACTAGCACGGCGGCGATGATTAGCCACAGGATCAGATTTTTTGCCATATCGTTCAATTAGCTACCCTCTGGAACGGGCTCCTTCCTGGAGCGCAGCCCGCATGACGGCTGGTGATTAATCGGCCTAACTTACTACACAACCCCTACCCCTGGCAGGCGCCGTCTGTAACCCTTTATGAGACCTCGCGGCCTCCCTGCTATATCCAGCTCCTGCAGAGGGGAACCGATTGGTCAGGTTCCCGTTGCAGTCTATTCCCCACGGAAGCCACGCGCGAGCAGGTATTGCTCCCGGGAGCGGTCACGCGACGAAAGCGGCTTGCGCATCTGCACCTTGTCGAACATCTCGCGCACCTGCTTGTGGTAGACGTCGAAACCTTCGCCCTGGAAGATCTTGATCAAAAAATCGCCACCTGGGCGCAAAGCACGGCCGGCCAGATCCAGCGCCAACTCACAGAGGTGCATTGCACGCGGCTGATCACTAGCCCTTACCCCACTCATATTGGGGGCCATATCGGAAATCACAAGGTCTACCGGGTTTTCACCGATCGCCTCGAGGATGCGTGCGAAGACTTCATCATCAGTGAAGTCGCCCTGAATAAACGTCACATCAGGAATGCTATCCATCTCCAGGATGTCGGAGGCGATCAATCGACCGCGATCACCTATCACACGGCTAGTCACCTGGGACCAGCCGCCCGGCGCAGCACCGAGGTCAACGACTGTCATGCCAGGCCGCAGGATGCGGTCCTTTTCCTGGATTTCGAGCAATTTGTAGCTGGCACGGGAACGATAACCGTCCTTCTGAGCCATTTTGACGTACGGGTCGTCGATATGTCTTTGCAGCCATCGCTGGCTACTCTTGGAACGGGCCACGGGATACCTCGTGTTCGGCTGTGCGCCCCGGAATCACTCGGGTAAACTAGCAGCCTTTTTTCGCAGGGGTTTGATTATGGCGCTCTCACAGGAGCACAAGAAGCAATACAAATCTATCGGTCATCACCTGAAACCGGTATTGACGGTGGCCGAAAACGGTCTGACCGAAGGTGTGCTGGCCGAACTGGAGCGCGCGCTGAACGATCATGAGTTGATCAAGGTTCAGTTCCGCATCACTGAGCGTGATGACCGCCGTGCCCTGATCGACGAGCTCTGCGCCGCCGGTAACTGCGAACTGGTCCAGGTCATCGGCAAGATGGCGTTGGTCTATCGCCGCAACCCCAAGCCGAACCGCAACCTCTCCAACATCAGCCGCTTCAGCGGGCTCTGATTCCCTCACCAAGGGCGCGCGCTCAGCGCGCCCGGTCCTCCGCCATCTTCACTGGCAAAGGCTGGATTACCAGCAGCAGGCCGCAGAAGGCCAGCGACAAATAGCTGAAGTTCAGCCAGTAAGCCGCCTCCGGCCTCCAGAAGCGCACGAGCAGAAACACCGCTACCAGAGCCAGTACAGCTGCGAGCAATTGCGCGCGGGCATCACGCCAGAGACGCGCAAGCCCCGCATGCTGAATCAGCAGCAGGGCCTGGAGCAACGCGCAAAATCCGGCAAAGGCTACAAGCAGGGGGCGCAGACCAGCCGCCACTTCATCGACCAGCATTGGCGCAAGACCAATCTGGCCGAGCGCCGGAAGCATGACGAAGTGCAGCAGCCAGAGGCCACCAACCCAGAAAGTCTGGGCCAACTGCCAGGCAATGGCGCCGGCCCGGAAACGCTTAGACGTGACGGACTTCGACAATCTCGTACTCGACGATACCGCTCGGAGTCTTGACGGTCACCACGTCCCCTTCTTCCTTACCCACCAGGGCGCGAGCGATGGGAGAGCTCACCGACAGTTTGCCTTTCTTAATGTCGGCTTCGTCGTCACCAACGATCTGGTAGGTAACGGCTTCGTCGGTTTCGACGTTGGCAATATCCACCGTGGTGCCGAAAATCACCTTGCCGGTATGGGCGATGCTGGTGACATCGATAACCACCGAATTCTGCAGACGGCCTTCGATATCACGGATACGCGCCTCGACCATGCCCTGCTGCTCGCGCGCCGCATGATATTCAGCGTTTTCCTTGAGATCACCCAGTTCACGCGCTTCGCCGATGGCTTGACTCAGTTGCGGGCGCATTACTTTGGTCAGATGAGCCAGCTCCTCTTCCAGGGCGCGAGCGCCCTGGACAGTCATGGGGTACTTATTCATGCCTTGATTCCTGCATGGAGATCCTGCAAGCGACGCACGGTCTTCTCGGGACCGAATTTGAGCGCCTCACAGATCGCCTGACCAGCCGCGATGGTGGTGGTGCAGTAGATCTTGTGCTGCAGGGCGTTACGACGGATCGAGTAGGAGTCAGCAATGGACTGACGCCCCTCAGTGGTGTTGATGATGAGGGTAACCTCATCGTTCTTGATCATGTCAACGACATGAGGACGGCCTTCCGTCACCTTGTTCACGCGACGGACCGGCAGACCAGCCGCCTCGATCACCTTGGCGGTACCGGAGGTGGCGACCACCTCGAAGCCCAGATCGATCAGATCGCGCGCGACCTGGGTGACCATCGGCTTGTCGTCTTCGCGCACGCTGATGAACACGGTGCCGGAGTTCGGCAGGATCTCGCTGGCACCCAGCTGGGCCTTGGAGAAGGCCTCGCCGAAGGTGTCACCGACACCCATCACTTCACCGGTGGACTTCATTTCCGGGCCGAGGATCGGGTCGACGCCCGGGAACTTGGCGAACGGGAACACCGCTTCCTTGACGCTGAAGAACGGCGGGATGATTTCCTTGGTGAAACCGATTTCCTTGAGGCTCTTGCCAGCCATTACGCGGGCAGCGACCTTGGCCAGCGATTCGCCGATGCATTTGGAGACGAACGGCACGGTACGGGACGCGCGCGGGTTGACCTCGATGACGTAGATGTCCTCGCCCTGCACGGCCATCTGCACGTTCATCAGGCCGACCACGCCGAGTTCCAGGGCCATTTTCTTGACCTGGTCACGAATCTCGTCCTGGATGTGCTGCGGCAACGAATACGGCGGCAGCGAGCAGGCGGAGTCACCGGAGTGCACGCCAGCCTGTTCGATGTGCTGCATGATCGCGCCAATTACGACGGTTTCGCCGTCGCAGACTGCATCGATGTCGACTTCGATGGCGCAGTTGAGGAAGCGGTCGAGCAGCACCGGGCTGTCGTTGGACACCTTCACCGCTTCGCGCATGTAGCGCTTGAGCTCTTCTTCCTGGTAGACGATTTCCATCGCGCGACCGCCCAGTACGTAGGACGGACGCACCACCATCGGGTAGCCGATGCCCTTCGAAAGGGCCAGGGCTTCGTCTTCGCTGCGGGCGGTGGCGTTGGCCGGCTGGCGCAGGTTCAGGCGCTGCACCATCTGCTGGAAGCGCTCGCGGTCTTCGGCGCGGTCGATCGCGTCGGGGCTGGTACCGATGATCGGCACACCGGCCTCTTCCAACGCACGGCAGAGTTTCAGCGGAGTCTGGCCGCCGTACTGGACGATCACACCTTTCGGCTGCTCGACGCGGACGATTTCCAGCACGTCTTCCAGGGTGACCGGCTCGAAGTACAGGCGGTCGGAAGTGTCGTAGTCGGTGGAAACGGTTTCCGGGTTGCAGTTGACCATGATGGTCTCGTAGCCGTCTTCGCGCATCGCCAGCGCCGCGTGCACGCAGCAGTAGTCGAACTCGATGCCCTGGCCAATACGGTTGGGGCCGCCACCGAGGATCATGATCTTGTCGCGGGTAGACGGATTGGCCTCGCACTCTTCCTCGTAGGTCGAGTACATGTAGGCAGTGTCGGTGGCGAATTCAGCGGCGCAGGTATCCACGCGCTTGAATACCGGCAGCACCTTCAGCTTGTGACGATGGCTGCGCAGATTCTTCTCGGTGACGCCGAGCAGCTTGGCCAGGCGAGAGTCGGAGAAGCCTTTGCGCTTGAGCTTGCGCATCAGGTCGGCATCGATGCCGGACAGACCGAGGGTCTTGACCTTCTCTTCGTCCCTCACGAGGTCCTCGATCTGTACCAGGAACCACTCGTCGATACGGGTAAGGTCGAAGACTTCTTCGATGGTCTTGCCGGCACGGAAGGCGTCAGCCACGTACCAGATACGCTCGGCGCCCGGCACGGTCAGCTCACGCTTCAGGATGCCTTCGGCTTCCGGGTCGTTCAGGTCCAGCTTGGGATCGAAGCCGGCAACGCCCACTTCCAGGCCGCGCAGGGCTTTCTGCACGGACTCCTGGAAAGTACGACCGATGGCCATGACTTCGCCCACGGATTTCATCTGGGTGGTGAGGCGGGCGTCCGCTTTCGGGAATTTCTCGAAGGCGAAGCGCGGAACCTTGGTCACGACGTAGTCGATTGCCGGCTCGAAGGACGCCGGGGTACGACCGCCGGTGATGTCGTTCTGCAGCTCGTCGAGGGTGTAACCGACAGCCAGCTTGGCGGCGATCTTGGCGATCGGGAAGCCAGTGGCCTTCGAAGCCAGGGCCGAGGAGCGCGATACGCGCGGGTTCATCTCGATCACGACCATACGGCCGGTGTCCGGGCAGATGCCGAACTGCACGTTGGAACCGCCGGTCTCGACGCCGATCTCACGCAGCACCGCCAGGGAGGCGTTGCGCATGATCTGGTATTCCTTGTCGGTCAGGGTCTGGGCCGGGGCTACGGTGATGGAGTCACCGGTGTGCACGCCCATCGGGTCGAAGTTCTCGATGGAGCAGACGATGATGCAGTTGTCCTTCTTGTCGCGGACAACCTCCATCTCGTATTCCTTCCAGCCGATCAGGGATTCGTCGATCAGCAGCTCGTTGGTAGGCGACAGGTCCAGGCCACGGGCGCAGATCTCCTCGAACTCTTCGCGGTTATAGGCGATGCCGCCACCGGTGCCGCCCATGGTGAAGGACGGACGGATGATGCAGGGGAATCCGACCTGCTCCAGCACGCCGTAGGCTTCCTCCATGCTATGGGCGATACCCGAGCGCGGGCAGGCCAGGCCGATGTCCTTCATGGCCCTGTCGAAGCGCGAACGATCCTCGGCCTTGTCGATGGTATCGGCATTGGCACCGATCATTTCCACACCGAACTTTTCGAGCACGCCATGGCGTTCCAGGTCGAGGGCGCAGTTCAGCGCGGTCTGGCCGCCCATGGTGGGCAGCAGCGCGTCAGGACGCTCCTTCTCGATGATCTTGGCGACGGTCGCCCACTTGATCGGCTCGATGTAGGTGGCGTCGGCCATGGCCGGGTCGGTCATGATGGTGGCCGGGTTGGAGTTCACCAGGATGACGCGGAAGCCTTCTTCCTTCAGGGCCTTGCAGGCCTGAGCGCCGGAATAGTCGAACTCGCAGGCCTGGCCGATCACGATGGGGCCGGCACCGAGGATCAGGATGCTCTTGATGTCTGTACGCTTGGGCATGGGACTCTCGTTGCAATAATCAGGACAGGGTTGCGGTCGCCAGCTTCACGCCAAAGCCGACGAACAGGGCGCCGACGCCGCTCGAGGCGCCGGCAGCCAGCCGTTGCCGCCGACGGAACCAGGCCGCCAGGCGTACACCGGAGAAAATCAGGAAACTCAAGTACAGGGCGCTGATGACTTCGAGGATTGCGCCCAGCACCAGGAACGACACTCCGGGGTAGGCGTATCCCGGATCGACGAACTGGATGAAGAAGGACACAAAGAAGAGGATCGCCTTGGGGTTGGACAAGCTCAGCAGCAGCGCCTTGCGGAACGGCTGGTTGACGTCCATGTCCTTCGCCGGAGCGGCTTGCTCGATCGGCTGGCGCAACTTCTGCCAGCCACCCCGGAGCATGCCGACGCCCAGGTAGAACAGGTAGGCGGCGCCGACGTACTTCAGGCCGAGGAACAGCATCGGTTCGGCCTTGAGCAGCGAGGCGATTCCCAGTGCCGACAGCAGCATGAGGATCGCATCGCCGAGGAACACCGCACTGGCCGCCCGGTAGCCGGCGGCCACGCCGCGCTGGGCGGCAGTAGCGAGCACGAACAGCGAGTTCGGCCCAGGCAGCAGGACGATGAACAGCGTCCCCAGGACGTAGGTCCAGAGGTCGGTGATCCCCAGGGTCGGCATCATCTTCGCAAGCCCCTCAACGGTCTCAGCGACGCTCGGCCATCGCCGCGATGAAGCGGTCGAACAGCGGAGCCACGTCGTGCGGACCAGGGCTGGCTTCCGGGTGACCCTGGAAGCTGAAGGCGACCTTGTCGGTGCGCTCGATGCCCTGCAGGGTGCCGTCGAACAGCGACTTGTGGGTTGCGCGCAGGTTGGCCGGCAGGGTCGACTCGTCTACAGCGAAACCGTGGTTCTGACTGGTGATCATCACCACGCTGGAGTCCAGGTCCTGTACCGGGTGGTTGGCGCCATGGTGGCCATGGCCCATCTTCACGGTTTTGGCGCCGGAGGCCAGCGCCAGCAATTGGTGGCCGAGGCAGATGCCGAACACCGGAATCTCGGTATCGAGGAACTCGCGAATTGCCTGGATGGCGTAATCGCACGGCTCGGGGTCGCCAGGGCCGTTGGAGAGGAAGATGCCGTCCGGATTCAACGCCAGAACTTCGCTGGCCGGAGTCTGCGCGGGCACCACGGTCAGGCGGCAGCCACGGGCTACCAGCATTCGCAGGATGTTCAGCTTGACGCCGAAATCGTAGGCCACCACGTGGTAAGGCAGCTCGCTGGCAGCGATTTCCGGATGGCTGTCGGTTTCCAGGTTCCACACGCTGGAGCGCCACTCATAGCGTTCCTCGCAGGACACCACCTTGGCCAAGTCCATGCCTTTCAGGCCCGGGAAACTGCGAGCCAGCTCCAGCGCTTTCTCTTCGGTGGCGTCGGCGCCAGCGAGGATGCAGCCGTTCTGCGAGCCCTTTTCACGCAGGATGCGGGTCAGGCGGCGGGTATCGATGCCGGCAATGGCGACGGTACCGTTCTCTTTCAGGTAATCCGGCAGCGACTGCTTGTTACGCCAGTTGCTGGCCAGCAGCGGCAGGTCGCGGATGATGAGGCCGGCGGCCCATACACGGTCAGCCTCGGCGTCTTCCGGCGTGGTGCCGGTGTTGCCGATGTGCGGATAGGTCAGGGTAACGATTTGCTGGGCATAGGAAGGATCGGTAAGGATTTCCTGATAGCCGGTCATGGCAGTGTTGAACACTACCTCGCCGATGGTATGGCCATCGGCCCCAATGGCTTCGCCGCGAAAAATGCTGCCGTCGGCAAGCGCGAGTATGGCTGGCTTAATCAAGAAGACCTCCCGTAGATCAAGGCTGAAGCAAACGCAGGTTGTAAAAAAGCGGGATGACGTTGTTACCGTCACCCCGCTTTTTTATCTGAGCCATTTCTGCGTAACTTTTAGTGGACACACTAAAGCTGCAGTTTATAGGAATGCGTCATTTCGGTCCACCCGAAAGACATCCCGATTAGCGACTCAGCGGAGACCGAGCACATCCTGCATGTCATACAGACCCGCTTCCTGGCCTTCCAGCCAGAGTGCGGCACGCACTGCACCGCGGGCAAAGGTCATGCGACTGGAAGCCTTGTGGGTGATCTCCACCCGCTCACCTTCGGCCGCGAACAGCACAGTGTGATCACCTACGACATCACCAGCGCGCACGGTGGCGAATCCGATGGTCTCGCGAGCGCGGGCGCCAGTCTGACCTTCACGACCGTAGACAGCGACCTTGGACAGATCGCGACCGAGCGCATCGGCAACCACTTCACCCATGCGAAGTGCGGTACCGGATGGCGCATCCACCTTGTGACGGTGGTGGGCCTCGATGATCTCGATGTCGACCTCGTCCCCCAGGACGCGGGCGGCGGTATCGAGCAGCTTGAGGCAGAGGTTCACACCGACACTGAAGTTGGCAGCGAAGACGATCGGAATCTCCGTGGCGGCAGCCGCCAACAGGGCTTTCTCGTCAGAGGAGAATCCCGTCGTGCCGATCACCATGGCCTTGCCCGCCTGACGGCAGACTTCCAGATTCTTCAAAGTCACCGATGGGTGGGTGAAGTCGATCAGCACGTCGAATTCGTCGACTACCTTGGCCAGATCACCCGACAGCGGCACGCCGATGCGGCCCAGCGCCGCCAGCTCGCCAGCGTCAGCGCCGACCAGGCTGCTGTCCGGACGATCGATGGCAGCCGTCAGGCCAGCGCCCTGCGCCTGCTGCACCGCTTCGATCAAATTCTTGCCCATGCGCCCAGCGGCGCCCATCACTGCAATACGTCGCATAAAAAAGCTCCAAGCTGGAAGCCTGGAGCTGGAAATCGGGACAGGAGCAGTTCAACTCCAAGCACCGACTTCCAGCTCGTCGTTAGAGATCGCCGAAGAAGCGCCTCATACCCTCGAACCAGCTACTGGCCTTGGGCGAATGGGAGCCATCGCTCTGCAGCGTCTTGCGGAACTCATCGAGCAGCTCGCGCTGGCGCTTGTCCAGGTTGACCGGCGTTTCCACCACAACCCGGCACATCAGGTCGCCAGCACCTCCACCACGCACCGGCGCTACGCCCTTGCCGCGCAGACGGAACAGCTTGCCGGTCTGGGTCGCTTCCGGAATCTTCAGTTTGACCCGGCCATCCAGGGTCGGCACCTCGAGCTCGCCCCCCAAGGCTGCGTCTGCGAAGCTGATCGGCACCTCGCAGTAGAGGTGCTTGCCATCACGCTGGAAGATCGGGTGCTCGCGCACGTTGACCACCACGTAGAGGTCGCCGGAAGGCCCACCAAGCGCACCAGCCTCGCCTTCGCCGGAAAGACGAATACGGTCACCGGTGTCGACGCCAGCAGGCACTTTCACCGACAGGGTCTTGTGTTCTTCCACGCGCCCCTGGCCGTGGCAACTGCCACACGGGTCGCTGATCATCTTGCCGCTGCCATGGCAGCGCGGGCAGGTCTGCTGCACCGAGAAGAAGCCCTGCTGCATGCGCACCTGGCCGATACCACCGCAGGTGGTACAGGTGACCGGACTGGTGCCCTTCTTGGCACCAGAGCCTTCGCAGGTCTTGCAATTGACCAGCGTCGGCACGCGGATGGTCACGGTAGTACCACGCACCGCTTCTTCCAGATCCAGTTCCAGGGTGTAGCGCAGGTCGCTGCCACGCTGTGGACCGCCACGCTGGCCACCACGCTGACCACCGAAGAAGTCACTGAACACATCGCCGAAGATGTCGGAGAAGCTGGCCCCACCAAAACCGGCACCGGCGCCTGCGCCCATCTGCGGATCGACACCGGCGTGGCCGTACTGGTCATACGCTGCGCGCTTGCTGGCATCGGAGAGAACTTCGTAGGCCTCGTTGGCCTCCTTGAACTGCTCCTCCGCAGCCTTGTCGCCCGGATTGCGGTCCGGGTGGAACTTCATGGCGAGACGGCGATAAGCCTTCTTCAGCTCCGCCTCGCTGGCGCCACGCTCGACACCAAGGATCTCGTAAAAGTCACGTTTAGCCATAGGTTTCCTGCACTCTCGAATTCACCAGCCCCAGACACACCAACGCGGGAGCAAGCTCCCGCGCGGCAGATCAGGCGTACGGGCCGTCTGGCACCGTACGCCGGGGCGAAAGCAAGCGTGACACTTACTTGTTTTCCTTGACCTCTTCGAACTCGGCGTCGACGGCATCGTCGCCAGCCTTGTCCGCAGCGGAAGCTTGCGGCTGTTCGCCAGCCTGAGCCTGGTCGGCGTACATCTTCTGGGCCAGCGGAGTGGACGCCTGGGACAGGGCATTCATCTTGGCTTCGATGTCGGCCTTGTCGTCGCCCTTCACGGCCACTTCCAACTCACCCAGCGCCTTCTCGATCGCAACCTTCTCCTCAGCAGTGGCCTTGTCGCCGGCCTCGGTGATCATCTTGCGAGTGGCGTGAACCAGCGCGTCGCCCTGGTTGCGGGCAGCGGCCAGCTCTTCGAACTTGCGGTCTTCCTCGGCGTTGGCCTCGGCATCACGCACCATCTGCTGGATTTCTTCCTCGGACAGACCGGAGTTGGCCTTGATCACGATGGATTGCTGCTTGCCGGTGGCCTTGTCCTTCGCGCCGACGTGCAGGATGCCGTTGGCATCGATGTCGAAGGTCACTTCGATCTGCGGTACGCCACGCGGAGCCGGCGGAATCTCGGCCAGATCGAACTTGCCCAGGGACTTGTTCTGGGCGGCCTGCTTGCGCTCACCCTGCAGCACGTGAATGGTCACTGCAGACTGGTTGTCGTCGGCGGTGGAGAACACCTGCGACTTCTTGGTCGGGATGGTGGTGTTCTTCTCGATCAGCGCGGTCATCACGCCACCCAGGGTTTCGATACCCAGGGTCAGCGGGGATACGTCGAGCAGCAGCACGTCTTTCACATCACCGGCCAGCACGGCACCCTGGATGGCGGCACCAATGGCGACGGCCTCGTCGGGGTTCACGTCCTTGCGCGGCTCTTTGCCGAAGAAGTCGGCAACCTGCTTCTGCACCAGCGGCATACGGGTCTGGCCACCGACCAGGATCACTTCCTGGATATCGGATACGTCCAGGCCTGCGTCCTTCAGGGCGATGCGGCAGGGCTCGATGGTACGCGCGACCAGATCTTCGACCAGGGCTTCCAGCTTGGCGCGGGAAATCTTCACGTTCAGGTGCTTCGGACCGGTCTGATCTGCAGTGATGTACGGCAGGTTGACGTCAGTCTGCTGAGCGGAAGACAGCTCGATCTTGGCCTTTTCGGCAGCTTCTTTCAGACGCTGCATGGCCAGGGGATCACCCTTCAGGTCCATGCCGGACTCTTTCTTGAACTCGTCGACGAGGTAATCAATCAGGCGCAGGTCGAAGTCTTCACCACCAAGGAAGGTGTCGCCGTTGGTGGCCAGCACTTCGAACTGGTGCTCGCCGTCGACCTCAGCGATCTCGATCACCGACACGTCGAAGGTACCGCCGCCCAGGTCATAGACGATAACGGTGTGATCGCCCTTGGCCTTGTCCATGCCGTAGGCCAGTGCAGCCGCGGTCGGCTCGTTGATGATGCGCTTGACGTCCAGACCGGCGATGCGGCCGGCGTCCTTGGTAGCCTGGCGCTGGCTGTCGTTGAAGTAGGCCGGAACGGTGATCACCGCTTCGGTGACCGGCTCGCCGAGGTAGTCTTCGGCGGTCTTCTTCATCTTCTTCAGCACTTCCGCAGAGATTTGCGGCGGCGCCATCTTCTGGCCCTTCACTTCCACCCAGGCGTCACCGTTGTCGGCCTTGGCGATCTTGTAGGGAACCATCTTGATGTCTTTCTGCACGACGTCTTCTTCGAAGCGGCGACCGATCAGACGCTTCACGGCGTACAGGGTGTTCTGCGGGTTGGTGACCGCCTGGCGCTTGGCGGACTGCCCGACCAGGGTCTCACCGTCGTTGGTGTAGGCGATGATGGACGGCGTGGTGCGAGCGCCTTCGGCGTTCTCGATCACCTTGACGTTGCCGTTTTCCAGGATGGCCACGCAAGAGTTGGTGGTCCCCAGGTCGATACCAATGATTTTGCCCATATTCTCTCTCCCGAAACTTTGGATTCTCCGCGGCCTCACTTCACGGACCGCGGCAGCACATAAACGCTTGATCTAACAGATGGGGGCCCAAGCCCGGATTTCAAGCCTGCTCGTCGATCGACGGCGGCGTCGCGCTCGGAGCCTTGCTGACCACCACCATGGCGGGGCGCAACAGGCGGCCATTGAGCAGGTAACCCTTCTGGAACACCTTGAGCACGCTGCCCGGCTCGACATGGGTGCTCTCTTCCATTGCCATGGCTTGGTGATGCTCAGGATTGAAGGGCGCGCCATGCGGGTCGACCGCCTCCAACTGGTGACGCTTGAGCGTGTCGTGGAACAGCTTAAGCGTCAGCTCCATCCCTTCGCGCACCGGCTTGATCGTCTCGTCAGTGGCGCTGGACAGTTCGAGACCGCGCTCCAGACTGTCGACAACCGGCAGCAGGTCGTTGGCGAATTTTTCCAGGGCGAACTTGTGCGCCTTCTCCACATCCTGTTCGGCACGGCGACGGATGTTTTGCAGTTCGGCGGCAACACGCAGCGACTGATCCTGGGCCGCAGCCAGCTGCTCTTCCAGCACCTGTACGCGGGTGGCGAGGTCTTCGCCGGATGCGGCGTCGGCAGCAGGATTCGCTTCGGGGGTCTGGTTATCCAGGGTCTGTTCGTCGGCCATGCCTTCCTCCTCATAAAAGACAGCTGCGGGTAAAGACCCGCTGATATGTCCGCCTATATGGGGTCGCAATTTGTCGCTTCAAGGGGGAGGAGCGATTGTCAGGCAGAAAACAAACACTGTATAAATACACAGCCAACTCAGCGCGGGAGTCGCACCATGCTGGTACACCTGTCAATCCACAATTACGCCATCGTCGAGCACCTGGATCTGGAGCTTGAGGGTGGAATGTCCGTGATCACCGGGGAAACCGGCGCCGGCAAGTCGATAATGCTCGACGCCCTCGGCCTGACCCTGGGTGATCGCGCCGACAGCGGCGTGGTGCGCCCCGGCGCCGACAAAGCCGACATCCTCGCCAGCTTCGACCTCAGCCGCATCCCCGAAGCCCGCACCTGGCTGGCCGAGCGCGACCTGGACAACGACGGCCCATGCATACTGCGACGCGTCATCACCGCCGAAGGTCGTTCCCGTGCCTACATCAATGGCAGCCCCTGCCCCCAAGGCGACCTAAAGACCCTGGGCGAACTGCTGATCGACATCCACAGCCAACACGAACACCAGTCCCTGCTCAAGACCGACACCCATCGGCGCCTGCTGGATGAGTTCGCAGGCGCCAGCGACCTCGCCCGCCAGGTGCAACTGGCAGCCCAACGCTGGCGACAGACCCGCCAGGAGCTGGAGCACCTGTCCCGAGCAGGCGACGAACAGCGGGCACGCCACCAGCTGCTCACCTACCAGTTGGACGAGTTGGAAAACCTGGCCCTCGGCGAGAACGAACTGGAACGGCTGGAGCAGGAACACAAGAACCTCGCCAATGCCGAAAGCCTGCTGGCCGCATGCCGCCAGGTCATCGAAATGTGCAGCGACAGCGATGCCGGCAACGTACTCAGCGCGCTGACCGCCAGTCTCAACCGCCTCACCGCCTTTCATTCCCAGCCAGGCGCCCTGACCGAAGCGGTCAACCTGCTGTCCAGCGCACAGATCCAGGTCGAGGAGGCCATGGGCGAGCTGAACCGCTTCCTCGATCATTTCGACGCCGACCCTGAACGCCAGCAAGCTCTGGAGGAACGTCTCGACGCCATCTACACCCTGGCTCGAAAACACCGCGTCCAACCGAACGACCTCGCCGAGCTTCAGCAACGCCTGCTGGACGAACTGGAAGCCCTCAACGCCGATGACGAAGCAGCCGAGCGACTCGCCGAGGAACTGACTGCGTATGAGCGTCACTATCAGGAGAAAGCCACTGAACTGAGCCGGCTGCGTGGCGAAGCGGCGGAACAGCTGGCCGGCGCCGTGGAAATCGAGATGCAGCGCCTGGGCATGCCCGGCGGGCGCTTCAATATCAGGCTATATGCGAGCCAGCTGGATGAGCCACAACACTACGGACTGGAACAAGTGGAGTTTCTGGTGAGCGCCAACCCTGGCCAACCGCTGAAGGCATTGGCAAAGGTCGCCTCGGGCGGCGAACTGTCCCGTATCAGCCTGGCGATCCAGGTGATCACCGCGCAGACATCACGCGTGCCCACCCTGGTCTTCGACGAGGTGGACGTTGGTATCGGCGGCCCCACCGCCGAAGTGGTTGGCCAACTGCTGCGTCGCCTCGGCGAGCGTGGCCAGGTCCTTACCGTCACCCACCTTCCGCAAGTAGCCGCGCAGGGCCACCACCACCTCTTCGTGCACAAGGTGCGTGGCACCCAGGAAACGCGCACTGCAGTGACCAAGCTGCAGGAAGCACCGCGCATCGAAGAGATCGCCCGCATGCTGGGCGGCCTGGACCTCACCGAGGAATCCCTGGCCCACGCCCGGAAGATGGTGGTCAGCGCCCAGCGCTGATTTCAACCCAAACGAAAAAGGCGACCTTGTGGTCGCCTTTTCCTTTGCGCGAAGCGCTCACTTTTTCTTGCGGATGTACAGCACCAGATTGTGGTCAACAAGCTCGTAACCACGCTCCTTGACGATTTCCTTCTGGCGCTTCTCGATTTCCGGATCGAAGAACTCGATCACTTCACCGGAATCGACGCACACCATGTGGTCGTGATGGCCGCTATCGGCCAGCTCGAACACTGCATGACCGCCGTCGAAGTTGTGACGAACCACCAGGCCCGCCGCTTCGAACTGGGTCAGAACTCGATAGACAGTGGCCAGACCGACATCTTCACCAGCTTCCATCAAGGCCTTGTAAACGTCCTCCGCGCTCATGTGGCGTTGCTCGGTGGAGTCGAGCATCTGGAGGATCTTGACCCGAGGCAAGGTCACCTTCAGGCCGGCTTTACGCAGTTCGTTGTTTTCAACCATGGTCGGTTTTCTCGAGGAATGCGGCTTTCGCAGCTTCCCTTAATGCAGGTATGATCGGGACTTTTCGTGCCCAGCCAAGATAGTGGAAGTCTCCCACCGATGCAAAACACCAAGCTCCTGCTGACCAGCCTTTCCTTCGCAGGCTTGCTCGCACTCGCCGGTTGCTCGTTTCCCGGGGTCTACAAGATCGACATCCAGCAGGGCAACGTCGTAACGCAAGACATGATAGACCAGTTGAAGCCCGGAATGACCCGGCGTCAAGTGCGGTTTATCATGGGCAACCCGCTGATCACCGACACCTTCCACGCCAAGCGCTGGGACTACCTCTACAGCATCCAGCCAGGCGGCGGTCAACGCCTACAGGAGCGCGTCAGCCTGATGTTCGACGGCAACGACCAACTGATCGGACTGGCTGGCGACTTCATGCCCGGCGTGAGCCGTGACGAAGCGATCCTCGGCGGCGAAAGCACCACCACGACTACCGAAGCCAAACCGGAACAGCCGAAAGAGCAGCAAAAGGCCGAAGAACCGGCAGCGCCGGGTTCCCTGCTGGAGAAAATCCAGAAAGAAGTGGACAGCGCAGAGCCGGTACCGGTGCCGATTCCGGAGCCGCTGGAAACCTCGCCGCAATAACACGCGGCAACAAAAAAGCCCGGGCTGGTCCCGGGCTTTTTCATGGACGGGATTCAGGCGCCCCGCTCACCCGCACGCACTTGGGCAGCCTTTGCTGCTCGCTGCTTGCGCACTTCCTTCGGATCAGCGATCAGCGGCCGATATATCTCCACTCGATCCCCCTCCTCCAACAATCGATCTTCCGGGTTCGGCAGCGCCTTGCCGAAGATGCCAAGCGGGCAGCTGGCAAGATCCAGGTCGGGGAAGTGCTCCGCCATGCCCGAACGCAGCACCGCCTCCCGGGCGCTGATGCCCACAGGGACATCAAGGCGGAGTAACTGCTGGTGGCCGGCCAGGGCGTAGACCACCTCGATGTGGATCACAGCATTAGCCATAGAGCTGCTTCGCACGCTGGCAGAACGCGTCCACCATGGTATTGGCAGCCTGGGTGAACAAAGGCCCCAGGGTAGCCTTGATGATCGGGCCGGCGTAATCGAACCGCAGATCCAGACTGATCTTGCAGGCCTTGTCTCCCAACGACTTGAAATGCCAAACGCCGTGCAACTGACTGAAGGGGCCTTCTTCCAGATTCATTTCGATCATGCTGCCCCCGTCCAGCTTGTTGCGGGTGACGAAGCGCTGGCTGAGGCTGCCCTTGGCCACTTCGAGCCTGGCGAGCATATGACTCTCGCTCTCCTCCATGACGGTGGCAGCCGAACACCACGGCAGGAATTCCGGGTAGCGCGCCACATCGTTGACCAGGTCGTAGAGCGCCTGCGCAGGGAATGGCAACAGGGCGGAGCGCTGGATATGGGTGGTCATCTTGGCCTCAAACAGGGTTCCAGACCGCTTCGCGCAGGGATGCACAGGGCCGGACTGATCAAAAAAGTGCCGCATTGTCGGAGATTCACCAGCATCGCTCAAGCCTACGCCGCCGTAGCCGCGCCGTCTGCGACTCCCTATAATGCGCCGCCTATGGCTAAGCAAAAGAAACATCCGGAAGGCACCATCGCCCTCAACAAGAAGGCGCTGCACGACTATTCCATCGAACAGAAATTCGAAGCCGGGCTGGCTCTCGCCGGCTGGGAAGTGAAGAGTCTGCGCGCCGGAAAGGCACAGCTGGTGGACAGCTATGTGCTGCTGAAAGACGGCGAAGCCTGGCTGCTCGGCAGCCACATTACCCCACTGAAGACGGCGAGCACTCACGTGATTGCCGACCCGGTGCGCACCCGCAAGCTGCTGCTGCACAAGCGCGAGCTGGGCAAGCTTTTCGGCGCGGTTCAGCAGAAGGGCTACGCCTGCGTGGCGCTGTCGATCTACTGGAAGAAGCACCTGATCAAGTGCGAGATCGCCCTGGCCAAGGGCAAGAAGGAATTCGACAAGCGCGCCACGGAGAAGGAGCGCGACTCCGACCGTGAGATCGCGCGGGCCATGCGTACCAAGGGCAAGGAATAAGCCCAACACAAAACAACGCCGGGCACTGCCCGGCGTTTTTTTTGCCTCAGATACCCTGACGCCGCTGAGATCTCGCCAGCCGCTGCGCTTCTAGCTGACCTTCCTCCAGCACCTCTTGAACGTACTGGATGTGCTGATGGGAAATCTCCCGCGCATCGACTGCACGCCGCTCGATGATCGCTTCATAGAGGGCCCGGTGTTGCTTCGTCAGCATGTCGCGGGTCTCACCACGCTGCAGGTACATCCCACCGATGTTGGTTACCACATTGTGCTTCAGCAGATCGAAGAGTCCCCGAATGGTGTGCAGCAGCACCGCATTGTGGCTGGCCTCGGCAATTGCCAGATGGAAGCGCGCGTCCGCCGCCCCCTCCTCCGCCCGACTTGCCTTGCTGTCCGGCGCATAGCAGGCCTGAAGACTCTCGTAGGCCTCTGTCAGGCGCTCGTGATCCACCTCCGTCGCCCGCTGCGCCGCGTAGTACGCGCATGAGCCTTCCAGGGTATGGCGAAACTCCAGGAGATCGCGCTGGGCCTCGGGATTGCTCTCCAACAATTGCAACAAGGGATCGCTGAACGTCGCCCCCAGCTCGGCAGCGACATAGTTGCCCCCGCCCTGCCGGCTGACCAGCAGCCCTCGCGCCACCAGCTTCTGGATCGCCTCACGTAGCGAGGGGCGTGACACACCGAACTGCTCGGCAAGCGCACGCTCGGCAGGTAGCCGTTCACCGGCCTTCAAGGTGCCCTCGAGGATCATCGCCTCAAGCTGACTGACGATATCGTCCGACAAGCGGCGCTGACGTACCTGACCGAATCCCATTGCTCTACCAACCCTTCACGCCGCCTCGGGCGGCCTTAAAACACAGCGCCTACGGGGCGCGACGCGGCAGCCTAACCAGCCCACCAGTCACGCACAAGAAGCACACCTTCCATCGGCCGCTCGACCAAAGTCGCAAAGCGGCAAATTGACACAACGATATTCAGGCTTTTACTCTGAGCCGTCGCTTTTGTAAATTGGTATTACCAATTATTCCGACACGCAGCGCCGACTCGGTCTTCGCCTGCCGCCGCGCCACAAGCGCAACGGTCTTCGCCCGATCCGGCAAACAGGCACTCCAAAAACAATTAGGGAGCCACCCCACGATGCAAACCTGGCAGCAGATCTATACCCCTCTCGGCAGCCTCGGGCTGTCGGCGCTCGTCGCACTGATTCCGATCATCTTCTTCTTCCTGGCCCTGGCGGTGTTCCGCATGAAGGGCTACATCGCCGGCACCATCACCCTGGCGCTGTCTCTGGCAGTGGCGATCTTCGCCTTCCAGATGCCAGTGGACATGGCGTTCGCTGCAGCCGGCTACGGCTTCGCCTACGGGCTCTGGCCCATCGCCTGGATCATCGTCGCGGCGGTGTTCCTCTACAAACTCACGGTCAAGAGCGGCCAGTTCGAAGTGATCCGCAGCTCCGTGCTGTCCATCACCGATGACCAGCGCCTGCAGGTCCTGCTGATCGGTTTCTCCTTCGGCGCCTTCCTCGAGGGTGCAGCTGGATTCGGCGCACCGGTGGCCATTACCGCCGCCCTGCTGGTCGGCCTGGGCTTCAACCCGCTCTACGCAGCGGGCCTGTGCCTGATCGCCAACACCGCACCGGTGGCCTTCGGCGCCCTGGGCATCCCGATCATCGTCGCAGGCCAGGTCACCGGCATCGACGCCTTCAAGATCGGCGCCATGACAGGCCGCCAACTGCCGCTGCTGTCGATCATCGTGCCCTTCTGGCTGGTAGCCATGATGGACGGCTGGCGCGGCATCAAGGAAACCTGGCCGGCAGCCCTGGTGGCTGGTGCCAGCTTCGCTGTCACCCAGTACTTCACCTCCAACTTCATCGGCCCGGAACTGCCCGACATTACCTCCGCGCTGGTGAGCCTGGTGTCCCTGACCCTGTTCCTGAAGGTGTGGCAGCCCAAACGCGCTGAAGACCGCGAAGTGGTCGGCATCTCTGGCGGCACAGCGGTGATGGGTGGCTTCGGCGGGCCGCGCAATACCACACCTTCACCCTACAGCTTCGGAGAGATCCTCAAGGCCTGGTCGCCCTTCCTGGTACTGACCGTACTGGTGACCATCTGGACCCTGAAGCCCTTCAAGGCCATGTTCGCCCCGGGAGGCGCACTGGAGCAGTTCGTCTTCCTGATCGCCATCCCGCACCTCGACCAACTGGTGATGAAAGGCGCACCCATCGTGGCCACCGCCACCGCCATTCCGGCCGTCTACAAGTTCGACCCAGTATCCGCCACCGGCACCGCGATCTTCTTCTCGGCCTTGATCTCCATGGCCATCCTCGGGATTCATATCAAAAATGGTATGACCACTCTCAAGGAAACTTTCGTCGAGCTGAAGTGGCCGATCCTCTCTATCGGCATGGTGCTGGCCTTCGCCTTCGTCACCAACTTCTCCGGCATGTCCACCACCCTGGCGCTTGTCCTGGCCGGTACCGGCGCGGCCTTCCCGTTCTTCTCGCCGTTCCTCGGCTGGTTGGGCGTGTTCCTCACCGGTTCGGATACCTCGTCCAACGCCCTGTTCGGTTCCCTGCAGGCCACCACTGCGCACCAGATCGGCGTGAACGACACCCTGCTGGTAGCGGCCAACACCAGCGGCGGCGTGACCGGCAAGATGATTTCGCCGCAGTCCATCGCCGTTGCCTGCGCAGCCACAGGCATGGTCGGCAAGGAATCCGACCTGTTCCGCTTCACCCTGAAGCACAGCCTGATGTTCGCCGCCATGGTCGGCCTGATCACGCTGGCTCAGGCCTACGTGTTCACCGGCATGCTCGTACATTGATCGAGCGCCCGGGCTGCCCCGCGCGGCAGCCCGGTTCTCCCATACTGCCCTGAAGCCCGCCCCGGACCGACTACATGATCATCTCCGCCTCTACCGACTACCGTGCCGCCGCTCAGCGCAGGCTCCCGCCCTTCCTGTTCCACTACATCGACGGCGGCGCCTATGCCGAGTACACCCTGCGCCGCAACGTCGAAGACCTGGCCAGCATCGCCCTGCGCCAGCGCGTGCTGCGGAACATGTCCGAGCTGAGCCTGGAGACCAAGCTGTTCGGCGAGACCCTATCCATGCCGGTGGCGCTGGCCCCTGTTGGCCTGACCGGCATGTATGCGCGTCGCGGCGAGGTACAGGCGGCCAAAGCGGCGGCGAACAAAGGCATTCCCTTCACCCTTTCCACCGTTTCTGTCTGCCCGATCGAGGAAGTCGCGCCGGCCATCAACCGGCCCATGTGGTTCCAGCTTTACGTACTGAAAGACCGCGGCTTCATGAAAAACGCCCTGGAGCGCGCCAAGGCCGCCGGCGTGACGACTTTGGTATTCACCGTCGACATGCCGGTACCGGGCGCGCGCTACCGTGATGCCCATTCCGGCATGAGCGGCCCGAACGCAGCCATGCGCCGTGTCCTCCAGGCCATGACCCACCCGACCTGGGCCTGGGATGTGGGCTTGCTGGGCAAGCCCCATGACCTGGGCAACATCTCCACCTACCGGGGCAACCCCACGGGCCTGGCCGACTACATCGGCTGGCTCGGCGCCAACTTCGATCCATCGATTTCCTGGAAGGACCTGGAGTGGATCCGCGATTTCTGGAAAGGCCCGATGGTGATCAAGGGCATCCTCGACCCCGAGGACGCAAAAGACGCGGTGAAATTCGGTGCTGACGGCATCGTTGTCTCCAACCACGGTGGCCGCCAACTCGATGGCGTGCTTTCCAGCGCCCGCGCCCTGCCGGCCATCGCCGATGCAGTGAAGGGCGAACTGAAGATTCTCGCTGACTCCGGCATCCGCACTGGCCTCGACGTGGTGCGCATGCTGGCCCTCGGCGCCGACACCGTGATGCTCGGCCGCGCCTTCGTCTACGCTCTGGCCGCAGCAGGCGGAGCAGGCGTAAGCAACCTGCTGGACCTGATTGAAAAGGAAATGCGTGTGGCCATGGTGCTTACCGGCGCCAAATCCATCGGCGAAATCAGCACCGACTCGCTGGTACGCGAACTCGGTCGCTGACCGGCCACCCAACTCCGGCGGGCCGCCCGCGGCCCGCGACAAATAGACGGGACACCGCATGAGCCTGCCGATTCCTTTCCTCAACACCGTTGAACACCTGATCCCCCGCGAGCGTCGTTTCGACGATCCGCTGTCCACCCTGGCCTTCGGCACCGACGCGAGCTTCTACCGGCTGATTCCCAAGCTGGTGATCCGCGTGGAGAGTGAAGCCGAAGTCATTGCCCTGCTGAAAGCCGCCCACGCCGAACTGGTCCCGGTGACCTTCCGCGCGGCCGGCACCAGCCTTTCCGGCCAGGCCATCACCGATTCGGTATTGCTGGTCCTGGGTGACAACTGGAACGGCCGCGACATTCGCCAAGGCGGCGCACAGATTCGCCTGCAACCCGGCGTCATCGGCGCCCAGGCCAACGCCTGGCTGGCCCCCTTCGGCCGCAAGATCGGCCCGGACCCAGCCTCCATCAACGCCTGCAAGATCGGCGGCATCGTCGCCAACAATGCCAGCGGCATGTGCTGCGGCACCGCGCAGAACAGCTACCACACCCTCGCCGGGCTGCGCCTGGTGCTGGCCGACGGTACCCTGCTGGATACCGAAGACCCTGCCAGCATCGCTGCCTTCCGCCACAGCCATGGCCCACTGCTGGCCGAGCTGGCCGAGCTGGGCCGACAGACCCGCGCCAACACCGAACTGGCTGCGAAGATTCGCCACAAGTACCGCCTGAAGAACACCACCGGCCTGTCGCTCAACGCCCTGGTGGACTTCGACCAGCCCCTGGATATCCTCAGCCACCTGCTGGTCGGCTCCGAAGGTACCCTCGGCTTCATCAGTGCAGTTACCTACGACACCGTGCCCGACCACCCGCATAAGGCCAGCGCGCTGATCGTCTTCCCCGACGTGGAAAGCTGCTGCAAGGCGGTGACCCTGCTGAAAAGCCAGCCGGTTTCGGCAGTGGAACTGCTGGACCGGCGCAGCCTGCGCTCGGTCCAGAGCAAGCCCGGCATGCCCGACTGGGTGAAAGGACTGTCGGCCAACGCCTGCGCCCTGCTGATCGAATCCCGCGCGGCCAGCCAGAGCCTGCTGCACGAGCAATTGGCGCAGATCATGGCGTCCATTGCTCATTTCCCGCTGGAACAGAAGGTCGACTTCAGCGAAGACCCAACCGTCTACAACCTGCTGTGGAAAATCCGCAAGGACACCTTCCCCGCCGTCGGAGCTGTACGCCAGACCGGCACCACAGTGATCATCGAAGACGTCACCTTCCCCATCGAGCAACTGGCCGAAGGCGTCAATCGCCTGCTGGCGTTGTTCGACAAGCACGGCTACGACGAAGCGATCATTTTCGGCCACGCCCTCGAGGGCAACCTGCACTTCGTCTTCACCCAGGGTTTCGACAGCCCCGAACAGGTGGCCCGCTACGAAGCCTTCATGCAGGACGTGGCGCAACTGGTGGCAGTGGAGTTCGGAGGCTCTCTCAAGGCCGAACACGGTACCGGACGCAATATGGCGCCCTTCGTCGAACTGGAATGGGGCAGCGATGCGTATCAGCTCATGTGGAAGATCAAGCGCCTGCTGGACCCACGCGGCGTGCTCAACCCTGACGTGATACTCAGTGAAGACAACGACATTCACCTGAAGAACCTCAAGCCGCTTCCGGCCGCCGACGAAATCGTCGACAAGTGCATTGAATGCGGTTTCTGCGAACCGGTATGCCCATCCAAGGGACTGACCCTGAGTCCGCGCCAACGCATCGTGATCTGGCGTGACATTCAGGCCAAACAGCGCGCGGGCATCGACACCACCGAACTTGAACAGGCCTACCAATACCAGGGCATCGACACTTGCGCCGCCACCGGCCTCTGCGCCCAGCGCTGCCCGGTGGGCATTAACACCGGTGATCTGGTGCGCAAGCTACGTGCGAAGAGCGCCCTCCATGCTGGCAGCGCCAACTGGCTGGCCGGCCACTTCGCTACCGCCCTCAGCGGCGCGCGCCTGACCCTGCGTGTCGCCAACGGCGCCCGCCGCGTGCTCGGCGCGCCCTTGCTGGAGAAAGCTTCCGGTGCCCTGCGCCAGCTTTCCGGCAACCGCCTGCCACAATGGACACCCGCCCTGCCCCAGGCCGTAGCCCCCATCCACATTACCCCGCCCACCACCGGCAATCAGCCAAGGGTGGTTTACCTCGCAGCATGCGTCTCCCGCGCCATGGGCCCATCGGCAGGCGACCGCGAGCAGGTGCCCTTGATCGACAAGACTCGAATGCTGCTGGAGAAGGCCGGCTACCAAGTGGTGTTCCCGGAGAACCTCGACAGCCTCTGCTGCGGCCAGCCGTTTGCTTCCAAGGGTTACGCCGATCAGGCCGAAAACAAGCGCCGCGAACTGGTGGATGCCCTGCTCAGCGCCAGCCGCGGCGGCCTGGACCCGATCTACTGCGACACCAGCCCCTGCACCTTGCGCCTGGTGCAGGACGGACTGGATTCACGCCTGCAGCTGTTCGACCCAGTGCGCTTCATCCGCAACTATCTGCTGGAACGGCTGGACTTCACCCCCCAGGACAAACCAGTGGCCATCCATGTCACCTGCAGCACCCAGCACCTGGGCGAGGCACAGGGTCTGATCGATATCGTCAAACGCTGCACGCGGGAAGTCGTGATACCGGAAGGTATCCATTGCTGCGGCTTCGCCGGTGACAAGGGATTCACCACCCCGGAACTGAATGCCCATTCCCTGCGTTCCCTGAAAGACGCCGTGCAGATCTGCGACGAAGGCATCTCCACCAGTCGTACCTGCGAGATCGGCCTATCCCAGCATGGCGGCATCGACTATCACGGGCTGGTCTACCTGGTGGACCGCGTTACCCGTCCCCGTGTAGTGGCGTGAGTCAGGGCAGCGCCTCGCTGCGTGGGGGCGAATTCATTCGCGAATGAATTCGCCCCACAGCGAAACATTCCACGTCTTGCCACTTGGGCAAAAAACCTGAACCCCCTCGCAAACAGGGCAGTCCACCCCCATGAGCCCTGCAAATGGCCACGGGCTTATCCGTCTCGGACACGAAGGCCCCGAGTGCCGAAAAATCGAGAGGTGACTCCCCATGAAACGCACCGCCCTCTTCATCACCGCCGCCCTGCTTGCTTCGCCCATATTCGCCGCCGACGATCTGTGCGCAGTCAACCTGCAGAAACTCAACGATGCCATGGCTACCAACACCAACCTCGGCGACCCACTGCGCCAGGAGGTCGAGGACCTGCGCATGAAGGCCGAACAGGCCCAACAGAGTGGTGACACCAAGGCCTGTATCAACCACAGCAGCATGGCCCTGCAACGTCTCCAGCAACCGGCTACGGATGGCGGCTCGGGTGAATCCAGCTGATACCGGGTTAACCCTTCCGTGACTTGAGTGGGGCTGCGCGCGGCCCTGCTCGCCGTTATCCCAACCATGCGGCACAAGTCAGGGGCTTACCTATACTGCTCAGCGGTTAACCCGAAAGGAGGTTCGACATGCGCCGTCTTGCCGTTTTCCTTGCCGCCGTACTGCTCAGTGCTCCAGTTCTTGCCTCACACTGCCCAGCAGATATGGCAAAGATCGATGCAATCCTGAAGACCGATCCACCCGCTGACCCCGCCGTACTCGATCAAGTGAAAAAGCTCCGCGCCGAGGGCGAAGAGCTGCATAACTCCGGCGATCATGCCGAGTCTGAGAAAGTGCTGGCTGAAGCGCTGAACCTGCTGCAGTCCAGCGAATAGGAAATCGCCCAGGATCCAGCGCGAGCTGGATCCTGGGCTTCAGGCCTCCTGGCCCAGCAGCGAAAGCGCCATGCGGCGCACCTGCTTCAAGTCCACAGGCTTACTCAGGCAGGCGTCGGCACCGCGACGGCGCGCTTCGGCCAGTAGCTTTTCATCCACAGCCGCACTCACCACCAGCACTGGCGTCATTGCCAAACGCGGGCTCGACCGCACGAAGTCGAGCACATCGAGGCCATCACCGTCCGGCAAGTCCAGGTCGAGCAACAACAGCGACGGCGTGATATCCGCCAACAGTCCCAGCGCCTTGCCCACCGAGCCGGCGCCGCGCACCTCAGCCATGTCGCGCAGGCCTTCCTGCAACACCTTGAGGCAGGCCGGATGGTCTTCCACACAGAGCACCTTCGGCAGTACCTGCGGCTCCTCCAAGTCAGGCTTGACCGGCGCTGGCGGCTCGAAGTCGTCCGATGCCGCAACACTGGGCAGGTCGATCCAGAAACGGCTACCGATATCCGGCGCGCTGCTGAAGCCCATTTCGCCACCCATCAACTCCGCCAGTTCGCGGCACAGCACCAGACCGATACCGGTTCCCGGAATGGTCGAGTTTTCCCGGCCCAGCCGCTGGAAAGGCTGGAACAGCATCGTCTGCTGCTCCTGGCTCAGGCCCGGGCCACTGTCAGCCACCCAGAGACGCACCGCGGCCGGGCGTATCTCGTAGCCCATGCTCACCATCCCTTGTGGGCTGTTGTACTTCACCGCGTTGGACAGCAGGTTCAGCATCACCTGGCGCAGGCGCCGGGCATCCGCCATCACGTGCAACGGCGGTGCAGGCGGCGGCATCAGCTGCAACTGCAGGTTGCGCGCCTGCAGCTCGGGCTGGATCAGTTCGGAGCAGCTGGCCAGCAACGGGCCGATCTCCACCGGCTTGAGCTGCAGCTTCTGGCGCCTGTTCTCGATGCTCGACAGGTCGAGAATGTCGTCCACCAGTGACGTGAGGTGACGGCTGGCGTTGACGATCTCCTGCGCGTAATCCCCTTCCACCTTGCGATCTTCCTGCCCTTCCGCCTCCAGCGCGATGAGCTGGGCGAAGCCGTTTATGGCATTGAGCGGCGTACGCAGTTCGTGGCTCATGCTGGACAGGAAGCGGCTCTTGGCCTGACTCGCGGCCTGGGCCTCGCGACTGGCGACACGCAACTCTTCTTCCACCTGTTTGAGCCGGGTGATATCCACGTGTGTACCAGCGACTCGCAGGGCTCGGCCGTCGGAGTCGCGCTCAAGCACCTTGCCGCGGCTGAGCAACCAGGAATAGCGCCCCTCCACATCGGCAAAGCGGTACTCGGCGTCGAAGTTGTCCTGGTCGCTGACCGAGAACAGCATCCGTAGGCGACGCACCCGCTCCACATCGTCCGGGTGCACACGCTCGTTGAATTCGGCGAACGTGATGTTGTCGCTGCGAAGGCCAAAGCGTTTGACGAATCGCCCACTCATCTTGATCGACAGGGTGATGGCATCTACTTCCCAGAGGCTTTCAGTGGTGCTCTCCAGCACCAGATCGAGGTTGCGCCGGGCTTCCAGCCGCTCCTCCTCGCTCGCCTGCAATTGCGCGCCGCTAAGCTGCACCGCCTCCGCCAACGCCTGCAGTTCGGCAATGCGGCTACTGGGTGCAGGTGGGCGGAAGTCGCCCTGGCCGATGCGTTTCATCATGCCCATGATGCCGGCCATGGGCGTGGCCAGCTCACCGCTGAGTCGCCGTGACCGCGACCACATCCAGGCGAAGAACAGCGCGTAGAAGAAACCGAGTCCGGCGATCAGCAGGTAACCGATCTGCTGGTAACGCTCAGCGAGCCGGTTGGTTTCCTTGAAGATGTTGGCCTCGTCCACCACCATCATCAGCCGCCAGCCGGTTTGCGGAATCTCGGCCCAGGCCACCAGTTGCTTGCGCCCACCCAACTCGACTTCCTGGACATTGCCCTTGCCGGCGGCCATGGCCTCCAGCAGCGGCTGCATCTCGCGGTGGCGAGCCAGGTTGAAGTCCTCGGGCTTGAGCACTTCGCGGCGCACGGCCTCGTCGTAGGAGAAGCGGGTCAGCTCGCGCAGGCCAAAATCACGCTCGCCCGCCTCCGGCAGCGCCATGATGCTGTGGTCGCGGCTCACCAGCATTGCGTAGCCCTGCCACGGCACCTTCAAGCTACCTATCTCGCCAAGCATCTGCCCGACGGTGATATCCAGTCCCACCACCCCTTCAAGGAAATCGCCACGGTAGACCGGGGTGATCGCCGACATCATCCAGCCAAGTCCGGCCGGGTCGAGGTAAACGTCCGTCCAGACCGTCTTGCGCTGCGGATTGTGCTTGGCGTCGGCGAGGTAATAGAAGTTGTAGTTGGGTATCACCATGTCATGGGGATACTGCTCGGGCGTCATGAAGAACGGAAAGATGCGGTTGTAGCTGTCCCAGCTGTTGAAGTAGACCGCTGCCACCAGCGGGTTGGACTCGCGGATGGAACGCATGAGCGGGTCGACTTGGGACAGGCGCAGGGCCTTGTCGTGATCCTGCTTCTCCACCGGCGTGCTGCTGGCATAGAAGGACGCGGCGCGGCCATCGTCGGTGCGGGTGTAATAGACGCCATCCGAACTCAGCACATGCCGCTGGCGCTCCAGGTCATCCGGCCTGAAGCTGCGATCCTGAATCGCCCGGCCAACCGCATCACGGAACAGGCGCGTGGGCACCTCGATGCCCTGCAGTCGCATATCGATCACTTTTCCCTCGCGCAGCACCGCGCCACTCAAGTCCTCCAGCGCGCTCTGCTGCAGGTAGTCCACCTGGGCATCGCGAATCGCACTGTTGGTCAACAGATAAGCCGTGATCAACACCGATTCGACCAGAATCAGCGGGATCAGGGCACTCTGTACGAAGGCACGCCAGATCCACTGGCGGAGGGGAGTTCGGGCAGAACGCGGCATGGCGACGTCTCGGCTCAAAGGTCTTCCTGACAATAGCCTGCAATCATATCGCAAGCACCCATGACATTAGGTTAAAAGCGCGGTCGACGCTGCCCCCCTTTTTGCCGTAGAATCCGCACTGTTGTACACCCTGCAGTTCCTGGGGCCGATTAGGATTCGACGCCGGTAACAAAACTCTAGGGGCATGCCGAGCTGGTAGCAGACCTCGTAAATTAGCTGCTGCAAACTATTAGTTGCCAACGACGACAACTACGGGGCGGCCCTCGCGGCCTAACCCTTCTGGCGGCTTCGGCTGCCAGCAGTCATGAGGGGATGCCTGTAAACCCGAAATGACTGTCAGATAGAACAGGATCGCCGCCAAGTTCGCTGTAGACGTAACGGCTAAAACTCATACAGCTCGCTCTGAGCACCCTGCCAGTCGGGCCGCAAAGAGCTAACTCAGTAGACTTGGCTAAGCATGTAGTCCCGAAAGCGGAGAGCTGGCGGACGGGGGTTCAAATCCCCCCGGCTCCACCAAAAACAACGACTAAGCCCCTGATTTTCCTAGCGAATTTCAGGGGCTTTTTCGTTTCTGCCTGGATGTCTCGAAGAAGTGTCGAACATCGATGACCCTTCGGGTCGAAGCAAGGGTTTGCAAAGCTCCCTACTTCAGTTTCCCGTGCAAAAAAACCGCGCCTGCCGTTAGCGCAGCGGCACCAAGGCCTGTCGCGATCATCGCACCGATTCTCATATTCCCTCGCTGAGTAGTTGTGGAGCGCTCCCCACAATCACGGGCTTCCTTCTTCTGCCGCTTGTCCCCATTTTCCGCCATCTTCGCGTACCGCATCCGCTCCTCAGGGGAATCAGCATTCTTGATTGCCTCCTTCAAAGCTTCCATCAGTGCTTCTGAGGTGGCGGCACTTGCCTTCAATTCTTCCGCATCAACCTTTGCAGCGCTCTCCGATGCCTTTGAGATCCCCTCTAGGGCCTCCTTAACAACTTCATCGCTGACCTTCTCCGGCTTATAAGCGGTCATGCCCCACTCCTTCCTTGCTATCAACGAACAAGCCCTTGAATGATGGCACAAGACTATCAGTGCAGCTCCGAAAGGCCACACGACATCGAGGAGCTGAATAGAAGGAGTACCGAGCGGCCCAAACGGATCGCGTCCTGAAGATGATCCGGCGAAAGGTGGGCATAACGCAGGGTCATCACCAGCGTGGAGTGCCCCAGGACTCCTGGAGGGTCACGATGTTGCCGCCATTCTGGACAAAGTGGCTTGCAAAGGTATGCCGCAATGCGTGGGCCGCTTGGCCTTTGGGTAGCTGAATCGTTGCCCCCGCACCGAAACCGCGACAGCGGTGTATTGATGTGCTGCCGGATTCCGGCGTAATCGTTATTCGCAGTGCCCCTTTGGCCGGGATGTCCCGGGACCTGCGGGCTCGCTGTCCGGGACTGCCTCGGCGTCTTCCTCCGGGTCGGGGAACGAGTAGAGCTCCGAGCGGGAAAACAACGGCAAGTGTCGCGATTTCTCGCTGGGCTCGCGCGGGTCGTGGGGCTTGCGGATGACCGGCGGGAGGACGGGTTTGTCGCAACAGCTTTGGATGTTCATGGTGCTCTCGATAACGCCCAATACGCTTTGGGCTGGTGCTGTCAGCGTGTCAGGTCGTTTGAGAGCTGTCGGTGCGTTATAGCACTGATGCTTTGCAGCAAAGCCACCTCAAGGCGTCGGCCCCTGGTGCGGAGCCAATTCGTCATCCTGCGGTACGCGTGCCGCTTCATTCGCCTCCTCGGCACGTTTGTGCAGCAGCTCACCGGGGGTCTTGATCCGCGGTGAGTGCTTCGAGTTCGGCTTGCGAGGTTTGCGCGGCGGATTGGGATCGATGTGGGTATGCATGGCGACCTCGGGGTGCTGGCGCTGCGGTGGGCAGTGCCTTGCCCATCGAGCATTGCAGTTCGGACCGGGCGTCTCGGTGCGTCATCCCACAGACGGCTAAGTGCTCCAACGCACCGACTGCGCGCGACGGTACTGCCACGCTGCTTGAAGCACAGCATTTCGCATGCCCTTCAAGGAACAGACATGACAGATAAAGCCGACAGCCACGACGCCGACACCGTCGCCCCTGCACAGAAGCCGGACATCCCGCCGCACACGCAGCGAGCACACGCCCTCCATCACTTCCTGGAAAGGGTCGACGCCATCATCAAGAAACGCTGCGCGTTGTTACTGGCGCGACAGACCAGGGAGGCGGCCTCGGGTAACAAGCCTCAGCGACAAGAGGTGCAAATGCCACCGGCCTTCCATCATTCCATCACCCCGCGCGGCGATGACGAACTTACCAATTCGGGCCCTGACGAGGCTCCGAAACGCTTAACACCATCCGCAGACTGAGGACAGACCATGAGCAGGCTCCTTGCAGACATCATCAAGAGCAAATGGCGAGAGCTGGTGGGTACCGCCAGGATCCTCTGGGACGAGCTGACCGTGGCCGAGCTGATCAACTCCGAAGGGGATGCACAAAAGCTGGCGAACCTGATCGAGGAACGCTACGAGATGACCCATGAAGAGGCTGAAAAACAAGTGCTCAGCTTCTTCGAGAGAAGCCGCACCCTGTAGCTGCGCGTGCAGCAGGGACCTGCGCCAACAAGGGAACAGCCCATGATCACTGCATACTTCGTCGTTGCAAGAAGCTCCGGCAACATCATCCGGATCACTCGGCGAGAGAGCCCGCCAGATGATACGCCCACTGTTTTCAACGTCCCCATCTCGACCTCCAACCAGATGCGCTACGACAGCCTGTATGCCGATAGCGAGGACCTGATCAGCCTGCAAAGCGTCACCCGGCCGGCCAAGGCCGACACTGCGAAACCCCAGAATTCGTGCCGGATCGACTGACTCGCAAGCCCCCCCTCTCCTCTGTCCCGCCTATGTGCGGTAGCAGACAGACGCCCACTGCCGACGCCTCGAGACTCGACTAGACAACGCTGCACAGCCCCTCATGGCGGGGAAACGCCTGATGAATCTGTTCCAACTCAAACGCAACTCCATGGCGAATCGGCTGGACCTGCTGATGAACAGCAGCGCGGCACTCGTACTGGTGATCTTTCTGCTGCTCGCTGGGCCACTGGAGGCATGGCAGGAAGCTACGGCCCTGGCCATGATCGGCCTGGCAGCGACGCGCCCCGTCGTTGCATTGCTGCGGCATTACGCAACCTGGCCGCGACCGGCGCATGTGCGCTCGACCATTCCGCCGCTGCTGGTGATTTTCGTCCTGCTCGGTGTGCTTCTGCTGATGCCCCTGGCACTGGTGGCTGGCCCCTGGCACGCAACTGCCTTTGGCATTGGCCTCCTGTGCGGCTTCCTGCTGGATCGTGCCGATATCCAGCGGGCTGATCCCTGAAGCGGCAACCATTACCTCAGGCCCCGGGATGGACATCTTTCGTACCCTGGCATCGCTCCGAATCCCACGTTTCAACACGAGGCTCCTGCGCTGGCGAACGGCGTTTCGAAACTTCGAGTACGAACCCGACCTGCGCTCGGACCTGTTCAGCGCCGAGCAGATGGAGCAGCACGGCCCGGCCCTGGCCGGGATGCACCGACTGAGCCCGAATCGGACCCCGGATGGGTTGTTGCAGCGACTTGCCGATAACGAAGTAACCCTGGCCAGCAGCTGTCGGATCCTCACCGCGGCCTCACTGTCCAGCCGGCGTATCACCCCCGCCGGCGAATGGCTGCTGGACAATCATTACCTGATCGAAGAGCAGATCCGCACCGCCCGCAAGCACTTGCCCAAGGGCTACTGCCACGAGCTTCCTCACCTAGCCTCCGGCGATTCCAAGGGCTTGCCGAGGGTCTATGACATCGCCCTGCAAACCATTTCCCACGGAGATGGCAGGGTGGACTGTGGCAGCCTTGGTCACTTCGTCAATGCCTACCAGAACGTGACGCCGCTCAAACTTGGCGAACTCTGGGCCATTCCCATCATGCTGCGCCTGGCACTGATCGAAAACCTGCGCCGTGTGGCCGCGCGCGTCATGGCCAACTGGGGGGACCGCAACCTGGCCGATGACTGGGCTGACCGGCTGGCCGAGATTGCCGAGCAGGATCCGAAAAGCGTCGTGCTGACGGTGGCCGACATGGCGCGCACCGACCCACCCATGACCAGTTCCTTCGTCGCAGAACTCGCCCGACGCCTGCAGGGCCAGAGCGCAGCACTGGCCTTGCCCTTGAGCTGGATCGAACAGCACCTGGCCGAAACCGGACTGAGCATCGAGCGCCTCGTGTCATCCGATGCCCAGCAGCAGGCCGCCGACCAGGTGGCCATCAGCAACAGCATCGCCAGCCTGCGTCTGTTGTCGGCAACCGACTGGCGCGACTTCGTCGAAGACATGAGCCACGTCGAACAGGCCCTGCGACAGGACCCAGCCGGCATATACGAAACCATGGAATTCGCCACCCGGGACCTCTATCGACATGCAGTGGAGCACCTGGCGAAACACTGCGCGAGCCCGGAGACGACAGTGGCTCGCCGGGCCCTCGAGCTGGCCGGTGGTGCAGCAGCCGGAGGGATCACTGGCCACGTCGGCTATTACCTGATCGACAAGGGGCGGATTGAACTCGAGCGACGCCTGTCCGTGAAGCCGACACTGCGGGAACGCTGGGAGCGCCTGCTACAAAGCGCACCGCTGCTCTTCTATCTGGCTCCGGTGACGCTGCTGTCACTGGGCCTGACCTGGCCCTTCATACTCTGGGCGCAAGCCAGCGGGCTGCCCACCTTCGCCATTACCCTGCTGGCACTGGCAGCTGCCGTGATGGCGAGCCGACTGGCGATCAGCCTGGTGAACTGGCTGGTCACCCTCACCGTGGCTCCGCACCAACTGCCGCGCCTGGACTATCGCAAGGGCATCCCTGCCGAGGCGCGAACCCTGGTGGTGGTGCCGACCCTGATCGGCTGCGCTGCGGACATCGACGAACTCTGCGAAGGCCTCGAGGTACGGTTCCTCGCCAACCGCGACCCCCATCTGCATTTCGGCCTGTTGAGCGACTTCCTGGACGCCAGCACCGAGGTCCGCGAACAGGACGCTGAGCTTCAGGCCCTGGCGCAGGAGCGCATCGAAGCACTGAACCGCAAGTACCCCGATGCAGCCGAGGACCGCTTCTTCCTCTTCCATCGAGCGCGTCGCTGGAACCCCGCCGAGGCCAGCTGGATGGGCTTCGAGCGCAAGCGTGGCAAGATTTCCGAGCTCAACGCCGTACTGCGCGGCAACGGCCTGGAGCGCTTCGCCTTGATCGTCGGCGAGATCGACATCCTGCAGCAGGTCAACTACGTCATCACCCTCGATACCGATACCCAGCTACCACGCGATGCGGCACGGCAGTTCATCGGCACCCTGGCTCACCCGCTCAACCGGGCGCGCTTCGATACAGAGGGAAAATGCATCACAGGTGGCTACGCCATCCTGCAACCACGGGTAGGCATCAGCCTGCCGAGCACCGCCCGCTCCGCCTATGCCCGGCTGCTCGGCAGCGATGCCGGGGTAGATCCGTATACCCGTGCCGTGTCGGACGTCTACCAGGACCTGTTCCAGCAGGGCTCGTTCATCGGCAAGGGCATCTATGCCGTGGATGCCTTCGAGCACGCGCTTTGCGGCCACTTTCCAGATAACCGCATCCTCAGTCATGACCTGATCGAGGGCTGCTTCGCCCGCTCCGGCTTGCTCAGTGACGTACAGCTCTACGAAGAATTCCCTTCTCGCTACAGCAGCGATGTGAAGCGCCACCACCGCTGGATTCGCGGCGACTGGCAACTCCTGCCCTGGACCCTGCCATGGTCGCCGGACGCACGGGGAGGCTACGAGCGCAACCGACTGAGCGCCCTGGCGCGCTGGAAAATTGCCGACAATATGCGCCGTAGCCTGGAACCTGCTGCATTTCTCTGCATGTTCCTGGCGGGCTGGCTGCTGATGGCCCAGCCCGTTGCCTGGACCCTGGCAGTACTGGCCGTCAGCATGCTCACGCCGCTGCTCGCCTCGCTGCTCGATCTCCTGAGAAAGCCCCACGACATGTCGCTGAGGCAGCATCTTTCCGCCACGCTGCGCGGCGCTTCCCAGCACTTTGCCCGGGCCCTGCTGACCCTCGCCTGCTTGCCCCATGAGGCGCACTACAGCCTCGACGCCATCCTCCGCACTCTGTGGCGCATGTACTTCAGCAAAAAGCAGCTGTTGCAGTGGAGCCCCTCACGGGAAGTGGAGAGAACCAGTACCAATCAACTGGGCGGCCTGTACCGGATGATGTGGACCGGCCCCGCACTGACCCTGCTGCTTGCAGTGCTTCTGGCGATGACGCCTTTGGCCTTGGCGGCCGCCGCGCCGCTGCTCCTGCTCTGGCTGGCGAGCCCGGCTATCGCCTGGTGGCTGAGCAGGCCTGCGCTCCCCAGGCGCTTTGTGCCGGCACCAGGCGAACTGCGCTTCCTGCGCAACCTCGCACGCCAGACCTGGGCCTTCTTCGACCAGCTTGTCGGCCCTGCGGACAACTGGCTTCCACCCGACAACCTCCAGGAACACCCCTCCACTACCATCGCCCATCGCACATCGCCAACCAACATTGGCGTGGCCATCCTGGCGAACCTCGCCGCCTATGACTTCGGTTACCTGAGTGCCGAGCGCCTGCTGCAGCGCTGCGAGCTGACACTGGCCAGCATGGCGAAACTCGAGCGCCATCGCCGGCACTTCTACAACTGGTATGACACCCAGACCCTCCAGCCCCTGGCACCGCAATATGTGTCGACCGTGGACAGCGGCAACCTGGCGGGCATGTTGCTGACCCTGGCCCCCGGACTTCTGGCGCTGGCCGACGACAGCCCGTTTCGCACTGAACAGCTGCGTGGCCTGGAAGACACCCTCGATGTACTGGAGACCGCCTGCACCGACGACCGTAACACCAGGGCCTCCTTGCGCAGGTTTCGCGGCACGCTGGAGGCCATGCTGGACGAGCCACCGGAATCGCTGGCGGCCGCATTCGAGTTCCTGCAGGTCCTGCGCGACCGCGCGGATGAGTTGGCAACAGCCAGCGATGCCGCCCCTGACAGCGATACCGCGTTCTGGGTAGCAGCCCTGCATGCGCAATGCGTGGACCAGCACGACCAGCTGCGCCTGTGCCTGTTGCCGAACGTCGACGACTCAGCCGCTTCGGTGGATTTCCCACCCATGCCTTCTTGGCGCCAGCTCGCCCTGCTCGATGCCGGGCAATGGCCGGAAGCGATGCGCGAGCCCATCCTGGCGGTGCGTCGACACGCCGCCGCACGGATCGAAAATGCCGAGCGCCTGGCCGAAGCAGCGGCAAACCTGGCCATGATGGATTTCGGGTTCCTCTATGACATCCAGCGCAACCTGTTCTGCATTGGCTACAACGTCGACGAACGCCGTCTCGACTCCAGCTACTACGACCTGCTTGCGTCTGAAGCGCGGCTGAGCACCTTCGTGGCGATTGCCCACGGCCAGTTGCCCCAGGCCAGTTGGTTCAGCCTCGGCCGCCTGCTCACCAGCACTCGAGGCGTACCGGTGCTGCTGTCCTGGTCGGGCTCGATGTTCGAATACCTGATGCCGTTGCTGGTGATGCCGAGATACGAAGGCACCCTGCTCGACCAGACGTGCTGCGCCGCCGTCGCCAGGCAGGTCGAGTACGGCCAGCAACTGGGAATCCCCTGGGGCGTATCGGAATCGGGCTACAACACGCTGGATGCACACTTCAATTACCAGTACCGGGCTTTCGGCGTACCAGGCTTGGGGCTGAAGCGTGGCCTCGGTGACGACCGGGTAGTGGCGCCCTACGCCACGACGCTCGCCCTGCTGGTCGCCCCCGAACTGGCCTGCCGCAACCTGCAGGCTCTGGCAGCACAGGGTCTGGCGGGCCGCTACGGCCTGTACGAAGCCATTGACTTCACCCCGGCGCGCCTGCCACGCGGACAAAACTCCGCAGTCGTGCGTTCGTACATGGCCCACCATCAGGGCATGAGCCTGCTGGCGCTGGTCAGCCTGCTACGGGATCGCCCCATGCAGAAGCGCTTCGAGTCCAACCCGCAGTTCCAGGCCAGCGCACTGTTACTGCAAGAGCGTGTCCCCAGGAGCGCACAGGAATTCCTATACACCGCCGATTTCCAAACCAGCAGCACCGCCACCCGGCCGGTCGAGAACAGGCTGCGAATCTATGCCGATCCGGGACGCCGCCACCCGGCCGTGCAATTGCTTTCCAACGGCCGCTACCACGTGATGATCAGCAGCGCCGGCGGCGGTTACAGCCGCTGCCGCGAATTGGCAGTGACGCGCTGGCACGAAGATGCCACCTGCGACGACTGGGGCATGTTCTGCTACCTGCGCGACTTAGCCAGCGGCGACTTCTGGTCCAGTACACACCAGCCAACGCTGAAGAAGCCGGACCAGCACGAAGCGATCTTCTCCGATGCCCGCGCGGAGTTCCGGGTTCGCCACCGTGACTTCGACGCCCACAGCGAGATCGTCGTCTCGCCGGAAGATGACATCGAGTTGCGCAGGATCACCTTGACCAACCGCGCCCGAACCCGGCGCAGCATCGAGCTCACCAGCTACGCCGAAGTGGTGCTCGCGCCCCCCATGAGCGATGCGCTACACCGCGCATTCAGCAACCTGTTCGTCCAGACCGAGCTGTGCACGCCCTTGCAGGCGATCCTCTGCACACGCCGGCCACGATCGGACAAGGAGCAGGTGCCCTGGTTCTGCCACCTGCTGGCGGTCCACGGTGCGGACATAGACGCTATTTCCTACGAGACCGACCGCGCCCGCTTCATCGGTCGTGGTCGCGATCTGGTCAATCCAGCCGCCATGGACGCCGGCCGGGAGACCCTCGGCAACACCTCCGGTTCCGTCCTCGACCCCATCGTCGCGATCCGCTGCAGCATCACCCTCGACGCTGGCCAGGCCGCCACCATCGACCTGGTCAGCGGCATCAGCGACAGCCGCGACGGATGCCTGCAACTGATCGACAAATACCGCGACCGCCACCTCGCCGACCGCGTGTTCGACCTCGCCTGGACCCACTGCCAGGTGCTGCTGCGCCAGCTCAATGCCTCCCATGCCGACGCCTGGCTGTACGAGCAGATGGCGGCCTCCATCCTTTACGCCAATAGCGCGCTGAGGCCGAAGAATGGCGCCCTGACGGGAAATCAGCGCAACCAGTCCGGCCTCTGGGGCCAGGCGATTTCGGGCGACCTGCCAATCGTGCTGGTACAGATCACCGATGCGGCCAACATCGAGATGGTGCGCCAGCTGGTCCAGGCCCATGCGTATTGGCGGCTGAAGGGCCTTGCCGTCGACCTGGTGATCTGGAACGAAGACAGTGCCGGCTACCGGCAGCAACTCCAGGACCAGATCATTGGGCTGATCACCTCCGGCGCCGAAGCCAACCTGATCGACCGTCCGGGCGGAATCTTCGTGCGTCCGGCACACCAGCTCTCGCAGGAAGATCGCACCCTGATCAAGGCCGTCGCACGCGTCATTCTCAGCGACACCGCCGGCACTCTGCAGGACCAGGTCGTGCGTCGACAGCCCAGGACCTACTGGCCACGCTTCGAGCCGGACCTCATCCTGCCGCCCGTGCAGCCCCAGGAATCGATGAGCAGCGCAGCCGACCCGGCGTTGTGCATGGCTAACGCCTATGGCGGTTTCAGTCGCGACGGCAACGAGTACATGCTGAAGCTGGAACCCGGTGTCGCCACCCCGGCCCCCTGGGTCAACGTGCTGGCGAACGCCACGTTCGGTACCGTCATCTCGGAGAGTGGCAGTGCCTATACCTGGCACCTGAACGCCCACGAGTTCCGCCTGACACCCTGGCATAACGATGCCGTGCGTGACCTCAGCGGCGAGGCCCTGTACCTGCGGGACGATGAGACCGGGCACTACTGGTCACCCACGCCCCTGCCCAGGCGCGGCAGCGGCACCTACGCAATACGCCACGGGTTTGGCTACAGCTGCTTCGAGCACCGTGAAAAAGGCATTGAGAGCGAACTCTGGGTCTACGTGGCGCTCGACGCGCCGGTCAAGTACTCCCTGCTGAAACTCCGCAACCTGTCCGGTCAGCCACGCAAACTCTCCGTCACCGGTTATGTCGAATGGGTACTCGGGGATCTGCGGGACAAGACCGCCATGCACCTGGTCACCGAAGTCGACAGCAGCACCGGCGCGCTGATCGCGCGCAATCCCTATTCGATGGAGTTCCCGGGACGGGTCGCCTTCTTCGCGATGGACCCGCCGAGCCGGAGCCGTACCGCCGACCGCAGCGAGTTCATCGGCCGCAACGGCAACCTCCAGGCACCCGCGGCGATGGCGCAAGGGCAACTCCTCGGGCACTTTGGTGGCGGCCTCGACCCCTGCGCAGCCCTCCAGGCGGGCATCGAACTGGCCCCCGGAGACTCATACGAGCTGGTGTTCTGCCTGGGTGCCGAGCAGGACATCGAGACCGCTACCGGCCTGCTGCGCAGAGCCCTCAGTTCGGGAGCGGCCCATGTGGCCTTGCAGCAAGTACGCGAGCACTGGCGCGAAACCCTGGGGCAAATACAGGTTGAAACGGCCGACCCTGCCGTAGACCTGATGCTCAATGGCTGGCTGCTGTACCAGGTCATCGCCTCTCGCTTCCTCGCCCGCAGCGGCTATTACCAGTCCGGCGGTGCCTATGGCTTCCGAGACCAGTTGCAGGACAGCATGGCCATGCTGCATACCGCCCCGGCCAGTGGCCGCCAGCACCTGCTGCTCTGCGCAGCCCGTCAGTTCGAGGAGGGCGATGTCCAGCACTGGTGGCACCCACCGATGGGACGCGGCGTCAGAACGCGCTGCTCGGACGACTACCTGTGGCTACCCCTGGCCGTAAGCCGCTATGTAGAGCTGACCGGCGACCAGACTGTGCTCGATGAACAGGTGGGTTATCTCCAGGGTCGCGAACTGAATGCCGGCGAGGCGTCCTACTACGACCTGCCGGAACATTCGACGCTACAGGAAAGCCTCTACCAGCATTGCGTGCGAGCGCTGGAGCGCGGAATGCCGCGAGGCGCCCATGGCCTGCCGTTGATGGGTGACGGCGACTGGAACGATGGCATGAACCGTGTCGGTGAACTGGGGCGGGGCGAAAGCGTCTGGCTAGGATTCTTCCAGCACCTGGTACTTGAGCGGTTCGCGAACATCGCGCAGGAGCGCAGCGATACCGACTTCGCCCAACGTTGCCACGAACAGGCCGCGCAGCTGCATGCAAGCCTGGAGCAACACGGATGGGATGGGGCCTGGTATCGAAGGGCCTACTTCGACGACGGCTCGTCGCTCGGTTCGGCCAGCAATGACGAATGCCGCATCGATGCCATTGCCCAGAGTTGGTCGGTGCTTTCCGGCGTGGCACCTCCCGGGCGACGGTACCGGGCGATGGAGTCGCTCCTCGAACATCTGGTACGACGTGACTCCCGCCTGATCCTGCTGCTTGCACCACCCTTTGATCACTCTCTGCCCGACCCTGGATACATCAAGGGCTACGTCCCCGGCGTGCGCGAGAACGGTGGCCAGTACACCCATGCCGCGGTGTGGGCGTGCATGGCCTTCGCCGAGATGGGCGACAGCGCGCGCGCCTGGGAACTGCTGGAGATGATCAACCCGGTCGGCCATGGCATCGCAAGCCATATCGAGACATACAAGATCGAACCCTATGTGCTGGCCGCCGATGTCTACGCCAGCACCCCACACCTGGGGCGTGGCGGGTGGAGCTGGTACACCGGTGCGGCCGGCTGGATGTACCGCCTCATCCTCGAGTCGTTGCTAGGCCTGCGACGCGAGGGCGCAAGCCTGCGCTTCGAACCCGTGCTGCCGGCCGATTGGCGCGGCTACACATTGCGCTACCGCTTCGGTTCCGCGCTGTACCACATCAACCTGGTTCAGACCGAAGGCGTGCCGGACGGCCAGCAGGTCAGCCTCGATGGTGAATGGCTCCAGGATCGCCGTGTCCCGCTGCTGGACGATGGCCGGACCCACCAGGTCGAAATCCACTGCCAACCCTGCGGACCCGCGCAGCCGCGAAGCGGGCGCGAAGAGACGATGGCGAAGCTGCCGCGGCGCGAGGATGGCATCCCCTGATACCTACGGCTGGGTCATGGAAAGCAGGGAAAAGAGAGGAGTAACGCGACACCGGTGAAGTCCGGGCTGCCAGGAGGGGTGGCCCCGAAAGAGGCCCTGGCAGCCGAACTGCATACGCTGAGTGGCAAGAGGTTTGCTGGGCCTCCTACTCCACGCTTACGAACGACGTCCCTGAATGAACTGGAGCAGGAACAGCACAATCGCCGCTACCAGGAGAATATGGATAAACCCACCCATGGAGTAGGACGTGATCAGTCCCAACACCCACAAGACCAGCAACACGACCACAAGTGTCTGGAGCATTTCTGTTCTCCTTTTGCAGCGCGAAGCAACTGCCTGCTCACAGGTTGCATCCGGAGCGAAAGGCTCGTCTGTATGGCAACGCACCAAAGGAAAAATACTTGTGGCCCATGAACTGTCCGCAGCCCGAACGCGCCCCTGCGCAATTCAGCGCGCAATGCGCAGGGCATGACTTGAGTCCGTCAAAGGGAAGTATCGTGTCGGGTGGGAGTTTTGCAGGGCAGCAGTCGGTCGGTCTCTTTCTTGACCACGGCATAGCACTCGCAGCTCAGCGCCTCGAGCTTGGCCCGGTCAAGCACCGTGATGTGCCCGCGGCTGTACGCGATCACGCCAAGCTTCTGCAGTTTGCCGGCAGCGTCCGTCACCCCTTCGCGACGCACACCGAGCATGTTGGCGATGAGTTCCTGGGTCATCGTCAGATGGTTACTCGGCAGGCGATCCAACGACAGCAGCAACCATCGACACAGTTGCTGGTCGATTGAATGGTGGCGATTGCAGACTGCGGTCTGTGCCATTTGGGTAATCAGGGCCTGGGTATAGCGCAGCATCAGAAGCAGTAACTCCCCATGCCGATTGACCTCGGTTTTCAACTCATTCCCCCGCAACCGATAGGCGTGACCGGCGCTCTGCACGATGGCCCGGCTCGGGGTGCTTTCCCCCCCCATGAACACCGCCAGGCCTATCATCCCCTCGTTGCCGACGACCGAGATCTCCGCCGAGGAGCCGTTCTCCATCACATACAGCAGGGACACGATCGAGTCGGTGGGGAAAAAGACATGACGCAACGTATCCCCCGACTCATACAGCACTTTGCCAAGTGGCAGCGATACCAGTTGCATCTGTGGGATCAAGCGCTTCTGAACCTCTACCGGCAAGGTCGCGAGCAAGTGGTTCTGCAAAGGTGAAGGTGTATCCGACATGGGCGCCACCATCGAGCCAAGCACCTGAAAAAGGCCCTTTATCCTGTAACGATAGGTCAACGGGACCGCCGTTGTGTGCGCTATCGGACATAAGGCTTTCGATGCACCATTCTCTTCTTGTGAGCACGCCGCCGGCAGCTGTTGCCAGGGTGAAAACGGCTGGCGGCAGCCCCTGGGCAAGTAGTTGCTGGCCGGAGGTGAATAGTGGGGGTTCTACTCACCTCACCCAACCAGCCCCATCACGAGTCGAGGCTTACTGATCACGGCGCGTGACTGTTCGAGCATGGCGACTCAGAGGGCTGAGCCCCCGACGTCAGTAGCGAAGTTCCGTTGAACGAACGCTCTTCACGCCTCGGACGTTCTGCGCCAGCTCGATCGCCCGGTCACGCTCGGCATCGTTGTCGACGAGGCCACTCAGCGTAACGATGCCGCTGTTCGTGCTCACGGAGATGTCGGACCCGTTGACGTTGCTGGAATACATCAAGGTGGACTTCACCTTGGTCGTGATCCAGCTATCGGCAATATCCCCACCTGTTTCCTTCGCAGTGCTCTTGGCACTGTCGACCGGCGCTGGCTTCGAGGCGTCGACCACAAGCTGGTTGTCCACCAGCATCACGCCATCGGTGTTCATGGCGAGGCGGCCGGCAAGATCCTTGTCTGCCTGGCTATCGGCGTTGCCAGTCAGCGTTACCTTACCTGACTGGGTTTTGACCTGAGTCGTCATGCCATCAGCCTGTTTGCTCCAGAGCAGCTTCGACTTGACCGAAGCGGTAATCGTGGCGTCATCGACCATGACCCCATAGCTCCGATCCTTGCCCGCCTTCGGCGGAACGTAGTCGGGCTTGACCACGATCTGGTTATCCACCGAGTCGATTCCGCTGACGCCCAGTGCGATCTCCTTGGCAAGATCCTTATTGACCTCTTCCGCGACGTTTCCGGTGAGTGTGGCTTTGCCATTCAGGACCGACACTTTCAGATCATTGGCCCGCAGATGGGGGTTCAACGCATAGGTCGTCCAAATCTGGGTTTCCTGGCGGTTATCGGTAAAGGTCTGTGATTCTGCGGCGGCCATGCCGCCCGTCGTCCCCAGCGCCAGCGCGATGCAGGCGGCAAGGAGTTGCTTTCGGGATTGTGTGTGCATCTGGTTTCACCATTCGGGAAGGAGAGAGATCCGAACCGGAACCCGTGCACGACTGGGCCGCTGGTTTGGGCCGCCTGATGAGCCGCGAGGCGGTGCATCAGGGGATCTTGTGTGGCTCAGTGCCTGCATTTCTCAAGGAAGTGCTTTACCTGCTTTTCCGCCTTTCGGCGGCTGATGGCGTAGCGTCCGTCCTACACCCGGCAGGCCAACCGTGCCAGATAGGCTCATGAGTTTCTGGGCTCCTCGCTCATGAGGTCGTCATCTCCCTTGGCTGCGCGTGGTGGTTCTTTCGCGGAGGCCTTGGCAGGTGCCTTGTCTGCATCCTGGGGCTTGGTCCTTCTGGTCTCTTCGCGAGGCACAGTCTTGGGATCAGACATGCGTTCAGGCTTGATGGAAGTGGGTGAGCCGATGGTCGGGCCAGGCTTCCTGGCCGCCTTGCTGGCCGGTGCCGCGCCACTGTTCGGGATAGATTTGCTGTGCTTGCTCATGTTGACCTCTGAGGTCGGTAGTGGGGCCTGTACTCTGGCAGTGGGGCAGTGCTCCCGTCGGTGCGCCACCGCGCTTATCCCCCTGGAAACGCTGTGTCACGCGCCGCGTGCGAGGCGGGCTCAGCCCCAAGGCACAAGCCGCGAGCGGCAATTTCAATCGTCAGGAAACTGCGCTGCCCTGGCCGAAGAAAGCAGTTCGGCCATTAGGGCCCGTACGCAAAGTCGTCGAGAACTTTTCCTACAGAGCCTAGAAGTGCTTTCTATTACGCCGTTCCGCCCAGCTCCAGACGGATAGTTTCCGCAAGGGCTGGTCGTGATAGGTGGGAAGTTCGAGGCTTATCCAGTAATCGTCTGGCGAGTGCCATCTCAAAGCGCCCTCCTCCAGTTTCAGCTCGCGTTCGACCTGCCTGATCAACTTGGCCGCTTTCGCGCGGATGGACAGAGCCCCCGCATCGATGACCTTGCTTGAGCTCTGCTGCCCTGGCCGCGCGAGGACCATCAGTACCCGGCCATCCGGCCGCGATGCCAGCGACACCTCATAACCAGGAAAGGCGTTCGATAAAAGATGCGATGTGAGTTGCATGTGCTTCTCCCCTGCCAAACCAAGGCAGCAATTAGGTGAGATCGCCGAAAATCCAGTCCCCGCGCTTGCACTTCTCTTATGGGTTGATGCCCCATTTGCCCGGTGAGTCTCGCTCTGATCCGAACCGACGGCAGGCCACTCAAAGCCGCCCGGTGAGCAGCAGCACAATGACGATGATCAAGACGATGCCCAACCCACCGGTTGGCCCATATCCCCAGCTTCTGCTGTGCGGCCAGTTCGGCAAGGCCCCGATCAGCAGCAGGATGAGAACGATTAAAAGAATGGTACCCAGACTCATGGCTATATCCTCGGATGCGAACAATCAGAAGACTGCTCGCCGGCGCTCGATATGCGAGCAGCAATCTGCCGAGAACCAGATTGATCCCATCCATCGGCCACATCTGTACGGCATCGAACAGAACTGACTCAGAACGAGATACGCGGGATGCTGATCACCTGATACTCCCCATTACTTCGCGTCGGCTCGCGGGCCTGATTGTTCCCTGGCCCTCCCGCGCCCGATTCACTGATGCCGCCCTCGGCTTCGCGATCATCGAACTGCACATAGGCGCTCTGCATCAGTGTCGTTTCGGTACGTACCTTCCCGGTCAGGCCCGGCGAAGAGTCGTCCATCGCAAGGACATCGCCGCTCACGACCAATGGCAGGACAACCATCGAAACAAGCAGCAGTAGAGGCGACTTCCGGCGCAGCGGCGCGACGCGCTCCCTGGCGACATGCAGCGGTACCTGCTTGGCAGGCTCCACCCTTAGGGAAAGAGCGACCCTTCCGGAGCAGGCTGACTCGCGTCTCAGGCCGATAGGGCTCTCAACGCGCTTTGGATTGATCGACGAACTCATCACAACCTCCACGCTATGCGGCGAGATATCGGATGAGAAAATGGTCAATGGCCGTGCCTGCGTCGGTGCGCTAGCGCTCATAACCCTGCAAGTTTCGCCCTGGTGCGATGGCGTACATACCGGTGTGTGCAGACAGCACAGAATGAAATAAAAGCAGAGCAGCACCGGCTGCAGCAGGCACTGGCCATGAATGGAATGTACGACTCGACCTTGTTTCAGCGTTTGGATGCGCAGTGCCAGCCGCTGCTGCGCTACCTGCACAAGCTCACAGGTGTCCGCTATGCGGCAACCTCCGAAGCGGACGGAATCTATGAACTCAGCCCGATACATGGCGAGCACAAGCATGCCAGCCAGGATCAGCTGGCCAACGCTGAGGTTTGGCAAAAGCTGGTTTGAGCAACAGCCATCCGACTGACTGAACGGCATGGGTGCGCTAACGCACAGACACCCCACCGGCTTGCCGACAAGGTCATGACTCGGCTCATCGCAATCGTGCGCGGGCTGGGCACAAGGCATCACCGCTCTCGCTGCTCATGGAGCAAGCTCATGAACAAAGATCAATTCAAAGGAAAGGTCGATCAGTTGAAGGGCCTGATCAAGGAAACCACAGGCAGGCTTATCGGCAACCAACGGCTCGAAAACGAAGGCAAGGCACAAAATGCCACCGGTGATATCCAGGAGACGGTCGGCGACATCAAGGAGGACATCAAGAGGCCTTGACTCGGTTTCATGATTGGCTCCCCTTCCCTGGCGCTGCCTTCGTTCCCCGTACGCAGGCTCTACAGGGAAAGGGCCAGCCAAACTTTCTGCAATTGGAGGTACTCATGAACCATCAGGGAAAGAACGCCGGCAACGAAGACAACGAAGCCGGCCACGCCTCTCGAACCGGGCCTGGACCTAACCTGATGGGCGCAGACACGCTCATCGGCAACGATGTCTACAACCTCGCGGGAGATGACCTCGGAGTAATCAAGGAACTCATGCTGGATATGCGCAGCGGCCGCATCATCTATGCAGTGCTGTCCTTCAAGTCGTTCCTCGGCCTGGGTGAAAAACTCTTCGCGGTGCCCTGGAGAGCGTTGACCCGGGATACCGAGCACAAGCGCTTCATGCTCGATGTTGATCGGCACCAGTTGAAAGGTGCCCCCGGATTCGACAAGAGCCATTGGCCTGACATGGCTGACCAGCGCTGGCAAATGCAGATCAGCCGCTTCTACGGAAGGACGGGATGGGAGTGAACGGTATGCCCCTCGCGGCGGGGGCTTTGTGATTGCCAGGACGTCTTGGGCTCACTCTCGCCGTCCCAGCCTGGACCGGAACATGACCAGCGCGATCGACAGAAACAGCAGGATGTGGATGAGTCCCCCCATGTAGAAGGACGTAAGCAGTCCCAACGCCCACAGGGCCAACAATCCGATTACGACGAATTCGAACATGTCCATTCTCCGCTGCGTCATGGCAAATACCTGCCTTGTTGCAGGTTGCATCCGCGCCGGAAGGACGGTCTGTACGGTATCGCACTCAAGGCCAGCAGCTTCACCGCAAACAGGCCGGGCGCAACACTTCCCCATGGCCCTCGCGCCCTCGACCGCAATCCATCCCGCTTGCGTGTCCTAACGAACAGACCGCCGCGACCACTGGGCGCAAGAGTGCAGCATGACCTAGCCGCCCTATCGCACCGTCCAGGACCCGCGCGTGCGACAGGGCAAAGGGAGGCGACCATAGTGACCAACCAACTTCTCAATGGCATCCCGAGCAAAGAGCGCAACAGGATTCTCAATCACTGCGAATCGGTAGAGTTGGTCTTTGGCAGCCTTCTTTGCGAAACAGGTCGGATATACAGGCATGCCTACTTCCCGATTACCGGTTTCATTTCGCTGGTGACCCATCTGGATTCCCATAGGCCGCTGGAAATGGGCCTGATCGGCAGCGAAGGCATGCTGGGCGTCACATTGATACTGGGGGTACGCAAGGCGCCAATCCGCGCAGTTGTGCAAGGTGCCGGAAACGCCCTGCGCATTTCATCCGCCCACCTTCTGCACGAGTTGCACGAATGCCCCGACCTGCAACGCAGCTTGAATCGCTACCTCTACATATCGATGACGCAACTGTCGCAATCGGCCGCCTGCATCCATTTCCATGAGATCCAGCCACGGTTGGCGCGCTGGCTGCTGATGACCCACGACCGGGCGCAGGGCGACCATTTCCACCTCACCCATGAGTTTCTCGCTGACATGCTCGGCGTGCGTCGGAGTGGCATCACGGTGGCCGCAGGGGCGCTGCAGGAACAACACCTCATCCGCTATACCCGCGGCGAAATCACCATCCTCGATCGCGCAGGGCTCGAAGCAGCGGCCTGCGAATGTTACTGCGCAACGACAGACTCCTACAGCAAGCTGCTCGGCTAAGCGGCACAGCGAACCGACGGGCCGAGAAGATGGGGTCAATGTGAACAGTCAACTACTTCGGACGCCTTCGAGCGAAAGACTCGAGGCCCGCCAGCACCACATCAACCCATCAATGGAGTCACCTCATGCCTACCAAATCGAACGGTCTCAGATCGAACAGCAACAGCTCCAGCCAGGAGTTTCACAGCTTTCTGGCAGATGTCGAAGACCTGATGAAGGACACTACCTCGCTTAGCGCGGAGGAGCTGACACAAGCCCAGGCCATGCTCAGCGAACGGATATCAGCGGCGAGGGCGTCGATGGAGCAACTGGGTGACAAGCTCGCTCAGCAAAGCCGCAAGAGCGCTGCCGCCACCAATGACTATGTCCACGAGCAACCCTGGAAAGTGATAGGCGCCAGCGCCGCCGCAGCCTTCCTGTTCGGGTTCGTGCTGGCCCGTCGTAGCTGACGCACGCCTCGATCTGCAAATGCACTGAGGAATATGGAAGCGCGTCGCTCGCGCCGCGCCCTTCCTCCAGACCACAAGTGCTTTCTACCGCACAAACCATTACCCAGGTTCAAATGAAGGAAGGTTGAGACGCCGAGATCAAAGAGAATACGTGGCGCGGGAATTGGAGACAGGCATTAATTTGAGAGCTGTAGCTTTCTCCGCTAATGCACCAGTTGCAAAAATGCTCGCAGTTATTCGAAAGCAACCTGTACTGATTCTCACCCACTCTTGAGCGCGCCCGACTTGCGATTTCATCGCTGGAATATCGGCATTGTTCTTGAACTATCCAGACATCATGTCCATTGGCGAAGCACTCAAGATCGGTCACTTCAACGGGGCCGGGTTTTATCGAACTAGCGAATCCGGAGTAGTGAACGACATTACCGCCACCAAGATAAATTCCGTGATGCGCATAAAGCGTGCGCGGGCTAATCAAATGCGAACCGACAGGCAAGCTGCTTGCGCCTTGCTTGATATCTTCCAGCCTGAACAACGAACCCGCTGAAGGGCCTGTCAACTGTCCCCGGCCGCGCGCTTTGGCGAAAGGCTTCCGCTCTGGTATCAGAGCATTCAGCTGACGGACGATGCGGGTAGTTAGCAGGGTCAAGCAGGCAAACAGTGCTGGGCGAATCGCCGAAAAACTGTCCGCTAATTCATCTGTGAAGTGCCTCATGATGAAGCCCTCCGAACCCTTGATGCCGAATATATCGCCAGGGCCGCAGAGCTTCATTTGTGCGGAGGATTAAATCCATTAATCAATAAATATGCTCAACCTATACACAAGTATTAAACCCAACACCCAAGTACCATCGACGCCAATAACTCCTGATCACGAACCTTGGATTTTTATGACGGATCTGCCCCACCGGAGATCTGGCCGCCTTCCTGGCGAAAGGGCCTGCCGGCTGGCCGTGCAGGACCCTTGGTCCGGTTTACCAATAAAGCCAAGCAATTGCCGGTCTGTGGGTAGATAGTGGAAATCCGAGCATTGGCATACACAGACCGAGGCCACCATGAAACGAGACTTCCCCGAGCACGTTGCATGGAGCCAGGCCCAGATGAATGGTGACCATGCGCTGGCATTCGTCGCATTCAAAACGCGCAACAGCGGCACGGAAGTACGCTTTCACCAGGTTTATGACGGCACCAGCTTTTCTCGACTTTCAGAAGCGATCAGCGCAGCGGAACGTGCGCTGGACAAGGTCCTGGGATTCGATACTCACGGCGCGCCAGTGTTCAGTTCGCGCGAGTGCTGACCTGCAACGGCGTCCACGATGAGTCTCACCCCGAGGTTTCCATGGCCAAGCGTGATGCGCTGCCGCTCGTGCTCCATCGCATCCACATGAATCAGATCATGCTGGGTGCGGCCCTTGTCGAACTGGCGATCTGGATCGACCAATGCGGCTCACCGGACGCCTCTGAGCAGATCTGCCATCGCCTGGCGACCCTGGAGGCCAACGCCGATTTCATCAGCGAAACCATTGTGGACCTCATGGCTGACTCATAGCTGCCGAGGCCACGTTGCCACAGCCCGCCCCGTGCGGGCTTTTTTAGGCCAGCAGCATGGACACCTGGCAACGTTTTCTTCAGGTCTCGCTCAGGGTCATGAGGATGTCGGCATACCAGGTGCAATTGAGCCCAAGCGCTTCGTCCTGCACGAGGTCGCGGCTGCCAAGGTCCAGGCGTGCCGAGTGGACGCCGAGCAACATCCAGGGCAGTGCCCCAAGATCCTGGCACTCTTCCGGCGCGCGCATCACCACCGGCGCGCCACTGGTGCCACGATGGGTGCGTGCATCGGTGAGGAAATAGCCCTGTCCCTGGAAGCGCAGGCCGAACGACGACGCGACAATGGCATGCCGTACCACCGGCATGTGATGAAGGCTGTCGTGAAAGCCCAGGGGAAAACCCACAACCAATAGCGCGGTGCCGACTTCGATGGGCTCGCCGGGCAGTTGCAGGTGCCTCGGCGTGAATGCGTGGTAGACCGTGGCAGCCGGCAACGCCGAGCGCTCGATCTCGATCAGCGCCACATCGACGCCACCTGCCGTATCCCGCCCCTGTCGCCACAGGCTTTCCCGGTCGCGATACAAGGGCACGGAGAAGCCGCAGGATTGGGCCATGTTGTGAAGATCCGTGTGCAGTTCGATTTCGAGTCGATCGGGGAAATGCCGGCTCGGAGCATCCAGCACCACGTGCCGACTGGTGACCAGGAACAGGCGCTCGTCACGCGCAAAGAAGAATCCGCTGGCATTGGTCAGCACGCGCGTACCGGCCAGGGTGCAAATGCGCACGGTGCTCAGCAGCAGGGGTTCGATTACCGACATGGCGTAAGGTCCTTGAACTCGCGCCGCTGGGACCGCGCGTTGTTGGAAAAAAGCTCATGCCACGAGCATCCGCCTAGACGGGCCGTTTGACCATGAATAACGCGTCAAGACGGCAGAAAAGACCTGCGTGGCGGGTAGGACGGGTTGAGGAACGAAACCCATGCGCATCATGGTCGATGGGTATCGCAGGCTCTACCCATCCTACGGACCGTTACTCGTCGGCAGCATGTGCAAAGCCCCTGGAGACCAGGCGATCTCCAGGGGCTTTTTTCATCGTGTGGCGCGTCTGGGCTTCACCCGTGACAACCCGTCCCCATGACCTTGTATTGCAGGGTGTGGTGCTCTCCTTCGGAGTCCACGTAGGTCATTTCCGCCGGCACCACCTTGCAGACGTTGGGAATCTCGCTGTGGGACAACACCTGGGCGATGTCCAGGTCCATTCCGTAGTGATACTTCCCGCCCTTGTCCGCAGCGTTCAGGGTCGACGTCGGGCCCAGCTCAGCAGCGACCACTATCTGTGTGGACAACAGGCCACCGGCCAAGGCGATCAGGGTTGCTTTCATCAGGTTGTCCTCCAGGCTGGACGGGTGGATCAGTCCCCGAAGTCGGTGGACATCGACAGCACTTTCCATTCAGCCACTTCGCCATCAACCAGACTGTGCTTGGCGGCGATGCGAGCGACGGCGTCGCTGCCCAGGGCCAGGCGCTGCGGCGGGTTGGCGGCGTTCACCAGCTCCAGCATGGCGCCGGCGAACTTGCTCGGGTCACCCGGCTGGGCGTGGTTGGCGCCTTCGGCGAAGCGGCGCATGGCGCCCACCGTTTCGTCGTAGTCGGGCAGCTCCAGGGCGGTCTTCACCAGCGACTGGTCATCGAGGAAGTCGGTGCGGAAGAAGCCCGGTTCGACCACAGTGACGTTCACGCCCAGCGGCGCCAGCTCCTGGTGCAGCGCTTCACTGAGACCTTCCACGGCGAACTTGGTGGAGCCATAGACACCCCAGCCGTAGTAGGCGTGGTAGCCGCCCAGCGAGGAAATGTTGACGACGTGGCCGGAACGCTGGCGACGCATGTGCGGCAACACGGCACGGGTGACGTTGAGCAGGCCGAACACGTTGGTGGCGTAGATGCGCTCGACTTCGGCGGCACTGGTTTCCTCTACCGCACCGAGAATGCCGTAGCCGGCGTTGTTCAGCAGGATGTCGATGCGGCCGAAGCGCTTGATACCTTCGGCGACCGCCTCATGGGCCTCGCTTTCGCGGGTTACATCGAGGCGCACGGCCAGCAGGTTGGGATGTTCGCCCAGGCGGGCAATCACGTCTTCGGGTTTACGGGCGGTGGCGATCACCGCATCGCCTACCTCCAGCGCTTTTGCAGCGATGAGGGCGCCAAGACCACGGGAAGCTCCAGTAATGAACCAGGTACGCATAGCAACTCTCCTGTGTGGAACCCGCACCGCGCGGGCTTTCTGTTTGAGTTGCGTTCACTGTAGGGCTGGCTGACTGCTGTGATAATCCCAAGAAAATTGCATGTGCTTGTGAGCAAATTTCATTAATTTTAAGAAACGTGTAGAAGCGAGGGAGACGCCGAGTTCTTGCTCGCGAGAACTCCGAGCACGATAGTTCGCGAGCAAGCTCGCTCCTACGGAAGAATCGCGGGCGCATGGCATTGCTGACAGGCCCGCACCGGGCCGGCGGCCTCGATGGCCTGCACCCGTTCCAGGTGGCAGCCCCGGCAGAGTTGGTGGAAGTCCTGCTCAATGCGCACGGCCAGCTCCTGAGACCTCTTGTGGCAGAACAGGCAAGTGCGGTCACCGGAAGGCGGGGCCGGGGAGCGGTCAGCGTAGTCGTGATGGCAGTTCAGGCAATTCACCTGGCCATGTACGCCGTGATCGAAGTTCAGCGGCAGCAAAGGACGCTGTCGCACCAACTCGGCGTGCCCCTGCGCAAGGCCGTAGCCCAGCAGCGCCAGCAGTCCGAGGCAGACCAACAGGTAGAGCCACTTCATAGCGGCAGATCGCTGTTGGTCAGCAGGGCGTAGCCCCCGGCCAGGCACAGGACGAACACCAACAGGCCCGCGCAGAGCCGGCTGGCGAGTCCCCCCGTGTTACGACGCCTGTGCCCCTCGGCTGGCGCCAGGGGGCTACGCGGCAGCAGGGGCCAGATCAGTGCGCAGCTGGTGATGACGCCCCAGAGCACGGCCTTCCAGCACGCACCGGTGTAGAACCCGGTCCCGATCACGTGCACCGCCAGTAGCACCAGCAGCACGGAACTGATCCCGTAGTGCCAACGGCGAAAACGCAGGTGATGACGCCACAGGCGCTGGCGCACGGCGGGGAGACTGATGGGCACGAGAATCAGCAGCAGCAAGGCAGCGAGCGTGCCGGCCAGCATGGGCAGGGAAGCCGAAGGCAGCAGGTAATCCACCACCAGCGGCTCGTCCACTAGCAGCAGGCCAACGTGCAGCGCCAACAGGATCAGCACCGCGTAGCCCAGGTCACGATGCAGGACCATGAAGAACTTCCCGTCGAAGTACGGCCGCGACATCGGCCGGCCGCAGTAGACGAACAAGAGGAGGAGGATCACGCCACCGAACAGGCCTGCAGCGTTGGCAAAGTCCCAGGCGGGCGCGAGACCGGGCATGGCGTCGACCAGGAACACCAGCACGTAGGGCAGCGCACTGAGGATGGCAAGGCGCAATGTCAGCGCGACCATGCACTCCTCCTTGGGCATCCACCCGGCACAAGACGCTGAATTCGACCCGGAGGATTCTCTCAGCCTCTGGCAGGTGTGGCGATCGCCTTGCCTGCCAGTCCCGTTGCTGTGGATGCCAAGGTGCCCGGCTCGCGCGCCGGGCCGGTCAGGTTACTTGAGCAGTCCCTCGTCACGCAGCGCCTCTTGCACTGCCGGACGTTCGAGCCACTTCTGGCGCAGACGGGTGACGTTGTCCAGGCCATCGAACGGCGCACCCAGGCGGGTCAACCAGGTGGCGAAGACGCCGAGATAAATGTCCGCCAGGGTGAAGCGCTCACCCACCAGCCACTGGCGCCCCTCCAGGTGCCGCTCGATGTGCTCGAACGCCTTGAACAACTGAATACGCGCCTGTTCACGGATACCGGTATGCGCGGATTCGTCGGCGGAGTAACGCTCCGGGCGGTTCAGCGGGCGGAATGAGGCAGTGTGAACCTCCGCGGCAAGGTAGCCGAGCCAGCCCTGGATCTGCCCGCGCTCGGCGCTGCCGGCCGGAGCGAACAGCGGAGTACCGGGAACCTGGTCGGCAAGGAAAGGCAGGATGGCGCTGTTCTCGGTCAGCACCGTGCCGTCGTCCAGTTGCAGGGCGGGCACGCGGCCCAGTGGGTTGATGGCGTGGATGGGCGAATCCGGTGTGCGCAAGGCGACCTTTTCGATCTGGATAGGCAACCCCAGTTCGTGCACGGCGATGTGGGAGGCCAGCGAGCAGGCACCGGGGGCGATGAACAATGTGGTCATGGTCGTTTTATCCTCAGAAGGGCCGGCTGCCGGCCAGGCTGATGCGTTTCAGGCGGCGCCGCTGGGTTGCCGGGAAGCCGTTGCGGGCGTGCAGCGTAGCCTGATTGTCCCAGTACACGATGTCGCCCACTTCCCAGCGGTGGGTGTAGGAGAAGCGCGGGTCCTTGAGGTGCTCGCGCAGGCGGCCGATGAGTTCGACGCCTTTGTCCGCGGCGTAGCCGGGGATTTCCACTTCTGTGTGCACGCCGAGGTAGAGCAGGCGCTTGCCGCTCTCCGGATGGGTACGTACCAGCGGGTGCTCGGTGCCCTGGATGGGTTCGATGTCCGGCGTGCGGTAGGTGATGCCGACGTTGTAACCGTCACGCAGGCGCACGAAGGGGTTGTAGTTGATCAGTTTGAGGCCATCGATCTCGCGGCGGGTGTCTTCGTCCAGCGCGCTGTAGGCCAGGGCCAGGTTGGTCCAGGTGGTTTCGCCGCCCTCCTCCGGGACCTCCAGCGCGTAGAGCAGGGAGCCGGCCGAGGGGGTCGGCGTCCAGTGGTGATCGCTGTGGGCCGGCAGAGCGATGTTGCTCAGTTCGCCATCTTCGGTGTTGGCCACTTTGACGATGTCCGGCGCCTTGCCGTCGGTGCCCGAAGACAGCACCAGGTAATCCGGATGGGGCTGGAACACCGAGCCGAACCAGGAGGTGAAACGCAGGTACTGCGCATCGTCCAGTTCCTGGCCCTTGAAGATCAGGATGTGATGGTCGCGCAGGGCCTGCTTGAGGGCGAGGATCTGTGCCGAGGTCAGGTCGCGGCGGCCATCCAGGCCACGAACCTCGGCGCCCAGGGGTGCGGCGAGGGGTTCGATGCGCAGCCCGTCGAGGGGCTGGCGCAAGGCGGTGACGACAGTGCTCATGGGGTTCTCCTTGGTCGCGGGTCAGAAGTCGTAACGCAGGGACACGCCGGCAGTGCGCGGCTGGCCCACGGAAGCGGTGTAGGCGCCGTTGCTGAAGGCGAAGGCGGTCAGGTAGTAGTCCTTGTCGAAGGCGTTGCGCACCCAGAGCGAGGTGTCCAGCAGGCCGTCACCGAGATCGGCGCGGATGCCGGCGGCGAAGTTGGCCAGGCCGTAGCCGTCGATCTTGGAAAGCTCGGAGTTGTCCAGGGTGCCTTCGGCTTCGGAACGGTAGGAGTAGCTGGCATTGACGTAGGGGCGCAGGCCATTGCCGGTCTGCCAGGTGTACTCACCGTTGACGTTGCCGATCCAGCGCGAAGCGCCCACCACCCGCTCGCCGGTGAGGTCGCATTTGGCAGTGGGGGTCACGGTGTTGATCTCGCCCGGGCACGGCGCGTCCTTGAAGCTCAGGTAGGTGACGTCGTTGAACGAGCCGTTGGCGTTCAGGGTCAGCCCGCGCAGCGGGCGCCAACTGGATTCGAACTCCACGCCACGGGAACGCACGCTACCGGCGTTGGCCAGCACCGATACGGGCGTCAGCGAGGCCGCGGTGGTGGTCAGGGTGGTGGCCTGGTAGCCGTGGATACCGGTCCAGAAGATGTTCGCGTTGAACAGCAGGCGGCCGTCGTCGAGGGTGCTCTTGAATCCCAGCTCGGCGTCGTTGGCACGCTCGGGGCCGACGATCAGCGAATCGCTTCCCAGCCCCGCCACAGGCGCCACCAGGTTGACCCCACCGGACTTCTCGCCGTGGGCCAGGCTGGCGTAGCCGAGCAGTCCGTCGCTGACCTTGTAGCTGAGGCTGAGCAGCCCGGACGGTGCGGCGTTGTGCAGGCCGAAGTCGCCGGTATCCAGTGCGCCCAATTGCGCTTGCCGTGCAGCCGCCAGCGGCCCGGTCAGATTGGCGCCGCCCACCGGGGCGAAGCGGTGCAGCCGCGCCTGCTTCTCCTCGTAGGTGCCACGCAGGCCGAAGGTGAAGTCCAGGCGGTCGGTGATATGCAAGTTACCCTGGCCGAACAGCGCGAAGCTGTCGGTTTCTATCTTGCCGTTGGTTTGGGTGGAAACGTTGTTGAAGAGGTTGCGGTTTGCCCCGGTGAGGTAAAGATCGGCGAAGGGACCGTACTGGGTGCGCGTGTTGTTGCCGAGGTTCTGGTTGAACAGGTAGGCACCCACCACATAGTCGAAAGCACCACCGGTGGGCGAGGCCAGTCGGAATTCCTGGGAGAACTGCCGGTCGTGGACTTCGACCCCGCTGTCGACGATCGCCGAGACATCGGTGAGGTCGGCATCGTTGTGCGGGACGAAGTGCCAGTAGCGGTAACCGCTGATGGAGGTGAAGGTGTAGCCGCTGTCCAGGTTCCAGTTGGCCTCGAGCGACGATCCGCCCTGCCAGACATTCACTGACTGCACCGAGTCGATGTTCACCTCGCGCTTCTTCACATCGAGCTGCGGGTTGGCGCCGATCAGCGCGGCACGCTGGCGGAAGCGGTCCGACACGCCATACAGCGCCCAGACACCGTTGGTGGAATCCTCCTGGTTGTAATCGGTGATCCAGCGCAGGCTGAAGTCTTCGTTCGGTTCGAACAGCAACTGCCCGCGTGCGCCTTCCCGCTCGCCGCCTACGAAGGTGCGGCCGTCATGCTGGTTGTCGATATAGCCGTCCTCACGAGTGCGATAGAACGACAGACGCCCAGCGACTGACTCGGTCAGCGCGCCGGATACCGAGCCCCTGCCCTGGAAGTAGCCGCGCTCGCCGCCGGACAGCTGCAGGCTGCGCTCGGGGGTAAAGGTGGGCTTGCGGGTGCTGATGTTGATCACGCCCGCCGTGGTGTTCTTGCCGAACAGGGTGCCCTGCGGTCCCCGCAACAGTTCCAGCTGCTCCACGTCGAGCAGGTCGAACACGGCCATGCCCGGCCGCCCCAGGTAGATGTTGTCCAGGTAGATGCCGGCGCTACCCTCCAGGCCATCGCTCGCGGGGTTATTGCCGATGCCGCGCACCGCCACGCTGGACTGGCGCGCATGGATGTAGGCGACGTTGACGCTGGGCAGTACCTGCTGCAGGTCCTGAACCTTGTAGACCTTCTGCGCCTCGAGATTGTCGCCGCTGAGGGTCGTGATGGGCGTCGGCACCTCTTGCACGTCCTCCTCGCGACGGCGAGCGGTGACCGTGACTTTCTCCAGCGCCGTATCTTCCTTGGCGCCGGGCTTGGCGGCGGAATCTTCGGCATGGGCGGGCGTAACCAGGCCGCCGAGGGCGAGCAACAGGGTCAGGGCGTATTCGGGAGTCGTCAGGCGGTGCAGGGCCAATGGCCTGGCAATGCGAGAGAGAGAGCGGTATGGCATGTGCGTGCTTCCTGTACCAAGGCCCGGGCAGAACGGGGCCGCATCGCGCAGTCGGCGCGACGTTGAGATGAATCGAGTGATTTCGGGATACCCGCGCTGATGACGCGGCAAGCGGTCAGCGACAGCGGCGCCCGATCATGCGCGGGACAGGTGGTGCGGCGGCTCTGTTCATAGGCTCCCCCGGAGGCTGCAAGGTCATATTCTTATTCCCATTAAATATATTTAATTAATTTAAAAGGACTTTGAGGAATAAGAGCCTGCATTTAAAACCAGCCCTCAGGGCGGGAACAAATGCCTTGTTCCTATATTTTCGATGCCGGGAGTGCATGGGCTGGACGGAGGCTGCTGGGAAGCGGCACCGGTTGGTAGGAGCGAGCTTGCTCGCGAACAGCCCGAGCACAATCATTCGCAAGCAAGAACTCGGCGTCCCCTTCGCTCCTGCAGAAAGTCCGATTTCATCCTGGCAATCCGAGTGCGTAAAAGGGTGGATGGTGCTTTTCCCTCCACCACCACGCTGCGGGCCGGACGCCAAAGGTGAAAATGAAAAGCGATTTCCACCCTACGGGGCCAAGGGATCAGCGCGAGAGGTGGCTGGAGAACTGCCCGATGGCGCTGACGACGCGTTGCGCGCCGTCCTGGATTTCAACGATGGCGTTGCCGGCCTGTCCGGACAGTTGCAGGCCAAGTTCGGCCTGCTCGCGCCCACGGTCGATCATGGCGACGGCGCGCTCGGCCAGTTGCTGGTTCTGTTCCACCACCTTGGAAATTTCCACCGTTGCCGAACTGGTACGCGAGGCCAGTTGGCGGACCTCGTCGGCAACCACCGCGAAACCGCGCCCCTGTTCACCCGCACGGGCCGCTTCGATCGCCGCGTTGAGGGCCAGCAGGTTGGTCTGGTCGGCGATCCCGCTGATGCTCTTGACGATGGCGCCGATGACCTGCGACTGCTGGTCCAGCGCCTCGATGCCCTGTACGGCTTCCTGCATGCGGGTAGCCAGCTCGCGCATCACCTCCACCGTCTGCTGCACCACGGCAGCGCCTCGCTGGGCGCTGTCGTCGGTGCCCTTGGAGGTTTCGAAGGCGATGCTGGCAGCCTCGGCCACTGCGGCCTCGCGGTTCACCTGGTCGGTGATCACGGTGGCGAACTTGACCACTTTGTAGAGGCGGTCGTGGGCATCGATGATCGGGTTGTAGGAAGCCTCCAGCCAGACGGTGCGGCCATGCTTGTCGATGCGTTTGAAGCGGTCGGCAACGAATTCGCCACGACGCAACTTGTCCCAGAAGGCGTGGTACTGCGGGGAGTTGTATTCCGCCGGCTCGCAAAACATGCGGTGATGCTTGCCGCGAATCTGCTCCAGGTTGTAGCCCATGCCGTCGAGGAAGCGGTCATTGGCGGTCAGCACTTCGCCTTGTAGGTTGAACTCGATCACCGCAGTCGAACGCTGCAGGGCGTTGATCAGGTTCTCATGCTCGCGGGACGTCTCGATAGTGCGGGTCAGGTTGCTGGCGTAAAGGGAAAAACGCTGCAGCTTCCCGGTACTGTCGCGCAGCGGCTGCAGGATGCAGCGCAGCCAAGCCTCTTCGCCGTCGCCACGCAGCAGGCGCACCACCCCTGCCAGGTGCTCGCCACGGTCCAGCGCGGTCTTCACCTTCAGGTGAAAGTCCAGGCCGCGCACATGTTCAGGGATCAGCTCCAGCAAGCTCTTGCCGAGCAATTGGTCGGCGCGGTAAAGCATCTCCTGCTCGAAGTTGGCGTTGACCGACTCGATGCGGCCGCGCGCGTCGAGGTAGAGCGCAAGCATTTCTTCATCGAGGCTGTCGCGGACCTGCTGGATGGAAGACAGCTCTTCGCGCAGGCTGAGCAGTTCCTGTTTCAAACGGGAGTTGAACATGTCGGGGCTCGGGGAGGTGATAACGCAGGGAAGTACGTCCTGCATCGGCAGCGCTGCCGGCTTCTTGAGACCGTGGACAACCCCTGGCGACTGCCGGGGGAATCACTGCGAAATGAGTCTGGAAGAAGGTGGCCTGGCTGGCCTGCAGGGGTCGCTTGCGCGATGAAGATGGGTGACATCCGTGTCTGATCGCATTCTGCCACCAGCCAGTCAGGCGACGCTACAGCTAAAGCAATTCTCGTTATCCGTGATGGGAATGACGGAAGGTTTCCGCGTCGTCGAGGGTGGGGTCGAATAGCGGATCATCCGGGTCGCGCTCCAGGACCAGGTCGACGTAATCCGGGTCGACCAGCCAGCGCGGAAAGTCCGCCAGGGTTTTGCTTTCACGTCTGCGCGTGTCGCTACTACGTTCGCTGCTCATGCTGGACCTCTTGAGAAACGATGGATCACTTTTATTTGAGCGTCGTGCGCGTCGCTTCGTTCTGCCAGTCGTCAGGATCGATCAGTGCTCGCCCGGTCCGTTTCCTCCGTCGACGAACAGGTGCTTGCGGTCATCCTTGGCCCCGGCGCCGATCAGCATCTGCGCCTGGTCCTCGCTGATCACCGCATTGCCCTCCACGCACCGGATCACCGAAGCGCACATCACTTCATCGGTTCTGACCACGACCTGGTTGATCGGCAGTTCGATCAGCTTGCCGTTGAGTTCCAGGCTGCAGAGGTCGCGATCCAGATCAATGCTGACGGTCATGACGGTCACCTCGGATGACAGGTGAATATGCCGGTAGAAGCGCGAAGTGACAGTGAAGTTCAGGGAATCTGATCGATGGATTCCTCGTCCTGGCAGGCGTGAATCGTTCCCGGATGCGAAGACGCCAGCCCCTTGCAGGGCTGGCGCTATGGAATAAGAAAGCGGGGCCGGTGTGAGGGCACCGAACCCCGGTGGACGATGCGGCGATGCGAGCAGGATCGCAGCCCGGCCACAAGGATCTCCTCCTCCCGTATTGGCGAGAGGGAGTGCTAGGGAACTGTGACGCCCGTGGACGTCGGGGCCTGGTGGCGGATCAGTGACGGCGATCCGGCCGGATCAGGCCCAGTTTTTCGATTCGGTAGCGCAGCATGTCCCGCGTCAGGCCCAGGAGGCGGGCGGACTTGGTGACGTTCCAGTCGGTCTTGTCGAGCATGCGAATGACCATTTCCCGCTCGGCCTCGGGCTCGGCGCCATGACCATTGCCATCGGTGCGGTAGTGGGCAGTGGAGTCCTCCACCAGGCTCGGGCAGATGTGCAATTGCGCGGCGCCGATCAGTTGCCCCTGCGACAGCAGCACGGTCTGCTCCAGCATGTTGCGCAGCTCGCGCACGTTCCCCGGCCAGCTGTAGCTCTGCAGCAGGTGCTCGGCCTCGACGGAGAAATGCAGCCCCGACTTGCCATAGCGCTTGCCGTGCTGTTTGAGGAAATGCCGAGCCAGCAGCAGGATGTCGTCGCCGCGGGCATAAAGCCGAGGCACACGGACAGAGATGATACGCAGGCGGAAGAACAGATCGCGGCGGAACTTGCCCTGCTGAACCATCTGTTCGAGGTTGCAGTTGGTCGCGCTGATGATGCGCAGGTTGACCTTGCGCTCCTTCACCGAACCGATGCGGCGGATGGTGCGGTCTTCCAGCAGCTTGAGCAGCTTGGCCTGGAGCACCAGGTCCATCTCGCCGACTTCGTCGAGGAACAGGGTGCCGCCATCGGCCGCTTCCACCAGGCCCAGGCGCCGATCCTTGGCATCGGTGAAAGCGCCCTTCTCATGGCCAAACAACTCGGCCTCCAGCAGGTGCGCGGGGATCGAGGCGCAGTTGAACTCGACGAAGGGGCCATTGCTGCGAGCGCCGTCGAAGTGCAGAGCGCGGGCGATCAGCTCCTTGCCGGTCCCGGTCTCGCCTTCGATCAGCACCGCAGGCAGTTCGGCGTCGGCCATGCGGCTTTCGGCATCCAGCAACTGGCGCACCATGGATTTGACTTCCATCATCGCCGGCGACTCGCCGATCAGCGCGGCCAGCCCGGCATTCTGCGCTGCACGGCTTTGGTAGAAGTCCAGCTTGTGCTCCAGGCGCTGGGCGTCCAGGGCCTTGTCCAGCAGCAACTTGAGCTCGGCCAGCGCCACCGGCTTGGTCAGGTAGTGGAAGGCGCCGGCCTTCATCGCCTGCACCGCGTCCTCGATGTTGCCGTAGCCGGTCATCATGATCGGTTTGATCTGCGGAGCACGGTTGCTCACCTCGCGGATCAGCTCATGACCGCTCATACCCGGCAGCGAGTTGTCGGTGAGCAGTACATCGGGCACCTGGTCCCGCAACAGTTCCAGTGCCTCTTCAGCCGAATGGCATACCAGGGCCTCGAAGTTCTTGCGCTCCAGGTAAGTCTGGATATTGCCGGCCAGCATCTCGTCGTCTTCGACTATCAATACGCTGTGTTCCATCACACCCGTCCTCCAGCAACCTTGAAGTTCAGGCAGATGCGGGTGCCTTCACGCTCGCGGCTGGTCAGGCTGACCTTGCCGCCGAAGCGTTCCATGATCCGCTTGACCATCACCAGGCCCACGCCGAGGCCACCCTGCTTGGTGGTGTAGTAGGGCTTGAAGGCCATGGTTTCCTGCTTGCGCGTCATGCCCTGACCGGTATCGGTGATGGCCAGCAGCAGGCGCTTGCCGGTGCTGTCGGGCTTGACCTCGATGCGTAGCAGGCCGCCGTTGGGCATGGCTTCGATGGCGTTGGCGAACAGGCTGTTGAGCACCTGCGCCAGCAGCACCTTGTGGCTGACCACCGCCGGCGCCGCCTCGGCATGGAACTCCACCCGCACACCGGAATGGCGAATCTGCTGGTCGAAGCCGTGCAGCGCCTCGCTGATCACTGCCACCGGTTCCACTGCCTCGGAGTCACCGGACAGCGGCCGCGCCGAAATCAGCAGTTCGCGTACCCACTTCGACATACGGTCCACCTGGCTGATGATGTCCGCGACGTTCTTGCGTACCGGCGGGTCCACGAGTTCCTGGGCGAGTTCGGCACTGGAGCGTATCGCCGCCAGCGGATTGCGCAGGCTGTGGGCCACCGCGGAAGACATCTCACCCAGGGCGACGAAAGTTTCGTTGGCGATCAGCAGGCTCTGCTGCCGGGCCAGCAGGCCCGAGGCCCGGCGCACGATCCAGAACAGGCCGAAATAGATCAGCCCGCCGCCGATGGCAGTGGCCATCCAGATCAGCACGAAGCCACGCTGGATGCGCTGCACCAGGTCACGGGGCTCCTTGTAGATTTCCACTACCGAGGCCACGTTGCCCTGGTCGTCCAGCAACGGGATGTAGTTCTCGATGAACAGGGTGCGAGGTGCCCGCAGGAACTTCTGCTCGGCACGCCCTCCGGTGACCTCGTCATAGCTGGAGGCGACTTGCATCGGTGACGAAAAAGCCTGTTCCAGATCGTCGTTGCCACTCATGTCCTTGCCCACCAGCGCCGGGTTGGTGGACCAGACGATCACCCGGTCGGCGCCATAGATGTTGGCCAGCAGGGCATCGGGCAGCATGGAGAGGTGATCGAGGAATTCGTTGCGGGCCCGCTGCCGGGCTTCCAGCATGTGCTGCGGATGGTGCCCGTCCTGGCGGGCGTCCAGCAGCTCGCCCATGGTCATGCTCGCCGGCAGCGCCACATGACGGATTTCGGCCGAGGCGATGGACTGGATGAACTGCGAGCTGAGCATCGCGTCGCGCTCGATGCTCTCGGTCACCACGAAGCGCGTGGAGATGATGCCCAGGCCAATGGCCACGCTGGCGATCACCACCAGGCTGACCAGCGAGAACCAGCGCAGCAGGTTGAATTGCGGCGGCGAATCGCCGGTCTTGCCGATCGCATACCTATCCCAGATCACCGACAGAGCGCTCATGGAAGCCTTCCTATGCGTTGCGTGATGGGTTCGGCCCGTCGTGCCAACCGGGCGGCCTTGGACACTTGTACCGGTGCATAAACCAGGCCGGTTTCCCCCATAGCGCCTGAAAGCCGCGCCCCATGCGGTTTCCCCAGAATTAACCCAGCCATTCCCCGGCTTTTCCCCACTCCCCCACCACCCCCAAATTCACCCAGTTGTGGGGGGCCTCCCCCACCTCGGCGGCCTGCTCGGCGTTTATTTCGGCGACGGCCGTGAGCCCTGTACGGCGCGGCTTTGCGAGGCGATCTCGAAACACTGGCACGGTCGTTGCGGAGGGCCGGTCAGCCAGCCTGTGACGACGCGATTCCGCAGGGAGGCGCCCACATTGCAAGAGGAAACGCTCATGCAACGCACACTCTCCAAGGCCACCACTTCGTTCCTCCTGATCGTCGCGGCAGACCAGGTTCCCGCCGCCCTGTTCGACGTGGACCCCGGCCCATACAACCCCGATATCGGTTCCTTCGCTGCCTGGTACCAGGACACCCACGGCCGTACGCTCGACCTCTGCCTGTCCAAGGCAGTGAGCTCGCGGGCTCCCGGTGCACCTGGAGCACCCGGCTACATGTGCTCGCTGCTGCCAGAGCCTGGCGTGTACGACGATGCCCAGCCGCTGGTCTTCCCCACCAACTTCCCGCCGGAAGCCTTCTGGTTCACCGCCGACGCAGCCATCGCCGACGCAGCCAGCGGTATCAACCTCGATTGGGGCTCGGCGATCGAGGCCGCCTTCGCGGTGGAAACTCCGGCCGAGGGCGACCAGATCAGCTTCGCCCGCATCCGCATCCGGGTGGATGTCCCAACCATCGGTACCTACACCATCACCCACCCCTATGGCGTGGAGGTCTTCGAAGTCACCGCGGCCGAGTTCGGAGCCGACGGTGGCCGCGCCATCAACATGACCCGCGACATCGGCATCGGTGCACCCAAGACCTACAACGGCGCCCTGGGCGGCGACATCGGTCCGTTCCTGCGCAGCGTCAACGGCCCCTATACCGAGGTGAACCCGGAAACCACCCTTTCCGAGCGTTTCATCGGCGACCCCAATCTGAACGAGCCGGTCACCGGCAGTCCTTTCAACACCAACTACGTGCGCATCCAGGGCCCTGGCGGCATTGACCTGCGCACCAACCTGTTCGCCGTCTCCGGAAAGCTCTCCGAGGTGGTCCGGCCGACTCCGGTGATCGTCCAGCGCTCCACCTACTCGCGCAGTGCAGGTGAAGCCGGGGCCAGCGCCCAGCAGGACGTCTTCGTGATGGCGCCGCCGCCCCCCGGCACCGCCGACTACGAGGACAGCGCCGGCGACGCAGTGGCCATGACCGAAGCCAACGCCACCGGCAACTGGTACGGCCAGTCCACCGGCAATCCGACCCTGCCGGCCAGCGTCACGATCAACGCCGACAACAGCGTGGCCATTCCGGAGAGCACGCCCACCACCCTGAGCGCCCCACTGGTCGATCTCGTTCGGATCGAGCGCGCCGAATACAACCTGAACTCCGGCGAACTGACAGTGGTAGCCAGCAGCAGCGACGAAACCTCGCCCCCGGAACTCACCGCCACCACCAGTAGCGGCGCCGCCATCGGGACGCTCAGCGGGGACGGCGCCACCAAGTCGCTTACCACCGGCATCACCCCCACACCTCCCGCGAAGGTGACCGTCACCTCGCTCAGCGGCGGCAGTGATACCGAAGAAGTGGTCATTCTTCCCTAAGCGAACCCAGAGCCGAGCGCTCAAGCGCCAGGAGGCAACATGAACAAGTGGCCCTGCCTGCTTCTCACAACCCTGGGTCTCGCTGTCGAAGGCATCGACACGGCCGAGGCCGCCCTCGAGGCGGTCCACCCAGGCCCATACACCGCATCCACCGGCTATTTCCCGCAGTGGTACCAGGACAGCGACGGCCAGAGCCTGGAGCTCTGCCAATCCAAGGCCCTCAGCCCCACCGGCGGCTACATGTGCACCCTGCTGCCGGAACCGGGCCAGTTCGATGACCTGCAGCCGATGGTCTTCCCCAACAACTGGCCCAGCGAGCTGTTCTGGTTCATGGCCGAGGCCAGCATCCCGGACGCGGGCAATTACGGTCTCGAGGTCTACACCGCTGCCGTCGAAGCCGCCTTTGCCCTGGAAGTGCCGCGCGTCGGCGACCAGCAGAGCTTCGCGCGCATCCGCATCCGCGCCACCATCCCCACGCCGGGCAGATACACGGTCACCCACCCCTACGGCGTGGATGTCTTCGACGTGACCGCGGCTGATATCGCAGAACGAGGTGGCCGTCGCGCCATCAACATGACCCGCGATATCGGTATCGGCGCGCCGGGCGTGTTCAGTGGTGCCCTCACCGGCGACGTCGGCCCCTTCCTGAAAGGCCCTGGCTACCCCTATCCGGGCACCAATCCGGAAACCGGCGAAGCAGAGCAGTTCATCGGCGACCCCAACGTCCCCTCGGCCGTGACGGGCAGCCCCTTCGACACCAACTACGTCGAGATCAGCGGGCCGGCGGGGACCATCCGTACCGACCTGTTCTCGGTCTCCGGCAAGGTGTTCGACTCCCGCGCCGCCACCCCGGTGGAAATCGAACGGGCCAGCTACCGGCGCACCAACCAGGGCACGCGCCTGGAAGTGTTCGCCAATGGTCCGGAAGATGCCGACTTCTGCTACCGGGAAACCCTGGAGCTGGTCCAGGACGGTACCAACCCGGCCTGCCTGGCGGACATGGTCAACGACGGCGCCGGCTTCTTCTTCGCCCACAACCCGGCACCGGGCGTGCTGCCGCCCTTCGTCGTGGTGACCGCTACCGACCCGTCGGGCGCCACCAAACCGACTTCGCTTTCCAAGGAAGTCACGGACGTGGTGAAAGTCAGCACCGCTCGCTACAACTGGGCCGACAATTCGCTGACCATCGAAGCCAGCTCCAGCGATGAGGTGCAGATTCCCGACCTCGCCGCCCAGGGCTTCGGCCGTCTGACCAAGGCCGGCGTCCTGCAGTCCCTGCGGGTCACTGACCTGGCTCAGCCGCCAGCTGTGGTTACGGTCAAGTCCGCCGCTGGCGGTGCCGATACCGAGCCTGTGGTGGTGGTCGGCAGCGCACCGGAAGAAGTGCCCAACCAGCCGCCGGTGGCGCTCAGCGACGGCGCCAGCACCAGCTTCGGCGTACCGGTGACCATCGCCGTGCTGGTCAACGACAGTGATGCCGACGGCGACGTCCCGCTCAGCATCACCGATCTGAACCAGCCCGCCCCCGGCCTAGGCACCGTGGCCCTGAACGGCAGCACCAGCGTGATCTACACGCCGCCGCCGGTGGTCAACAGTCCGCTCACCGCGACCTTCACCTACCGCGCCCAGGACGTACGCGGCGCGGCGTCGGCTCCGGCGACCGTTACGGTCAGTGTCAGCCCCAACCAGCCGCCTGTGGCCACCGCCGATACCGGCGCGACACTCGGCGTACCGCTGACCCTGAACGTGCTGACCAACGACAGCGATCCGGAAGGCAACGTGCCGCTGACCGTGGTCAACCTCACCCAGCCGGCAGCCGGCCAGGGCACGGTGAGCACCAACGGCACCAGCATCACCTACACCCCGCCGGCCAATGTCACCGCTGCCTTCGCCGCCACCTTCACCTACCAGGCCCGGGACGCCTTCGGCGCCCTCTCCACCCAGGTGAACGTGACCGTGCAGGTATCGCCGCCACCGGCCGCTGCGGAGAACTTCACCGTCGCCACCAACGAGTTCACCCTGCGCTCCAACAACCGGGTGACCTGGGCCCTGGACGGCACCAGCTCGGTCACCGTCGGCAACAGTGTGCGGGTCCAGGTGACCACCACCACCGGCCTGCTGGACCTGGGCTCGGTCGTGGTGCCGGCAAGCGGACGCTGGCGGATGTCGGTGACCACCACCGGCGCGGTTCCCACCGCGAGCCCGACGGCCACCATCACCACCTCTCAGGGCACGGTTCGCACCGTAACCCTGGTTCCCCGCTAGGAGGCTGGCCATGAACGCCGCCGTCCTGTCGCGCACCGTCCTCCTCCTGGTCCTCGGGCTCGGAAGTGGCGTGCCGCAGGCGGCGGACCTGATGGACAACTTCGACCTGGCCGGCGGCAACACCGACCTCGCAAGCCCGCAAGGCGCCCCGCTGGACCAACAGGCCCTGGTGCGCCAGCTGGGCGACGCGAATGTCGCGTTGCTGACGCAGGACGGGCATTCGTTGCTGGGACAGATCATCCAGAACGGCAGCGACCAGGAGGCCTACATCCTCCAGGAAGGTGTGCAGAACCTGGCGTCCATCTCCCAGCAGGGCACGGGCAACCAGGCCTACATCTCCCAGAGTGGCACCAACAACCGGGCCGAGATCGGCCAGGTCGGTGCCGACAACAGCGCATCCATCGTGCAGTCCGGGGACGGACTGAACAGCAGCGTTACCCAGTACGGAAACGGCCTCAGCGTGCAGGTGATCCAGCACTGAAGGCGCACTCACGATCCAACGACTCGCGGGGACCGTCCCCAGGAGGCAACACCATGTTCCAGTACAAACCGCTCGCCGCAGCTATCCTGGCCCTGGTCAGCATCCAGGCCTTCGCCGACGACAGCCAATCGACCCAGACCCAGAGTGGCCTGGAGAACATCGCCGAAGTGCAGCAGGCCGCCGCGCCCTCCAGCACCGCTACCCAGCTCCAGACCGGCGATGGCAACAATGCCTACGCCAACCAGGCAGACGGAACCGGTACCGTCTCCCAGACCCAGGACGGCGAGTACAACGCCTCCACCGCGGTGCAGAACACGGAAACCGAAAGCCAGGTCACCCACACCCAGAGCGGTGAATGGAACCTCGCCCACAGCGAGCAATGGTTCAACGAGAACAGCCAGGCCAACGTGACTCAGAATGGCAGCGAGAACGACGCGTTCAGCTTCCAGGACAGCCAGATAGCCAGCACGGTCAACATTACCCAGGTCGACCAGCGAAACATCGCCGATGCCGAGCAGACATTCGGCACGAACAATACGACCACCATCAACCAGAGCGGCACCCATAACCAGGCTGGCACCTGGCAAGTGGACCAGACCGGCAGCCGTATCGATATCCAGCAATCGGGCAGCGATAACGAGGGCTACGTCGATCAGACCGGTCCCAGCAACGATAACCAGGCCGTGATCTTCCAGAGCGGCGAGACCGGCTACGCCGAAATCTGGCAGACCGAACAGGACAACAGCGTGGCCACCATCGACCAGGGCGGCGGCGCCCTCAATGAAGTGGTCGTCGACCAGAGCTTCGGCTCGGGCAACGTGGCCACCATGACCCAGACCGGCGACGCCAACGCTGCCTGGGCCGACCAGTACGAATCCACCGACTCCACCAGCACCGTCACCCAGACCGGCAACAGCAACCTCAGCCTGACCTACCAGGAAGGCACGAACCTCAACCTGACGGTCGACCAGAATGGCAACGACAACAATGTCTACGCCAGTAACTGGCAAGGCGCCCAGGAGGGCGGCCAGTTCGGCAGCGACCAGACCGTGGAGCTGAGCCAGAACGGCAACGGCAACACCGCCAACTTCACCCAGGAAGGCAACTTCAACGAGCTGTACTTCGACCAGACTGGCGACGACAACACCCTGGTGGTCGCCCAGCGTGAAGGCGGCAACCTGGCAGAAGGCTCCAGCGAAGGTATCGGCAACAGTGTCGAAGTCGACCAGTCCGGCAGCGACAACCTGAGCCAGATCTTCCAAAGCGCCGGTGGCGGCAACAGCGCCATCATCACCCAGGCCGACATGAACAACGTATCCGTCGTCACCCAGGTGGGCTGGGACAACCAGGCCCTGGTCACCCAGAGCAACTTCAACCAGAACTCCGTTATCGACCAGAACGGCACCGGCAACAGCGCCATCGTCGTCCAGCAGTAGTCCCCCGATGCCGCCGCCCCTTCGTGGGCGGCGGTCTTTTCCCCATGCTCCTCGCCGCCCTGCTGGCCAGCGCCAGCCTCCAGTTGCACCCTCTGGCCCCCGGCCAGGCCGAAGTGCGCCTGTGCTTCGCCAACCCCACGCCCGCCATCCGCTACGAACTCCAGGTCACCGCCCAAGGCCCCGCCGGCCGCAGCCGGTCGCGCCAGAGCGGTGTGGCCGACCAAACCTGCCCGGTAACCAACACCCTCCAGCTTGCGCCGGGAACGCAAGTCGAAGCGCAGCTCAGATGGTGGGTAGAAGGCGTGGAGCAGGAAGCTCAGGCGGAGTGGGCCGTGCTTTAGGGCGGCCCGCCAACCGGGACTATGGCTTTACCTGTGGGGGCGAATTCATTCGCCAAGCAGGACACAGACCTGCCCATCGAGCCCCACCGGTCATCTAGTGGGAGCGAATTCATTCGCGAAGGGCTGCGCAGCCGCCCCTCGCACCAGATCCACTGGCATCAATAGACCGGCGGTGCTTCGGGCAATACTTCCGGATCAGGAATGAAGGGCATGGCCCAAGGGTCCAGGTTGCGCCCCTGGCGCTGCAGGTCGGCGCGGGCCTGCCCGATCACCCCGGCCAGCCGCAACGGGTTGGCGTACTGCGTGCTCTGGATGTTCTCGATGGACAGTACTACCTGGCCCTGCAGGTCGTGGACGGTGAGGCTGAAGCTGTCGTCCGCTTCGTGGCTTCTTACCTTGCAGCCGTAGGGTACGAAGGCTTCGCTGGCCAGGCGCATGGCGGTGTTACGGGTAATCGGCGTGGTCATGGCGGGCTCCCCGCTGGGTAGTCACACAAGGTTGACCACCCGAACGCGGGAGCGGGTTCCGCCATGGCGACGGAGGGTCAGTGGATGGAGACCTGCGCCCCCATGTACTTTTTCAGCGAGGTCTGTTCCACCGGCTGGTCCCCGGCCGCCGACCACAGCCGGCGTTCCACGCCCTGGGCAATGAGGTGGGCCACGGCGGATTCGATAGCTGACAGCACGCACAGCTGTGCCGGTTCGTTGGTGGTGTAACCGGCCTCGGCCTCCAGCAGTTCCTTGAACTCGATGAACTTGAACACGCTGGCGCTCTGACCCACCGAGTAGATGGTCTTGGTGGTCATCACGTTGGCCAGAACCGTGCCGCTGCGCACGTCCACCGCGCGCAGATTCACCGAGACCTGGTCGACCCGGTACTCGTGGGAAGCGCCGATGCCAAGGTAACGGGCGCCTTCGCCGCCGCTGCGCACGTTGGTGTCGTAGGCGATGATGCCGCCCTCCAGCAACAGATTGGCGGCCTGCAACGGCGGCAGCTGGGTCTGGATGTTCGCCGGCGTATTGGGTTTGTTCTGCGAGGCACGGATGATCTTGCGTTCGGTCAGCACGTTCTGCAGCCCCTCGCGTTCCAGCACCATGAACCAGCCGCTGGCCTGCAGCGCATCAACCAGCATGCTGGCGGCGCCCTGGGTGACGCTGGTGGAGAAGGAACTGGCCGGGGTCGGCTTGTACTGTCCGGTCTGGTCGCGGAAGCCGTACACGGCCGCCACCAGCCGGCCCTTGGGTCGTGGCAGGTTCAGCAGGTCGTAATAGGTCGAGGCGCGCGGGGTCAGCGTTGGCGTCTGGCCTTCGGTATCGGCCGACATCGGCTGGCGAAGGCCGCAGCCTTGCAGGGTGGCGAGCAGCAGGACCAGCATCAGCACTCTGTTCATGGTCGTGGCTTCCTGTCGATGCCTGGATTAGGGGAGCAGGCCGTTGACGACGACTTCCGAAACTTCGCCGGTGGCGCGATCGGTGATTTCGATGGTCAGCTGACCACCATCGTCGATCATGTTGATGATGAAGGACTCGGTGGTGAGGCTGCCGGTATTGCCCTCCTCGATATTGGTCAGCAACTGCGACAGCAGGCGCGATTCCAGGGTGCTGGTGAACCGTTCCAGGGCACTCTGCCGGGTCGCCGTGGAGCGGGAGTCCGGGTCATCGTGATCGTTCTGCGCCTGGGCGTTGTTCAACAGCCAGGTGCCATTGAGCGGGTTGCCGCCGAACGCGGGGTTGACCGGGGTGTACACCAGCTCGGTAGCCTGGACCGATCCGACCAGGCCGAACCCGAGCAACCACAGGGCAAGTCTGTTCTTGTTCATAGTTCGTCCCTCTCCATGTCGTGTGTGTCTTGCAGGAGGCGTTGCAGCTTCGTTTGGGCGATGGCCTCCAGCACCAGGTCCGCCGCTGCATAGGCAGTGGGTTGCAGTTCTGCGGTGTTGGGCGGAAGAAACTGGCGGTAGAGCACGCGTTGCTCGTACTCCACCCAGATCAGGCTGCCCCAGCGGGCATCGGGGCGTTCGCGCACCACCAGGTTGAAATCCAGCTTGCTGGTGTCGCGCAGGCGCTCACTGAAGGAGCGATAGAAGTCGTGGCCGATGTGGGAAATGGTGTAGTCGACGATGAAGCCCATGATCTCGTCTTCATCAGCACGCGCCGCGCCCAGGGCGCAGCACAGAGCGAGGACGGCCAGCAGCGGTGCGCGGTTCATGGCAAGGCCCTCGCCGGCGTGTTCTCCATGAAGGCTTTCTCGGCGACGAAGCGCCAGTCGGCATAGCTGCCCGTGCCTTCGAACTCCACCCATTGCGCGGGGAAGTGCGCCTGTTTCATCGGGCGCTGGCGGGCCTGACTGTAGATGCCGGCGATGCGTCCGTCGAAGGAGCGGATCAGGCCCCAGTCCGTGCTGCCGGTGATGGGGTCGGGATAGAGCTGCCTCAAGTGCCTGACGGCCTGCGGGAAACGGTTGTCTTCCAGCAGCTCTTCCAGGGTCGCCGGGTACTGCGCCACCCCCGGCGAGGAGCGGTAGTAACTGCGCAGGGCCTGGGCGTACTGGCTGCCGACCCAGAGCAGGTCGCGCTCGCGGGCGCGCTGGCTGCTGGTGGACCAGAGCTGTCCCGCGCCGGCCAGTGCCATCCCCATCAGCATCACGAGGAAGAGCACGCCGAGGTAGGTGAAACCCTGCTCACCAGTCCGCATAGAGGCTCCCGTCACGCGCCCGGCCCGGGGCGCCGCTCTTGACGTCGTAGACGCTGCCCGGCGCGCCTTCCGGGGGAGGCAGTACCACCCACAGGTCGCTGCGCTCGGTCATCGGGTCCTGTGGCAGGGCGCGCAGGTAGCGCTGGGCAACGAGTTCCTCTATCGAATCAGGATAGCGCCCGGTATCGCCGTAGAACTGGTCCAGGGCCTCGCGCATGACCGAGAGGCTCTGGCGCAGGGTGGTCTCCTTGGAGTTCTCCAGGCTGGAGAAATAGCGCGGCACGGCAATGGTCATCAGCGTGGCGATGATGGCCATGACCACCAGCAGTTCGATGAGGGTGAAGCCCTTCTGCCGAGTCATCGTCACCACTCCCGGTAAAGCGTGCCATTGAGTGCACGGCCGGAGGACAAGGAATAGACGTCGAACACGTCCACGCCGGGCCGCGGGTCGTTCGCCGGGCTGGTATAGGCGCGCAGGCCCCAGTTTTCCTCGGGCTCCAGGCGGGTGTCGGCGAAAGGATCGCGTGGAATGCGGCGCAGGAAGTAGATGCGCTCGCCCTTGATGCTGCGCAGGTCACGCACTCCTTCCACCAGTACCGAAAGCGACGCCGGGTAACCGGAGCTGGCGACGGATTTCTCGATATGCCCGGCGTCCGCGGCCAGCTTGTAGGCATCGATGGCGTCGCGGATCTCGTAGAGGGCGGCCTTGAGTGCCTGTTCCTTGCCACGCTGGATCACGGTTTCGGCCAGCGGCGCGGCCATGCCGGCAAGCAGGCCGAGAATGGCCATGGCGATCACCAGTTCGATCAGCGAGAAGGCAGCCTGGCGTTGCATGGTTCAGGGCCTCCCACTGATGGGAGCGGGGCTGACCACCACCGCCGGTGCATCGGGCAAATCGACGCCAAGGGCTTCCACCGGGCCGCGCACCGTCGGCACGCGCATGCTGCTCTCGGTGCCCGAGGGGAACTCCATGTCGTAGGGGCTCTGGTACGGCAGGTTGCGCACGATGCGCGGGGTGATGGAGAGCACCAGCTCGGACTTGGCGAGCTGGTCGTTGTTGCTGCCGAACAGCCGGCCGATGCCGGGAATGTCGCCGAGACCCGGAATCTTGTTGCCGCTGTTGGACTGGTCGTTGCGCACCAGGCCCGCCAGGACCTGGGTTTCGCCGTCACGCAGGCGCAGAGTGGTCTGGGCGTTGCGAGTGTCCACCTGGACCGGGATGGTGCCCGCCTGGGTCGGGGTCAGTGGAGTGGCGTTGCTTACCTCCAGGGCGATCTTGATGGCCACCTCGTTGTTCAGGTGCACCGTGGGCTGTACCTCCAGCTTCAGGCCGACGTCCAGGTAGGTGATGCTCTCGGTGATTACCGGGCCCTGGGTGGAAGGCACCGACGTGGCGCTGACGATGGGTACCCGCTGACCGATATGGACGCGGGCCTGCTCGCGGTTGCTGACGCGGATCACCGGGCTGGCCAGGGTGTTCACGTCGTTGTCCTGGGCGTTGATCTTCAGCTGCGGCGACGGCGAGATGCTGATGCGACCGGAATCGATGCCCTTGAGCTGGTCGAGAATCGTCACGGGCGAGCCGTCGTCGTTGATCACACCGAAGGTGTTGGGCCATTGCAGGCCGAGGTCGAGGATGCGCTTGCGCGATACCTCCATCACTTCCACTTCCAGCACCACCTCGGGGTTGGACTGGTCCTGGGCCTGGAAGAGTTTTTCCGCCATGCGCACAGCGTCCGGCGTATCACGCATGGTCAGTGTGTTGAGGCGCTCGTCGATGAACACGTCGCGGGTTTTCAACAGCGTCTTGACCAGGTTCATCGCCGTCGCCGCGTCGGTATTGGTCAGGTAGAAGGTGCGCATCACCAGGTCCTGGTAATCCTTCAGCTTCTGCGGCGAGTCGGGGTAGACGACGATGGTGTTGTCGTTCACCACGCGCTGGTGCAGCTGGTTCTGTTGCAGCAGCAGTTCCACCGCATCCTCGATCGGCACCTCGCGGACGAAGATGGTGGCCTTGAGGTCCGGGCGCACATCCTTGTCGAAGATGAAGTTCAGTCCCGAGGTCTGCGCCAGCACTTCGAAGATCACCTTGAGGTTGGCGTCGCGAAACTCCAGGGTCACTGGCCGGTCCAGTCGCGAACGCAGCTGCGGATAGGGCACGGCGGAGCGGGCCTGGACCACTTCGATGCTGCGTTTCAATTCGCGGGCGCCTTCATGCTCGGGGTCCAGGGCGAAAATGCCGCGCACCTGGCGCGAGGCGCCGACCACATCACCCCGGCGCAGGTCGGTCTGGCCCTGGCGCAGCATGTCCTGGATGTTGCGCTGTTGCTCGATCATGTGCAGGCCGTCCAGCGCCCGCTGGTTGTGGCTCTCGATGCGCAGTACGCGCTCGTAGTTCAGGCGTGCGGTGGCGAAGTCACGCTGGCTGCGTGCGAGGTCACCGTTGCTGAGCAACGCCTTCACTGCGCGCTCGCGCTGGGTGGTCAGGGCCATCTGCGCGCCGACATCGCGGGGCGACTCGCGCGCCGTCTGCTCCAGCTTGGCCAGGCCTTCCTCGAACTGGCCGGCATCGATCAGATCCAGCCCTTCACGTTGGGCCAGATTGGTGGCGCAACCGGCGAGTAGCACCAGTGCCAGGCAGCAGGTCAGGCGGCTCATAGCGAACTCCCCACGACCAGGGTCTGGGCGATGTCCAGGGGCAGGTAGACCAGCGTCATGCGCTCGGGATCGATGCGCTGGACCTTGTAGGTCTTGTCGATCAGGTCGCCTTCACGCACCACCAGCACTTGCTCGCCGCGCATCAGGAAAACCTGCATTTGCTGGCGGTCATCCATCTTGCCGATGAACTTGAACGGCAATGGCGGCGCGGTTGGCTTCGGTGGCGGGGGGGGAGCCACGGAGGCCATCGCCGGAGGCGGCGGTGGTGCCACATACCAGCTCTGCACAGCGAACAGGTCGGCCGCCGGTACCGCGACCTCGGACAGCGCCGACGCCACTGGCGCAGGTACCTGCGCGGCGGTCTCGGGCGTTGCCGCCAGGCGTGGTGGGCGCGGCATGGCCATGGGTTCGGCCTGCTCGCTGAAGAACTCAGGGACCACCGCCAGAACGGCGGCCGAGCCGAGGAATGCCAACCAGAACAGACGGCGTGCCATGGTCACCTCGCCAGATACAGGGTCATGCGGATACGCCCCTCGAGTTCCGAGTCGGCAATCTGCTTGCGTTGCAGGTCCACCTCTTCCAGGGCCAGGGCCGGCAGTTGTGCCTGCAGGCCATGGAGGAAACGGCGCAGTTGCGGGTAGCTGCCGCGCACTGGCAGCAGTACCTGGTAGCGCGCCAGGCGGGTCTTGGGATCGAGTCCGAGGGCGTATTCGCCACGGGCCAGTGAGATGCCCTCTTCCCTGGCCAGGGCGTAGATGCGGTCGATGGCGCCGGTGGCGTCCAGTTGCGCCGGCAGGTTGCGGCGGAAGTCTTCCAACTGGGCCGACGACGCGTCACTGGTCGGCTTGCTGGAAACGACGCTGGCGGCAGCCGACAGTTGCGCGCGATCCGCAGCCAGTTGGAGATCCAGGTTGGCCAACGCCTGGCGCGCTGGCAGCAGCCCCAGCAGGGCATAGCCCAGGGCCAGGGCCAGCAGTGTGCCGCCGGCCAGACCCGGCCAACCGAGGCGCCGGGTCTGTTCGATGAGGATCAGCCTAGGGACGCGCATCCTTCACCCCCCAGTTCGCCAGCAAGTTGAAGCGAATGGGCCGCTCGGCCTGCTCGGTGACCATTTCGTGGTTGAGCAGCGAGACATCGCTCAGCGCGTCGCTGGCTTCCAGTTCCCGGTGGAAGGCCAGCATGGCCGGCAGGTCGCGCGCCTCGGCGGAGATGCGCAGCTGGCCCTTGCGGGCATCGGGAGTCAGGGACAGCAAAGCGATGTCCTTGCGCGACTGCCCTTCGAGCATGGCGAACAGGCCATCCCACGGCAGGTTCATCTGTGCAGTGATGCGCCGCAGCTCCGCCACGCTGGCGGCGCGGGCCTTCTCTTCTCCGGCCGAAAGCGGTGCTTGGCGCAGGCCGCGTTTCTGCAATTGCTGATCGACGCGTTGCAATTCGGCAGTGCGTGCATCGGTCTCGGCGCCAATGTCCTGGTGCGCAGCGAGCATCAGCACTGACATCAGCATCCCGCCGCCGAGCAGCAGCCAGCCGGGGACGCTGGAAACAGGTTTGTGCTGGAAGTCGAGATCGATCTGGCGCATTTCAGCTCACCGTCATCGCCATGGCGTGCAAGGGGTCCTGGTACTGCCCGTCTGGCAGCACGGAATCCAGACGGGCGACGTCAGTGGCGAACTGGCCAGTGCGTCCTGGTGCATGCAGGAAGAAGGCAGCCGGAGCGCCCTGCTCCAGGCCACGGAGTTCGCCTTCGCGGGCGATCAGGTCATTCAGCGCCACGTCGCTTTCGTCCAGCGTCACCGAACGCACGGTGGCCCAGCGACCGTCGCGCGCCAGCAGCAGGCTGCCGCGACCGGGTTCGGCCACCAGGAAGAGAAAGTCGTCCATCGACAGCGCGGCGCGGTAGCGGTTGAAGGCGGCGACCAGATAGGGCTGCACCGACGCGAGTCGCAGGCCACTGGCCTTGGCCAGGCTGCGCAGCTGGGTCAGCAGCTCCTCCGGCATGGCGGCGGCCAGGCGCGGCTGGCCGGCGGCTTCTGGCGCCAGACTCAGGTTCCAGCCTTCGCCCAGGGTGCCGTAGATGTCTTCGAAGCAGAGGCGCGCGTAACCGGCCAGCTCCTCGGGGGTGTTGATGGCTTCGCTCCAGGGCACCAGGCAGAAGCGCGTGTAGTGGCTGGCCAGCAGCACCTTGAGCATTGCCCGCTCCGGCTTGCGCCCGGCCAGCAGGGTTTCCAGTGCCGCCACGGCGGAGGGCCAGGACAGGCCGCCGACGATGTCGAAGGCGGTGCTGCCGAGCCACTGGCGGTCACGGCACCGGAACAGGCCCACGCTGCGGGGCCCGAGCACGGCGATGTAGGTCTCAGGCCACAAAGGTGACACGGTTGATCTCCTCCAGCGTGGTGCGGCCTTCACGGACCAGGTCCAGGGCCGAGGTACGCAGCAGGCGCAGGCCGCGTTTGACGGCCAGTTCCTTGATGCGGCTGATGGGCTGGCGCTCGATGATCAGCTGGCGCAGGTCATCGTCCAGGCGCAGCAGTTCGGCGATGGCGGTCCGTCCGCGATAACCGGTGCCCCGGCATCGCCCGCAGCCCGGGCAGGTGATGAAGCGGTACTGGTGCGCGCTGGCGGGGTCGATGCCCGAGGCCAGCAGCTCTTCCTCGCCCGGCTGCACGACCTCGGCGCAGCTCGGGCAGGCCAGGCGGATCAGGCGCTGGGCCAGCACCGCGTTAAGGGCGGAGACGAAGCTGTAGGGGTCCACTTCCATCTGACTGAAGCGGCCGATCACGTCGAACACGTTATTGGCGTGGATGGTGGTGAACACCAGGTGACCGGTCAGCGCCGACTGCACGGCGATCTGTGCGGTGTCGGGGTCGCGGATCTCGCCGACCATGATCTTGTCCGGGTCGTGGCGCAGGATGGAGCGCAGGCCACGGGCGAAGGTGAGGCCCTTCTTCTCGTTCACCGGGATCTGCAGCACGCCGGGAAGCTGGTACTCCACCGGGTCTTCGATGGTGATGATCTTGTCCACGCCGTGGTTGATCTCGGTGATCATCGCGTACAGCGTGGTAGTCTTGCCGCTGCCGGTGGGGCCGGTGACCAGCACCATGCCGTAGGGCTCGGAGGCCAGCCGGCGCAGACTGCGCAGGGTGCCGTCCTCGAAGCCCAGGGCCTCCAGGCGCACGCCGTTGACCTGGTCGGCCAGGTCCTGCTTGTCGAGTACCCGCAACACCGCATCCTCGCCGAAGATGCTCGGCATGATGGAGACGCGGAAGTCGATCTGCCGGCCATTGATGCCGATCTTGAAGCGCCCGTCCTGGGGCACGCGCTTCTCGCCGATGTCCAGCTCGGCCATCACCTTCACCCGCGAGATGACCTGCTCTGCCAGCTCCATGCCGGGCACGCGGCTGCCGCCACCCAGCACGCCGTCGATGCGGTACTTGATGGACAGGCCGTTGCCGGTCATGCCCAGGTGGATATCGCTGGCGTGCAGCTTGAGCGCGTCATAGAGAGTGGAGTTGACCAGCTTCACCACCACGCTGGCGTCTTCGCTGATGCGGGCCAGGGAGAGGGTTTCAAAAGACTCGCTTTCCTGCACGGTGCCGGCACCGGCCTGCAGGGAGTCGACGGCGTGGAAGCTTTCCTCGTGGCGTTCGAGGAAGGCGGCCAGCTCGCGGGGATGCACCAGGTGCAGCTGCGCGTCCTGGCGTTGCTCCTCGATCCAGGCCAGCCGCGACTCGTCGAAGGGGTCGGCGAACACGCCAAGGGTTTCGCCGTCCAGCTCCAGCAGCACGAACTCGCGCTTCAGGGCCAGTGCCAGGGGAATCCGTTCGAAACAAGGTGTGCCGCGGCTGAGGGCCTCGAAGGCCAGCACCGGGTAATGCAGGGTGCTGCCCAGGTGCCGGGCGAAGGCATCCGGCGCCAGGTTGGCCAGCTCGTCCAGGGCATCCACCAGACGATGCCCCAGCTCGTCCGAACGTTTGCGCGCGGCGCGCATCAGTTCGGTATCGAAACGCTCCGGTACAGGCTGCGTCAGGAGCTGGCTGTCCATGGTTGTACCTCCAGGGGCCATGGCGGTCCGGTCTTGCCGGAATCCGCCTTTGCCTGGACATACGCACGCATCGTGCCAGCCGATTTGCTCGCTGGAGAGGCTTCTAAGTCGCTGATTTGCAATGGGGGTGGTTTACCCGCCATCGGGGGTTCCCCCAAAACCGGGGGAATGGCCGATGTTGGCCAGTGGCTATCCCCAGAAGTGGGGGATGGCCTTTCGCGGGATCCCTGCCGGCTCCTTCGCGAATGAATTCGCTCCCACAGAAAAGCGGGACTGCGAGCTGCACGGATAGCCCCCTCTCCCTCCGGGAGAGGGTGAGGGTGGCTCCTCCGTGCGGCACATCATTGGGGAGCCCTGCGGCTTCCGCCGCGAATGAATTCGCCCCCACAGAAAAGCAGGCCCTGCGGATCGCCGACCTACAACGCCACCAGCACTTCCACCCTGCCCTTCTCGCGCAATTTCTCCAGCGCCAGCTCGCGGCCCTGGGCTACGCGTTGGCCAATGATGTATTGGCGCACCAAAGCCAGGGCGCGCGCTTCTTCCATGCCCGGGTCGATCTGCGGTTTCAGGCTCTCGAAGGCGACGCGCACATCGGTGTCACTGGGCGGGTCCACATGGGCGATTTCGTCGAGGACGCGGCTGGCGACCAGCTCGTGGCGCAGGTAATCGCGATACGAGGCCTCGTCGAAACCGGCCTCGTCCAACGCGCGGGCAAAACCCTGGGTGTCAGGGAAGGCGGCCTTCATTTCGGCCAGGCTGCCGCTGATTTCCTCATCCGACACGCTGATGCCCAGTCGGCTCGCCTCCTGCCAGAGCAGTTCCTTGTCGATCAGTTGCTGCAGCGCCTCACGCTTCAGGCGCTTGTAGGCCACCGGGCTGCGGATGGCGCCAACCTGGCGGCCCTGGATCTTCAGGTAGTCGGCAAAATGCCGCTCCAGCCGGAAGTTGCTGATGTCGGTGCCGTTGACCCGCGCGGCAATGCCGGTTTCCCCGGCCAGTACCAGGGGCGTGAGCAGGCCTATGACCAGCCCGAACCATGGATTGCCTTGCATGTCCTGTCCTCCCCTTCGTGACGCTTAGAGTCGCGTGTCCACCTTGATGAACTTGCCCAGTGGCCGGAAGCTCTGGCCGTGCAGATCGACGGTGACGATATGCGCGCCGGCCAGGCCCACCCGCTGCCCTGGCCCGAAATCCAGCGCCGGGGTCAGGCCGGTGCGGAAACCACGCAGGCCTTCCAGGGCGCTGACCAGCTTCTTCCGGCTGGCGTCCCGACCCGCGCGCTTCAACCCCTCGCTGACCAGCATGGCGGCGCAGTAGGCGCCCACCTGCAATGCCGCGTGCTGACCGCCCAATCCCTGGCTGCGACGAATCGCCAGCAGCGCTGCCTCGCCTTCCGGGGTCCAGTCGGCGGGCATGAATGGATAGGCGAGGAACACCCGTTCGGAGAAACGCGGCGGAATGCGCAGGGCGCTGCTGGCAACCTGCGCCGAGGCGGCGAACAGGTAGGGCGAAAGGTCGTCTGCCTGGAGCCGGTCGGCGAGCCGGGCGAAGTCCTCCGACTGGCCGAGGAAGAACACACCCTGCGCCCCCCTGGCTGCGGAGCTGAGGGCACTACTGCCGTTTTCGGCGTCGTAGCCCAGCAGGCGTACCCGCGACCACCCCTGGTCCATCAGGCGCAGGGCCAGGGATTCTGCCAAGCCCTGCTGCCGGGCCTCCCCGGGGTAGACCACCAGGGCTTCCGACTGCTCCAGGCCGAGGTCGCTGCTGGCGTAACCCGCCAGGGCGAAAAGCTGCTCGCGCAGGCCCGGCAGGGCATTGAAAACCAGCGGATTGCTTCCAGCTTCATCGAACAGGGCCAGTGGCCCCACCAGCGGTGCGCCAGCCTTGCCGATCGACTCGGAAAGGTCGCCATCCAGCGCCGGCACCAGGGGTGCCAGCAAAGCGAAGACCTGATCCTCGGCGAGCAACTTCTCCAGCGCCCTTTGTGTGCTTTGCCGGTCCATGCCGGGGTCACGCACCACCAGCGACAACCGCCGGCCATGGATGCCGCCCGCCTCGTTGACCTGCGCCAGGGCACCGCGCAACACCGCCTCCACCGTGCGCCCCAGCTCGGCCAGGGGCCCCTGCGTTGGCAGCAGTGTCCCCAGGCGCAGCTCGGCCTCCTGCACACCGGGATCGTGGTCATCTTCCAACCGCTTGAGATAGGCGGTCAGATTGGCCATGTCACGCAGGGACATGACGAAGCGCGGCATGGCCGGGTCGAGGCGGTTGCCGGCGGGGTCGCGGCCCTCGCCCACCGCGCGGGCCAATGCGCCCTCGTCGTAGGCCCCATGGTTGCGGCCGTTGGATTGCCGCTGGCCATAAGGCAGGGAAAGGCGCCGCCAGGTGATATCCGGTGGGCGCACACCGCCTTCCGGGCGCCCGCGGCCATCGGCGCCGTGACAGTTGGCACAGGGCATCACCGCCGCCGGCACCAGGGTATCGCCGGCACCGACCCGCGCGCTGATCTCGCCATTGGCCGAGCCCATGCCCTCCAGGTAGATGCGCCGACCCGCCGCTTCCTCAGGGCTGAGTTCCAGCGCAACGGCCAGGCCCGCCTGGGCGATCAGCATGACCAGCAGCAGGGCGCGCCACATGGCTGCGGCCCTCAACGCCCGGCCACGGGCATAGTCATCAGTTGCAGGCGCTGGGCGATGGCATTCACCGGCGCGTCGGGGCGGATCTTGCTCCAGCGCTTGTTCGGTACATCGCCGGCGATCAGCAGGGTCGAATGGGCCTCCGGGCTTTCACCCAGTTGCCCCAGGCGTGCCAGCACCAGGTCCATGTTGGCCTTGTCGCCGGTCAGGAAGATCCAGTTGGGCGAATCCACGCCGTGCTTGGCGGCGAAGGCCTTGAGCACTTCCGGGGTGTCGTTCTCGGCATCGCTGGAAAGGGAGATGAAATACACCTGCTTCGACAGGTCTTCGCCCATGGCTTCGCGCACTTCCTTGAGCTTGCGGGTGATCAACGGGCAAGCGTCATTGCAGTGGGTGAAGATCACGTTGAGCATCACCAGCCGGCCCTTCAATACGTCGCTGTAGAAGCGCACTTCCTGGCCGTTCTGGTCGCGCAAGAGCGTATCGGTGAAATAGGTCTGGGCGTCCGTCGTGCCACCGGCCTTCAGGGGCTGGGCAGCGGGGGCATTGGAGGCCGGGGCGGCTTCATGGTTCTCGTGGCCTTCGTGGGCGTTGGCGACGTTGGCCAGGGCCATGGCCAGGACGAGCGGGAGCAGGCGCTTCATGGGTGGGTCTCCTGGGCAAGGGCGTCATGGCTGCGGCCGCCGTGTTCGCGGGCGGCGCTGAGCTCGTCGACCCGCGCCATCAGCACGGCGGGATCGGTGAAGCCGTAGAAGCGGGTCCACTGCTGGGTGCGGCCATCGCCCACCATGATCAGCGGAGGGTGGTCCTGGTAGTTCGCGGTCCAGGTGCCGAGGCCCTTGAGGGTGTCGGTCACGGCCTCGCTGCTGCCGGTGACCCAGCGCCAGCCCCCACCCGCGTCGAAGCGGCCGGCATATTCGTGGAGACGTTCAGGGGTGTCGCGCAGCGGGTCGATGCTGAGGGAAATCAGCTGAACGTCGCGACCGGCGCGCTCGCCCAGTTGTTTCTGCAGCTTCTGCATGATCGCCGAGATAACCGGGCAGACCGTGGTACAGCTGGTGTACACGAAGCCCATGACGACGATGCGGTCGCCGACCAGGTCGTCCTTCAGGCGCAACTCGCGGCCATCCTGGTCCAGCAGCGGCACATCGGCGAAGACCACCTGGGCGCCCGCCTGCGAACTGGCGTGCCCCTGGTGCTGCGCATGCGGGTCGGCGACCATCTGGGCCATATGAGCGGCATGTTCTTCCTGACTGTGGTCCGCCAGAACAGGGCCGGCAACGAGACCCAGGGTGACCAGCGCGGCAGCGATGCCAGTTTTCAACGGTTCCATGGTGTGCTCCTTACGGGTTGGTCCGTGCCTGGCCCTGGACGGCACGCAGGCTGGCATAGGGTTGCGAGCCGAAGGGCATGCCCAGGGAGGACGAGCCCACGTGCAGGTAATACGCACCGACCTGTTTCAGCTCGATCGGCGCCTCATAGACACCCTCGCCCACTTCCACTGCAGCCACCTCGTAGGGGCGTGAGGCCGGCGCCTGGAAGTAGCGCACGCGCAGGTCGGCAATGCCGGTCTTCGGCTGGTCGGCGCCGCCCTGGAGAATGCGGAAGCGCACCTTGGTGGTGGCGCCCGCAGTCACCAGCGGCTGGTCGATGAGGAACTCCACGCGCGGCTTGTTGCGCTGGGCGGCCATGGCCTTGTTGGGCTGCACATCGGCGCTGAAGCAGTGGGCGATCTTCGGCTGGTTGAGCATCACCGCCAGGTCGAACTTGCCCGGTGCCGGCAACTTGATCCGGCTGCTGAACAGGCCCGGCTCGACTTCGCGCATGCTGCGGTCAATGACCCGCGCGGCGCGGGAGGTGTGGCCCCGATTGAGGTAGCCGGTCATGGGGGCGTTCATGCCTTCCATGTAGAAGTAGGTGGTGTTGTCCACCGGGTTGACCACGAACACGGCGCCTTCATCGCGAGCCTGGCTGAGGCCATCGGCCAGTGGCAGCTCGCCGGCCAGCTTGGGGGCAGCGGGACCTGCCTCGAAGGCCTGGACGATGATCTGCTTGTCTTTGCCCAGTGACTCCAGGTTGATCATGCTCACCTTCGGCGACGCCAGGCCGCGCACATAGGCGTAGTTGCGGGTGAACACCAGCTGATAGGGCTCGGCGGTGATCTCGGCGCGCTGGACGATCTCGTCACTGCCGGCATCCAGCACCAGCACCTGGTCGTTCAGGCTGTTCAGCGCCAGGCCGAAGCGACCGTCCGGCGTGAAGCGCAGCGGCCCCAGGCCGTGGCCGGCATCGATCACCTTGCGCACCTTGAGGCTGCGGGCGTCGATGACGGTGACGGTGCCCGCCTTGCCGTCGCTCACGTAGAGCGCACCGGAAAGGTTCGACAGGGCCAGGGACAGCGGGCTCGGCCCGGTCTCGATGTCCTGCACCTTCTTCAGGCTGGCGACATCCACGACCGTCACCCGGCCGGCATCGCGACTGCTGACGAAGGCAAAACGCGAGTCGGCGCTGAAGGCGATTTCGTGATGGCCGCCACCGGTGGCCAGGGTCGCCACGGTCTTGCGTGCCTGGGTGTCGATCACGGTCACGCCGCCCTCCTCCCCGCGCTGGGCATTGTTGCCAACCCAGAGGTAGCGGCCATCCGGCTGCAGCGCCACGCGCACCGGCTCGGGCCCGGCCGGCAGGTTGCCCAGCACCTTGAATTCGGTGGTATCCACCACCGCCACTTCCCCCGCACTGGGCATGGAAACGTAGAGCAGGCGGTCGTCGGCGCTGGCAGCCCAGTCCATCGGTGGGCGCTTGAGAGCGACGCGAGTCAGGGTGCTGGTGATGCCGCCCACCGAGGTCACCGGATCGATCACGGTAAGGGCGGAATCCTTGTTCATCACCACCAGGTAGTAGCTGTTCAGGTCCACCAGCGGGCGGGCGCTGAGCACGCCCTTGAGGTAGGTGCCGATGCGTACCTTGCACTGGTCGGCCTGGCCTTCCGGCAGCGCCTGGTCGAGCCAGGCCCCCGGTACCTGCCCGGCCAGCGGCTGGCCAGTGGTGGCATCAGAGATGCGCAAGCGGACATCGGCAAACATCCCTTCGGTGAGCACGCCATCGCTGCCCAGCGGCCGGGCCTCGAACTCGATGGCGACGCCATCGCGCACCAGACGCTGGGAAACGCCAGCCGGCGCTTCGGCCGCAGGGACCTCGACGGCCAGCAGGCCGGTGAACAGCAGCAGGCTGGAAGCTTTGTGCAAGGCTTTCATCTGGCGTCCTTCCCCTTGGTCTGGACCTCGTGCTGATGCAGGAGCAATGCCTGTGCCAGCCGTTAAAGGTCAACAGATTCAACGACTTGTGAAGTCGTGGACGGGCAGAGCCCGGATTATTCCCCACCCATATCCCCTCTTTTGGGGGAACGCTGCCCGGCAGGTTCGAGCCCGCCTGAAGCCACCCTCTCCCCCGTCCCCTCTCTCTGAAGTGGAGAGGGGTGACTCGCGCCGGCAGCACCCTGCCCCGGGAAGCCACCCTTGTGGGGGCGAATTCATTCGCCAAGCAGGACGCAGTTCTCTCTGGTGAACGATCCGCGGATGCCCGGAAAAGACAATCGCAGGCCATGCCTGGCCTGCGATTTCAGTGTCATGGCTGGCCGAGCTCGATGGGCCCACCGCAGAGTGGGTAGAGGCACGAAACCCATCGGCAGAGTGGACCTTCGGGAGCGAATTCATTCGCGAATGAATTCGCTCCCACAGTCGTTCATCAGGCCCTACTGCTCATTGGTCACCCGCAACAGACCCCAGACCCCGCCGACGTTGCCGAAGGCAGCGTAATCCCGGTACAGGTAATCCCCCGGCACCGCGTTGGCGCCACCAGCACTGGGGATCGACAGGCTGTAGTGCGCCGCCGGTAGCACGCTTTCCTGGGCACCGATGTAGAGCGCCGCCGGGTTGATGCCGAAGCGCAGCGAGCCGATGCCAGCGTTCTTCTGCGGGTAGCCCCAGACGTCCAGCTTCTCGGACAGGAAGGGGTTGAACGCCCAGACATGGCCATCGAGCTGGAAGGTCATGCCACGGCTACCGCCCGAGGGCATGGTCACGTGGGTACGGAACGGCTGGCCGGGCTTGACCTTCATGATCGGGGTCAACGGGTCGCCACCCACCAGCTCGTTGTTGTACGCCATGTGCGCGTTGGGTACGTCGCCCCAGCCGTGGCCCTGGGCATGGCCGAAGGGCGCGTCCGGCGCCTTGCCGAAGCGGTACCACAGCGGCTCGCTCTTGTAGTTCACCGCCATGCCGGAGTTGTCCTTGGGATCGGCCGGGATGCCGAAGCCTTCGGAGGCCATGTTTTCCACCGGCCGGCCATTGGCCCAACGCATGTTCAGCGACTTGTGCAGCACCAGCGAGAAGTCGCGGTACGGCGTGCCGGACAGCGGGGTCACGGTGGCGGCAGCACGCATGCCGGCGTCCTCGACCCAGGTGGCGCCTTGCGGGGCGATGCTCATGGCGCCGGCGAGGCCTTTCTGGCCCTGCTTGACCGGGTCGGCCGGCAGCAGGTTGAAGCCACCGAACTCGACCGGGGTCGCGGTGATGTTGTCGACGCTGCGGCCGAGCTGGGTCACCGGTTTGCCCTCGCGTTCCAGGTGGCCGACGTAGAACTTGTAGCTCTTCGACGGCCAGGCGCCGCCCGCCGCGCCGCGCGGCTCGACCGTCTGCACCGGGTTGATGCCGACGTTGAAACCGTCCGACTTGGTGATGTCGTACGCCAACAACTGGGTGTGCAGGCCGACATGGCTGGAGGGCCGCATCATGTTGTTGTTGAAGGTGGTTGGACCCTGCGCGCTGTTGCGGTCGCGCTTGACCAGGCCCTGCATCACCGCGTAGGTCGGCAGGTCAGGCATCGTCTGCGGCAGGCGGTTTTCCAGGGTGATGTTCACGCAGTCGCCAGCGGCAGCGCGCAGCACCAGCGGCTCGACGGGCACGCCGGGCTTCAGCTTGCCGGTGAGCGGGTCCAGGTCGGCCTTGCGCACATAGAGGATGGCGGTCGGGTCATGCAGCGGGCCGGACTGGCCGCCGATGGTGAACACCTCGCCGTCTTCCTCGTCGATCACCGTTGCCTGCGCAATGGTCACCGGCCGCGCGTTGAACACCAGGGTGCCACCCTGCGGGTTGAGCGGCCCGCCGGCATGCATGCCCGCCCCGGCCGGATCGCCGATGGTCAGGCCCAGCGGATTGCCGAGAATGTCGTTGGCGAGCGCCGCGACGATCTCGTAATTGCGCTGCACCGTGGTGCGGGTACCAATGCCATTGGGGTTGGGGCTGGTACGTGGGCACACACCATCGAACTGGGTGGTGTTGCGCGACGAGACCGGGCGCGGGTTGTTCGGCAGGGCGAACAGGTCGGTGCGCGGCTGGGTGTAGTTGCGCATCACGCCCCAGATGCCGTTCCAGTAGCCCTCGATGGAGGCATCCATGTTGTAGAGGTAGTCGGCAGCCTCATAGGTGGTGTTGCCGGACATCATGGTCACCGGGGCGACGAAGCCGAACTGCTCGGAGATGCCAACCATCTGCGAAGCCTTCCATCCCGAGTTGCCGCTGTTGCCGAAACCGGTGCCCGAGTGCAGCCACTTCACGCCGTGCAGGGTGACGTTGTGCTCCTCCTCATGGCCACCGGCGTGCATGCGCAGGCGCACGTTGTCGCCGGAGTATGCCCGCAGCAACGGAGTGAACGGGTCGCCCGGCAGATCGCCGCCGAAGTTGATGTGGGGCGGGAACGCGGTGCTGGCACCGGTGGGGCCGGTGGCCGAGCTGATGGCGCTGGGCGCCAGGTTCAGCGCGGGAATGGCGCGATCGGTACGGGTCTGCAGGGCATAGGCGAGATCGCCCGCCAGGCCGTCGGCCTGCATGCCGGGCTTGCCGTCCGGGGCCACCTTGTTGGGGTCGAAGATGCGCAGGCCCACAGGCTCGTTGCGGTAGTTCACGACGAACATGCCGGGGTCATCCACCGAGATCGCCTGCGGGCAAGGACGGCTCGGGCAGCCCAGGACCTGGCCGCCAGCAGCCTCACGCACCGACTCGAAGAGGTTCGAACCGGACTGGCGCACGGGAGGGTTGATGGCGTAGCGGAAGCTGTCCATTGAGGTCGGATAGGCGCCGGCATCCGGGATGCCGTCAGGACCGGCGCCGACGTAGACGCCCGCCTCGTAGGCATGCTGGAAGTCGCTGTACTCCATGAAGAACTCGCGGAAGCTGTCGTTCTTGCCGTCGCCATCCAGGTCGCCGGTGGCGATCACCGCCTGCCAGGAGGTCGGGCCGCCGTCCTGGCGTCCACTGTAGAGCGGCTGCCCGGTTTCGCCGTGGTACCAGCTGGAGCCGGCCGGCTCGGTGAGCACGGTGGCGTAGAGGCCGAGCTGCTGGTGGGTGGACGGGCCGAAGTGGTCGTGGGTGAAGATGTTCCCCAGACCGCGGTCGACGTTGTAGGTATTGATCAGCGGGTCGGCGAACCAGCGCTGCAGGGTGGTGCGCGCACCCAGCCAGTCAGCGCGGCCGAACTGGCCGAAATACGGGTGCTGCCTGGCCACCGGGCACTCCTGGGAACCGTCGCGCGGGTCGGCGTCGACGCAGTGGTTGTACTCGCGGATGGCGTGGATGCGTTCCACCACGCTGGCCGGCGAGAGGGTGCCGTCCTCGTAGTTCCAGCCATTGGCCGAGCCGTCGGCCGCGGTCAGGTCCCACTTCGGCAGGTGGATGTGTTGGCCGATGATGTCGGTGGGGGTGCGCACCTGGTAGTCGTCCAGCTCGTACACCGCCGGGATCAGGTTGGTGTGCTGGTACATGGTGCAGTCGAAGGTGTTCATCCGCATCACCAGCGGTTCCGGCGGCTGCTGCTTGTTGATCACCGGCCAGGCGTCTTCCCAGAGCGCGAGGATGCGCGTCTGCGGGAAGTGATAGCCAACCTTGTTGAACACGGCGTCGAACTGGATGTTGGCGCCCTTGTAGACGCGCGGGCGGTCGGCGGTGTAGGCCGAGCTGCCGGTGAAGGACTGGCCGTTGATGGTGTCGCCGCTGTTGTAGCGACCGACTGCGGAGGCCTGGATCAGGCGCTTGCCGGTGTCGTCCATGCACGGCTCGTAGTACGGCGCACCGCCCACCGGCAGGCTGCCGTTGGTGCGGAAGTTCTTCGCCTGCACGGCGCCGCTGGGCGACACGGCGAAGCTAGGGTGGCTGGCCTTGGCGTGGAAGGCCATGACCGACTGTTCGACGTCGGTCCCCTCTTCCGGGATGAACACGGCCTTGGCGCGGTGGACCACCTTGGAGAAGTCCAGGGCGCTGGTGACCACTTCGGCCTCACCGCCAGCGGACACACCGTCGAGGGTGTGGCGCGGCAGGCCGCCGTCCCAGCCACCGGCCTGGGCCGGGTCGATGTTTGCCCACAGGGCATTGCCCGAATCACGCAGGCTCTGGGCCCTGGCGGTGTCGAGCATGTCCAGTGGCGGAGTGCTGGGGCGTTGGCCAACGGTGCTTTCGATACCACCGATCCAGAACGGGAAGCCCGGGTTTTTCAGGGTGCCGTCGGCGTTGCGGTTGGCCTCGCTGCGGTCCACCAGGGCCACCGAGCCCACGGCCTTGCGTTCAGGTTCGTGGTTCGAATCGTCATCGCCCTCTTCGTGCTCGTCGTCATCGTCGTTCGCAGCCACCAGTTCTTCGCCGTACTTGGCGACCACCGTGACCTTGCCCGGCATGGGCGGCATGGCCTTGCCCGGCAGCGGGACGATAGCGGGAATCGGTGTACCGGCGACGATTTCGCCATCCGGCAGGGCGCGGGCGCCCTGTGCAGGCAGGCCGCTGCGCAGTTCGAAGGCCTTCTTGTGATAACCGTCGTCGCCTTCCTCGGATACCGCCAGGCGGGTGCCTTCCTCGAATACATCGTGGATGCGCCACATGGCCCACATGCCCTGGGCGAAGTGCGGGTAGAAGTGGCAGTGGTAGATGGCATCGCCCGAGGTGCGGTTGCGGTTGCCGGAGCCACCGTTGGCGATTTCGTAGGTGTAGCCCGAACCCGGCCCGATGCCCTGGGCGTCGATGTAGTCGGAGTTGTCGTCATTGGGGTTGAACAGCCACTGGTGGCCGTGCAGATGGAATACATGCTGCTCGTAGCCGTTATGGGTGTTGCGGAAGCGCACGGCATCGCCGATGTAGCTGTGGGCGACGTTGGACGGCTCGGCCGGGAACAGTGCCATGGTGGCCTTCACCCCGGTGGTGCCTTCCGGCGGTACCTGGCCAGGCAGGATGGCTTCCAGGCCGACGTTGGCCGGTACGTCCACCTGCATGGCGATATCGCCGACGGCGTGAGCGCTGAGGAAGAACTCTTCGTACGCGCAGGACAGGCAGTCATGCATCGGGCCGACACCAAGACGGTTGGCCACCACCTCGGCACCGATACCGCCAGCGCCGTAGTTGATCATGAAGGAGTCGCGGGTCGGCTCCAGCACATGGCCGAACACCGGGTCATTCCAGTAGCCGGGGAAGGCCTGGGCCACGGCGTTTTCGTCATGGAACACGGACGAGAAATCGCGGAAGGGTTCCAGGCGATTGGGCAGCGCCGGGTTGCGCTTGCCGTAGCTTTCCAGCGGGTAGGTGTTCTGCGGGAAGGTGCCATCGGGGTTGGGGCCCATGACCACGGCATCGGTGTCGCTGGAGATGATCTCGCCGTTGTCCATCATGGCGATCACCGGCAGCCCGGCCTTGCCTTCCTCGTTCCAGGGCGCAGCCTGAGGATAGCGTTTTTCGTAGTCGATGATCGGCTGGCCGGCCGGGGTGCGTCCGGTGGTGGCCAGGCGCATTTCTTCTTCGGTGATCACGTTACGGTAGGTGCGGGCGCCCTTGGGCAGCACCACCACCTGGGCGAACAGGCCGTTGGCGGTGTTGCCGCCGGTGCCTTCACCACCAAAGGTGGCGCCGTAGCTGGTGGCGGCAAAAGCGCCCTCGCGCTCGGCATACAGGGTGTAGGTGCGGCTGCCACCCGGCGGGGCCAGGTTGTTCTGGTTGCGGCCAGCGTTGGTGGCGATGTCGCCAATGTCGTTGACCGCCTGCATGCCGTTGACCTGGAAACCGACATGACGGTCGGCGACCTGCTCGTCTTTCTTGAACAGCGGGTCTTCGGGATTGTTGGGGTTGGCCTGGTAGGCCAGCAGGTTCTGCAGGTTGATGGTCAGGCAGTCGCCTGCGGCCACCCGTAGCACCAGCGGGCGAGGACGCTTGTCCGGACGCAGCGCCACCTCGCCGGGCACTGCCGCGCCGCCCTGGGTGAGCGGCACTTCGTTCCGGTCCACCACGTCACGACGCAGGGCGAACATCATGCCGTTGATGTTCTGGGCACCGAGGCGGTTGAACATCAATGGCTGATCCAGGGCCACGACATTGGCCACGAGGTTTCGCTGGCACTGCACGGCCGCCCGTGCCTCCTCGGTGGAGAAGAGCGCGCCCAGCAACAGGAAGACGCCGCCCAGATAAAGAGATGCCCTCGGGGCACCATCGGAAATGGGGTTTGCACTGCGCGAAGGGTAAGTCCGTTTCATTTGGCTGACCTCGGTATCAGGTGCACGGATGCCAAGAGAGGGCAGGACTGATCGAGCAATGCCTGTGCCATCAGAGCAAGGCCTTTAAAATCAGATAGTTGCAATCGCCAATGGGGGAATTGCCAGTATTTCCCCCACCCGATTCCCACCCAATTCCCCGGTTTCTACGGGGTGGGGGCGATGGGGCGTGGAGTGATTCGTGAAGGGTGATTTCAATCGTGATGGAGTGCGTGGGGGCAGGATAAAAAGAGCGTTATCCCCCCTACGCACCCTGCGGCGAACTCGTTCGCAATCGGCCAGCACCTCGTAGGGTGGACGACGCTTTTCCGTCCACCAGGCGGAGTTCGATTCAGCGCCGGCCTGTTCAGCGACTGAAGTCGCCCCCACAGAAGAATCCATGGCCCGAATGCAATTCCTGTGGGAGCGAACTCATTCGCGAATAAATTCGCTCCCACAGGACTATGGAATCGGGGTGATGGCGGTGAAGGATTCGCAGGAAAACGCCCCCGCATCTGGGGAATTTCCCCACTAGCGGGGTCGTTTTGCGTCGGCCTGGAGGCGCTGGTAGTGACCCAGGACACTGGGCACGTAGCGCTGGGTTTCCGGGTAGGGAGGAATGGCACTGCCATAGGCGAGCACGGTCCCGGGACCCGCGTTGTAGGCGGCCAGGGCAAGGGAGAGGTCATTGTCGAACATCGTCATCAGGCGCTTCAGGTAGCGCGCGCCGCCACGCACGTTGGCGGCCGGGTCGAACACGTCCTGCACGCCCAGGTCCTTCGCGGTGTCGGGCATCAACTGCATCAGGCCGGCAGCGCCCTTGGGCGAGAGGGCGGAAGGATCGTAGTTGGATTCGGTCTGAATCACCGCGTGCAACAGCTCCGCCGGCAGTTCGTAGTCGAAGGCCGCCTGGGCGACGATCAGCGCGTAGCGCGGGGCCTTGGTCTTACCTTTGCGGATCGGCTGGACCAGGCTTGGGGCCTTGGCCAGCAAGGGTTTCTCACGGGCCACGCGAACCAGTTTGCGATCACTGCGCTGGATGTTGGTGAGGGTGATGCTGCCGTCCGCCGAGACAACCCGGAAGATGTCGGCATGGGCGCAGAACGCGCTGCTTGCAAGGATGCTGGACAGCACCAGGACGGGCACTCTGATCATTGTTCTCTCCCTGCGGGGCCGGAGCCCTTGGGGTTGCTCGGTGCTGTTCCGTCAGCAAAGCACGTGCCGGAAGGTCGGTCCGGCGATGTGTCGCCCCCCTCGCCCGTCTGTCGTGCATAGCTCTTGCATAGCCATACGCAGTGACCCGCAGCGGAGGCTCCCATGAAGATGCTTCGTCGACCCGAACAGGGCTTCACCCTTCTCGAACTCCTGGTGGTGCTGGTGGTGCTTGGCTTGTTGGCCGGCATTGTGGCACCGAAGTATTTCAACCAGCTGGGCAAGTCGGAAACCAAGGTGGCCCGGGCGCAGATCGAGGGGCTGGTGAAGGCCCTGGATATCTACCGCCTGGAGGTGGGCCGCTACCCCAGCACCGAGCAGGGCCTGACGGCACTGGTGAGCGCCCCGTCCGACGAGCCGCGCTGGGGCGGTCCCTACCTGCAGAAGGAAGTGCCGCAGGACCCCTGGGGCCGCGCCTATGTCTATCGCGCTCCCGGTGAGAACGGCGATTTCGACCTGCTCACCCTGGGCAAGGACGGCCAGCCTGGCGGCGACGGCGAGAACGCCGAAGTCACCAGCTGGCAGTGACCGCCATGCGCTTCCAGGTGAAGGCGGTACGCGCCCAGGCCGGGGTAGTCGCCCTGGTGGTGGAGGCGGCAAGCCAGGACGACGCCCGTCGCCAGGCCGAAGCCCAGGGATTGCGGGTGCTGGCCCTGCAGGCCGAACGCGGCTGGTCGCTGCAGAACTGGCGGCGCCGTGAGGCGTTTCCGCTGCTGCTGTTCAGCCAGGAACTGACCACGTTGTTGAACGCCGGCCTGTCGCTGATCGATGCGCTGGAGAGCCTGGCGGAGAAGGAAGCCGACCTGCAGGCGCGCAAGGTGCTGGGGGCCCTGGTGCGGCTGCTCTATGAGGGCAAGTCGCTGTCCCAGGCCCTGGCGCAGTTCCCGTCGGTATTTCCTGCGCTCTACGTCGCGCTGGTGCAGTCCAGCGAGAAGACCGGCGCGGTCGGTGACGCCCTCGGCCGCTACGTGGCCTATCGCACGCGGATGGATGAGGTGCGCCAGAAGATCATCAGTGCCTCGGTCTACCCGGTGCTGTTGTTCATGGTCGGCTGCGGTGTGTTGCTGTTCCTAGTGGGCTATGTGGTGCCGCGCTTCAGCCTGGTGTTCGAAGGCCTGGGCTCGAACCTGCCCTGGCTGTCCCGGGTCCTGCTGCACAGCGGCCTGTTCCTGCACTCGCATCAGGCGGAGGTGTTCGGCGGCGCCGCGCTGGTCCTGGTGGCCCTTGTGCTGTTGCTGCGCCAGGAGAGCGTGCGCCGCGCCCTTGGCCGGCAGATAGAGCGACTACCGGCGATCCGAGAGCGCATCCAGGTCTATGAGTTGGCGCGTTTCTATCGCTCCCTGGGCATCCTGCTGCAGGGCGGGATCCCCATCCTCACCGCCATCGAGATGGTGCGCGGCTTGCTCGGCGCCGCCTCGCGCCCGAGGCTGGACCAGGCCGCCGCGCGCATTCGCGAAGGGCAGTCGTTGTCACGCGCGCTGGAAGAGCATGGGCTGTCGACGCCGGTATCGCTGCGCATGCTCAGGGCCGGTGAACAGTCCGGCAACCTCGGGGAGATGATGGAGCGCACGGCCGATTTCCATGACGAGGAAACCGGCCGCTGGATCGAATGGTTCGTGCGTCTGTTCGAACCGCTGTTGATGACCTTCATCGGGCTGATCATCGGGGTGATCGTGATCCTGATGTACATCCCGATCTTCGAGCTGGCATCCAGCATCCAGTGATCCGCGCGTGCTGGTAGGGGCGAATTCATTCACCAAAGGCCGCGCAGCGACCCCGTCGCGGTCCGTTCGACCAGGCAGGCTTCGGTCCAGCACCGATGGTGGATAAAAGGGCGTTTTCCTCCGCACGTTCCCTGCGGTTGGCTCGTCCGCAACCGGCACGCACCTCGTCCACCAAGCGGAGTCCAGCCAGAAAAAACAAAGCGCAGGACCAAGCCTGCGCTTCTTCTTGAACCGGCGACGTCAGGTACCTTTCTTGACCTGCTTCACGGGTTCTTCGGAGCCTGCCGCGGGACGGCGGCGATCGGAAAGTACCCAGGCGCCGTCATACAGCTTCAGCGGGAAATTCACTTCGCCGCCACGACGACGTTCCATCTGGGACGACGGTTCGCTCGGGGACTCGCGCAGGGCGCCGGTAGGCAGGCCATGCAGCACCACGTTGCCCAACTCATGCAGGGGGAAAGGCTTGAGCAGGATGATGTCGATCTTGCGCTCGATGGCGCGGTTGCACACTTCGATGCTGGGATGTGCGGTCATCAGCACCGCTTCGCAGCTGTGCAGGGTGCGGATGGCATCGAAGACATCGAAACCGGTCATGTCCGGCAAGCGATAATCGAGCACCAGCAAGTCGGGCTTGAAGTTCACCACGACTTCCAGAGCGATGGCACCGTTGGCGGCGGTGCGCACTTCGCAACCGAGCATTTCCAGGTAGGTCTGGAAGTTCCCGGCGAGGATTTCTTCATCGTCGACTATCAATACTTTCTTCGACACTGCGGCTGCTCCCCTGTCAGGAGATCGGACGGCGGCCAGGCTGACCGCTACTTGCATCCTTGCACGTTCCGAGCCAAGGCTGCATCGACCCGGCTGGGTCGATGATTTCTAGAGTCTAGATCGGCGCGGAAGTTTCACCAGACATTGATCCCCCGACCTTGGTCGGGGGAAACCCCTGAATCGGGGAGGATTTCAATGTTGCTGCCGGTCGGGCCGTTCCAGGCCCAGCTTGTCGATACGGTAACGCAGCATGTCGCGGGTCAGGCCGAGCATGCGGGCGGACTTGGAGATGTTCCAGTCGGTCTTGCCCAGCACCTTCACCACCAGGTCACGCTCGGCGTCGGACAGGCTCATGTTCTCGTCTTCCAGCCCCAGCGGACTGCTGGCCATCTGCGGCATCGCCGCTTCGGTGACGCCGGCGCCCGCCAGCAGGCCACGGCAGATGGTGAGCTGGTCCGGGCCAATGAGGTTGCCCGGCGCCAGCAGCACGGTCTGCTCCAGCATGTTGCGCAGTTCGCGCACGTTTCCCGGCCAGCTGTAGCCCTTGAGCACGGACTTGGCTTCTGCGCTGAAACGCAGCCCCGGCTTGCCATAGCGTTTGCCATGCTGGGCGACGAAATGTTCGGCCAAGGTCAGGACGTCGTCGCCACGGGCGCGCAGTGGCGGCACCTTGATGGTGATGATGCGCAGGCGGAAGAACAGGTCGCGGCGGAACTTGCCCTCCTGGACCATCTGTTCGAGGTTGCAGTTGGTGGCGCTGATGATGCGCAGGTTGACCTTGCGCTCGCGCACCGAACCCAGGCGACGAATGGTGCGGTCCTCCAGCAACTTGAGCAGCTTGGCCTGGAGCAGCAGGTCGATCTCGCCCACCTCATCAAGGAACAGGGTGCCGCCGTCAGCAGCTTCAACCAGGCCCACGCGACGGTCCTTGGCGTCGGTGAAGGCGCCCTTCTCGTGGCCGAAGAGTTCGGCTTCCAGCAGGTGAGAGGGAATCGAGGCGCAGTTGAACTCGACGAAAGGGCCCTTGCTGCGCGCGCCGTCGAAGTGCAGCGCGCGAGCCACCAGCTCCTTGCCGGTACCCGTCTCACCCTCGACCAGTACCACTGGCAGGTCTTCCCCGGCCATGCGCTCTTCGGCACCGAGCACCTGGCGCACCATGTCCTTCATGGTGCGCATGGGTTCGGAATCGCCAATCAGTCCGGTGAGCCCGGAGTCCTGGGCTTCACGTTGCTGGTAAAAGGACAATCGCTGTTCCTGTCGCCGCGCTTCCAGCACCTTGTCCACCACCAGCTTGAGCTCGGCGAGCGCCACCGGCTTGGTCAGGTAGTCGCTGGCGCCAGCCTTCATGGCCTCTACCGCGCCCTGCACATTGCCGTGGCCGGTGATCATGATGACCTTGAGCTGTTCGTCCATCGCGCGGGCACGGCTGATCAGGTCGCAACCGCTCATGCCGGGCAGGCAGTAGTCGGTGAGGACCAGGTCCGGATGCTGCGCCTCGATGATCGGCAGCGCTTCTTCGGCCGAGCTGCAGACCATGACGTCGAACTGACGCCGTTGCAGGTAGGTGCAGAAGTTGTCGGCCAGGATTTCGTCGTCTTCGACAATCAGAATGCTGTTGCCCATTTTTGTTATCCCCCTGCCGTGGCCCTGAAGGTCAGGTGCACGTTGGTGCCGGCGTTCTCCCGGCTATCGATGCTGACTGCTCCACCAAAGCGCTCGACGATCTTGCGCACCAGCACCAGGCCGACGCCCAGACCGCCACGCTTGGTGGTGTGGAAAGGTTTGAAGGCCATCTCCAGCATGGCCGGCGACATGCCGCTGCCGGTATCGCTGACGGTCAGGGTCAGCAGATGGCGACGCGCATCGGGTTCCAGGCAGATGGCCAGGCGACCGCCGCGCGGCATGGCCTCGATGGCATTGGAAAGGACACTGCCGAGCAGTTGTTGCAGGAGTACCGGATGGCTGACCACCTTGGGGGCCTGCCGGGTTTGCCAGTCGACCTCGATGCCGGCGTGGCGAATCTGTGGCTCGTAGGCGGCGAGGGTTTCCTCCAGGGCGTTGGTGAGGTCCACCGGCTCCTGGTCGCCGGCCAGCGGGCGGGCTGACAGCAGCAGCTCGCGCACCCACTTCGACATGCGATCCACCTGGGTAATGATGTCGCCCAGGTTCTTGTGCAGCGGCCCCGGATCCACCTCCAGCGCCAGCTCGGCGCTGGAGCGGATGGATGCCAGCGGATTGCGCAGGCTGTGGGCAACCGCTGTGGACATCTCGCCGAGCAGGGCCAGTGTTTCGTTCTCCACCAGTTGCCGCTGCTGGTCGTCCACCAGGCGCGAGGCGTGGCGCACGAACCAGAACAGGCTGAGGTAGATCACCGCTCCGCCCACTGCCGTGGCGATCCACAGCAGCACAAGCCCGCGGTTCATGCGGGCGATCAGATCCACCGGTTCCTTGTAGATCTCAATGATCGAGAGCACCTCGCCCCGGCTGTCCAGCAGCGGGATGAAGCTTTCCAGGTAGAGGCTGTGCGGCACACGCATGAAATAGTCTTCCGCCGGGCAGGCATCGGGGCCGTGATGCTCGGTGGTCACTGTGTTGCCGCTGCTGACCGCCTCACTGAGCTTGGCGCGCTCCAGAGAATGCCCACCCACCAGCTTCGGATTGGTCGACCAGATCACCACGCCGTCGGGCGCATAGACGTTGGCCAGCAGCACATCGGGCAGGCGCACGATGTGGTCGAAGAACTCTTCGTGGGACTTGATCAGTTGTTCATGGGAGACGCCAAGGCGCGCGCCATCGACGCGCTTGTCGAGGAACTCGCCCAGGGTCAGGCCGGGGGAGAAGTTGCCGTGGATGACTTCGACATCGGCGATGGACTTGATGAACTGGGCACTGAGCATGGCATCGCGGTCGATGCTCTCGCGCATGAGGAAGCGGGTCGCCGCCGAGCCGAGCAGGATGGCCACCGCGAGGATGATCACCAGGCTCACCAGGGAGAACCAGCGGAACAGATTGAAGGGCTTGGTCACCAGCGCCATCTTCATCGAAACCTCCCCTAGTGTGACCGTCGGATCGCTCGCAAGGCGGGCGTGAAAAGGTGCCTCCGGCCGGGCCGGCAACTCCTGCGCCGACTGCGGGTAGTTATAGCGCAGGCCCCGTGATTCGCGGCCGTACCGTTCAGCGGTCGCCGAACGGTACGGCCGGAAATTCCCCATTTCGCCACCCACTTTTCCCCCACTTCTGGGGTGCCAATCCCCAGCTCCGGCGAAAGCTCCCGACGACTCTTTTCAAGATGTTTCAGACGTCGCCCCCATGCCAGAGCGGCCGAACCGCTCTGGCATGGGGTTTGCGCCCTTTCCTGGTCAACGACGGGCCCCCGGCCTATCGGAGCCTGACAAACGGCGAAGTTCATCGACTGGAAGGGCAACACCATGCACAACGCACTGCCGAAACTCGCGCTCCCACTATTGCTCGGACTCACGGTCGTCCCGACCAAGGCCGGTCTCTATGCGGTCGACCAGACAGCCACTACCGAGGCCAACGGGTTCTTCGCGGCCTGGTATCAGGACACCCATGGCCGCGCCCTCGATCTCTGTCTATCCAAGGCACAGAGCACCCGCGTCCCCGGCTCCTTCATGTGCAACCTGCTGCCCAACCCGGGTGTATTCGACGAAACCCAGCCGGTCGCCTTTCCCGACAACTTCCCGGACGAGGCGTTCTGGTTCACCGGCGATGCCGTCATCACCGATGCGGCCACCGGCATCGACCTGATCTATGTCTCCGCACTGGAAGCGGCTTTCGGGGGTGGTCTGCCTGCAGCGGGCGACCAGATCAGCTTCGCGCGAATCCGTATCCGGGTGACCGTACCGGTGGCTGGCACCTACACCGTCACTCACCCCTACGGCGTGGAAGTGTTCGATGTGGATGCCCCCGGGACGCGCGCCATCAACCTGACCCGCGACATCGGCATCAGCACGCCCGGCGACTTCAGCGGGGCCTTGAAAGGTGACGTCGGGCCCTTCCTGCGCTCGGTGAACGGACCCTATGTGGAGGTCAACCCGGTCACCAGCCTGCCCGAGTCCTTCATCGGCGACCCGAACGTGCTGGAAGAAGTCACTGGCAGCCCCTTCGGGACCAATTTCGTGCGTATAGAAGGCCCCAACGGCTTGCGCGCGGAAACGCGGCAGTTCGCCATTTCCGGCAAGTTGTCCCAGGTGCCGTTGCCGACGCCCCTGATCGTCGAACGCGCGACCTATTCCACTGGCGGTACCGACGGCACCGCCCAGCAGGACTTCTTCACCCTGGCCCCACCCGCCCCGGCCACCGTGCGCTACACCGATACCGCCGTTGCCAGCGGCGCCATGCTGGGCAGCGCCACCGGTGCCTGGTACGGCCAGTCCGCAGCGACCCCGACGGCCAATGGAAGCGTGTCGTTCATCGCCGACAACAGCGTGGCCATCCCCGGCAGCACGGCCGCTACCAAGACCGCGCCGCTGGTGGACCTGGTAACCATCAGCCGCGCTGAGTACAGCCTGGGCACCGGCCGCCTGACGGTGGACGCCAGCTCCAGCGACCAGGCCGACCAGCCGGTGCTCACAGTGGAGGGACTTGGCCCGCTGGTAGCCGGACACCTGGATCTCCCGGCCGGCGTCATTCCACCGGCGAGCGTCCATGTGAGCTCGGCCAATGGCGGTTCCGATACCGAAGAAGTCCTGATTCTCCCCTGAGAACAACACTCACCCGCCCCAGGCGAGTGAACGGAGGCAGTCATGTTCAAATGGCCAGGAATACTCACCCTGTTGCTGGGTGTGCTTATCGGCGCCCCGGTTGCCGAGGCGCAACTGGCTGCGGTGGACCCCGGTCCGTACACCGCTGCCAGCGGCTACTTCCCACGCTGGTATCAGGACACCCAGGGCACGCCGCTGGAGCTTTGCCTGTCCAAGACCCTCAGCACGCGGGCTCCGGGTAATTTCATGTGCACCCTGCTGCCGAACCCAGGCATCTTCGACGAGACCAAACCCGTGGCCTTCCCCGGCAACTTCCCGGATGAAAGCTTCTGGATGCTCGCCGAAACCAGCATCGACGATCCCGGCAACGGACTGCAGCTGGATGTCTATGTGGCCGGCATCGAGGCGGCCTTCGCCGGCGGCGTGCCGCGGCAGGGCGACCAGCAGAGCTTCGCGCGCATCCGCATTCGCGCCACGGTGCCGGTGGCCGGCACTTATACCGTCACCCATCCCTATGGCGTGGACACCTTCAACGTTACCGCGCCCGGGCGTCGCGCCATCAACATCACCCGCGACATTGGCATCGGCGCCCCCGGCAACTTCAGCGGTGCCCTGGCAGGGAACATCGGCCCGTTCCTGACACGAGCCGGAGGCCCCATCCAGGAAACCAACCCGGAGACCGGTGAACTGGAAACCTTCATCGGCGACCCCAACCTGACCGAAGCGGTAACCGGCAGTCCCTTCGGAACCAACTTCGTGCGCATCGACGGCCCCAATGGCCTTTCCATCCAGACCGACCTGTTCAATCTGTCCGGCAAGCTCTTCACCGGTGGCGTCGCAAGCGAGGTCGGTGTCGACCGCGCCACGTACAGCCGCGACGCCCAGCGCACCTGGATATCGGTGTTCGCCAACTCCAGCGCCAGCGCAACGCTGTGCTTCCGCGAAAGCGTCGACCTGGTGGGTGACCCGCCGTCGCCTTGCCAGTTCGAGATGACCGGCGATGGCAGCGGGCTGTTCTTCGGCCAGGACCTGGCCCCGGCCAACCTGCCGCCCTTCGTGCTGATCACCGCAACAGACACCAACGCCTCGGCCACCACCCTGACCCAGCCACTGACCGATATCGTCAAGATCAGCCAGGCGCGCTATTCCTGGCCGAACAAGACGCTGACGGTAGAGGCGCGCTCCAGTGACGAAGTGGAAATTCCGTCCATGGCCGCTGAAGGCTTCGGCCGCCTGCTGCCGGTCAGCGGTGTGATCCAGCGCCTGGTAGCCGTCGGCATCGAGCAGCCCCCGGCGAAGGTCACGGTGAAATCGGCCGCTGGCGGCAGCGACACGGAGTTCGTGGTCATCGAAGGCAGCCCCGTTACCCAACCGGCCAATCAGCCACCCGTGGCCAACCCGGACAGCGGCAGCACGACCGCCGGCGTGACTGTGACCCTGGCCCTGACCGCCAACGACAGCGACCCGGACGGCAATCTGCCGCTGTCCATCGCCAGCCTTGGCAGCGTCACCTTCGGCACCCTGGTACAGAGCGGCACCGGTGCGGTGATCTACACCCCGCCGCCCCAGGTCGCGAACACCCAGACAGAGACTTTCACCTATCAGGTCCGTGACAACCTGGGCGCCCTGTCCGCCCCCGCCCTGGTGACCATCACCGTCCGACCGAACCTGCCGCCGGTGGTCGCCAACGACACTGCGACCACCAGCGCCGGCGCACCGGTGACGATCAATGTGCTGGCCAATGACGCAGACCCGGAAGCCAACCCGATGACGGTGGTGAACCTCACCCAGCCGCCGACAGGACTCGGTACGACCAACACCAACGGCACCACGGTGACCTATGCCCCGCCGGCTAGCGTGACCACCGCCTTTACCACCACTTTCAATTACCAGGCGCGGGACTCGATCGGCGCCACCTCGTCGGCAGCAACGGTAACCGTGACGGTGAACCCGGCCGTGGCGGCCGACAGCCTGGCGATCACTCAGGCGCAAGTGAAGGCGGGCTCCAACAACCGCTACTCCTGGGATATCCAGGGCACCACCTCGCGGCCGCAGAACAACCAGATCCGCATCGAGGTCACCAGTACCCAAGGCACCGCTCTGCTGGGCACCGCCACGCCGGCGGCGAACGGCCGCTGGAAGCTGTCGGTGAATAACTCCTCCGCTATCGTCCCCAGCGCCAGCCCCGGGGTCACCGTGCGCTCCACCTTCGGAGGCGTGCGCACCGGCAACATCACCGTACGCTGATCGCTCAGCGCCAGTTCCCCCCAGTCGCGTCGGGCGGCTGGGGGATTTTTTTGTTTGGCATTGGCCCAACGCTCAGCAAGCCGACGTTCAATCTCACAAGCCCAGTAGGGTGGATAGCGCTTCTCCATCCACCAGCGGCGCCATGCCCGCCCCGAATGGTGGACCGGTGAAACGTGGCCCCCCTAAGACATGGCCCCCCTGCCGCCCCAATTCAAGGCAAAACCGCCCACACGGTCAGATTCATCCCCAGAGTTGTGCACCTGGTCAGCTTCCAGCAGTCGGGAAATCACCGCGAACCTCGTACAACCGCTTGAAAAACCTCGCCTTCACCCGATAATCGCGCGCCCGGTCGTTTGCCCAGAGCACCCTGGCGCTCTTTTTGCTGCCCGGCATACCTGACCAATCAGACAAGTTCTACGCAGATAGACACAGCTTAAAACCACTGGAGCCAATACCCGATGAACCGCGTCTTTTCCTCCCTGATGCTCGCTGGTGGCCTGCTGGCGGCCGGCAACGCCCTGGCCGACGGCCCCCTGCTGTGGCAGGACAACAGCCTGACCTACCTCTACGGCAAGGGTTTCGAGATCAACCCTGAAATCCAGCAGACCTTCACCTTCGAGCACGCCAGCGGCTGGACCTTCGGTGACCTGTTCATCTTCGTCGACCAGATCAACTACAACGGTGAGGAAGACGCCAACGCCGGCAAGAACACCTACTACGGCGAAATTTCCCCGCGCCTGTCCTTCGGCAAGATCTTCGACCAGAAGCTGGAATTGGGCCCCATCAGCGACGTGCTGCTGGCCGCGACCTACGAGCGTGGCGAGAACCGCAACCAGAACTACCTGCTCGGCCCGGGCTTCGACCTCAAGGTCCCCGGCTTCGACTACTTCCAGCTGAACTTCTACTACCGCAAGCCCGACGGCATCACCAACAGCCCGTCCGGCCAGTGGCAGGTCACCCCGGTGTGGTCCTACACCATTCCGGTGGGCAATTCGGACATCCTGATCGACGGGTTCATGGATTGGGTATGGAACAACAAGGACGCCACTTCCGACCGTCCGAATGACCTGCACGCCAACCTGCACTTCAACCCGCAGATCAAGTACGACCTGGGCAAGGCCATGGGCTGGAGCGCGGTGAAGCACTTCTACGTCGGCATCGAGTACGACTACTGGAAGAACAAGTACGCCATCGACGACAACAGCTTCCTCGGCGACGAGATCCTCGGCGGCACCGACCAGAACACCTTCAGCCTGCTGGCCAAGGTGCATTTCTGATGCCTGTGGGGCCCGGCACAATGTCGGGCCCCTCTGTCTTGCACCATGGAAAAGGCGGGTAGAGAATGCGCGACAGTCTCAGCCTGCAGTCAGAAAAGGAACCTTCCGATGGCCAGCGACAGCGCCCAAGCCACTTCGCACACCCGGGGTGAGAAACTGGTTTCCAGCGCCTGGATCGCCATCGCGATTGCCGCCCCCATCGGCTGCATCCTCGCCAGCGAGCCCTTCGACTTCTCCTCCGGCCTCGCCGCACTCTCCCTGATAGCCCTCTGCGCCATCTTCGCCTGCTGGCCGAAGCTTTTCTTCGCCCCCATCAACTACCGAAATCTCTGCGACGAAGTGCCCCGCAACAGCTCGATTGCCATGGCCGTATTCGTCGGCCTCACGGTGCTGCGCGGCTTCGTCGAACTGGTGGCCTGAAGCCTGATTTGTGGGGGCGAATTCATTCGCCAAGGGTGGCGTAGCTACCCCATTCAGCCTCGTAGGGCAGACCTTCGGCCTGCCTGGCGAATGAGTTCGCCCCTACAAGCCATTCGCCGCCAATGAAAAAGCCCCGCACTTGGCGGGGCTTTTTCATTTCTCGACCTATCAGGCCGCGACAGGCTCCAGGGACTCGCGACGGCTGCGCACGAACTGCGGCAGCATCGAGCCCACGAACATGCCAAGGGCACTGAACAGCAGGCCAGCCAGTTGCGGCGGCCAGAAGTCGGTTTCGGCGTAGGTGGCTTCCAGGAAGATCCAGGAGATCAGGCCCGCGGCGATTGCCAGCAGGGCGCCCTGGGTGGTGGCGCGTTTCCAGAAAAGACCTGCGAACAGCGGCACCACGGCGGCGACCAGGGTCACCTTGTAGGCGTTGCCCACCATCTCGTAGATGCTCGCATCCGAGTACAGGGCGAACAGCGAGGTCGCAATGGTCATTGCGATCACGCTCAGACGCATGGCCAGCAGGAACTGACGGTCGTTCATGTCCGGAATGAAGCGCTTGAGCACGTTCTCGGTGAAGGTCACCGACGGTGCCAGCAGGGTGCCGGAGGCAGTGGACATGATGGCCGAGAGCAACGCGCCGAAGAACATGATCTGGGCGAACAGCGGAGTGCGCTCCATGATCAGGTGCGGCAGGATCATCTGCGAGTCTTCGGCCAGCCACTTCTGCACCATGGCCGGGTCGATCAGCGATGCAGCGTAGGTCAGGAAGATCGGCAGCATGCAGAAGGAGAGGTAGAACACGGCGCCGGTCATGGAGGCACGGGCGGCGATGTTCTCAGTCTTGGCCGACATTACGCGGGCGTACACGTCCTGCTGCGGGATGGAGCCGAACATCATGGTCACCGCCGCGCCGATGAAGGCGACGATGTCCCGTGGCTCGAAGCCGTGCATGAAGGTGAACTTGCCTTCGCTGGCGGCATGGCTGATCACCACGTCGGCGCCACCGGCCATGTCACCGATCAGCCAGGTCAGGTACACCAGGCCGACGACGATGATGATCATCTGCATGAAGTCGGTAAGGGCCACGGACCACATACCGCCGAACAGGGTGTAGAGCAGCACGATACCGGTGCCGATCAGCATGCCCTGGGTAGTGGTAATGGAGCCGTCGGACAGCACGTTGAACACCAGGCCCAGTGCGGTGAGCTGTGCAGCCACCCAGCCCAGGTAGGAACCGATGATTACCAGGCTGGTGATCAGCTCGACGTTCGGACCGAAGCGCTTCCTGAAGAAGTCACCGATGGTCAGCAGGTTCATGCGGTAGAGGGGACGGGCGAACACCAGGCCTACCAGCATCAGGCAACCGAAAGAGCCGAAGGGGTCTTCGATGATCCCGGCGAATCCTTCCTCGATGAAGCTTGCGGGAATGCCCAGCACGGCTTCCGAGCCGAACCAGGTGGCGAACACCATCGCCGCAACCAGGGGGAAGGACATGCTCCGGCCGCCGGCCGCGAAGTCCTTGGAGTTTTTGACGCGGGTGGCGGCGTAGAAACCGACACCGACGGTGACCAGCAGGTATACCGCAACAAACCAGATAAGCATTTGTTCTTGTTCCAGAGGCACGCCCGTCGGGGCCGGAAACCTGGGAGACAGGAGTCTCGACTGACGGAGTTTTTGTTATTGACGGCGAAGCCCGGCACGGAGTGAACCGGGCGGATACCACGGAAGCGAAGTCTGCCAAAGACGTAAAATATGTCAAACAAATACAGCAGCAATGAGCAAAAAAATCGACAGAACGACTCTGGCCAAAAATACAGAGATCACCTCAAGCGCATGATTTATCTCTATTTTCCGCGTCATCTCGTGACCTGTTAGTTTCTTATTTTTTACATGGCCTGTTGATTAAGAACGACACCAAACTACCGTTCATCGCCAGTGGGAAGGCATCTGCTAGCATCCAGGCGTCATCGTCATGGAGCCTTCGTGCATGTACGCGCTGAACCCGCAACAGACCGAGTCTTACCTGCGCCATCTGGACATCCCCGCTGCGAAGCAGCCCGACCTTGCCAGCCTCGACCGGCTCATCGCTGCTCATCAGCGCCGGGTGGCCTTCGAGAACGTCGACGTACTGCTCGACCGCCCCATCCGTATCGACGCCGACGCGGTGTTCGCCAAGGTGGTGGAGCGCCAACGCGGTGGCTACTGCTACGAGCTGAACAATCTCTTCGCGCGCCTGCTGCTCGCCCTTGGCTACCAGATCGAACTGCTGGGCGGCCGGGTGCGCTGGGGCCTGCCGCTGGACGCACCGCAGACCATGCTTTCCCACCTGATGCTGCGCGTCCTGCTTCCGGAAGGCCCCTACCTGGCGGATGTCGGCTTCGGCTCCGCCACCCCCTGGCGCGCCGTGCCCCTGGCAGGTGAAATGCCTGGCAACCTCCCCTATCGCCTGCGCCCCCAGAACGACGGAACCGGCGAAGTGCAGCTGGAAAACTTCCGCGCGGAAACCGGCTGGGCGGCCTGCTATCGCTTCGGCGCGGAGGTAAACGCCTGGGTCGATTGCATCCCGCGCAACTGGTACACCTCCACCCACCCCAATAGCGTGTTCCGGCAGATGCTGATGACCGCCCGCAGCGAAGGCGAGTGGCGCCTGACCCTGGCCAACGGCACCTTCAACAAGCGCCATCGCGATGGCCGGGTGGAAAGCCGTAAGATCGAAGACGCAGCGGAACTGGTTGAAGTGCTGAGAAACGACTTTCTGCTGAGCCTGACGGAAGACGAGATCGAGCCGTTACACCAGCGCCTTGCCGGCCTGCTCAAGGGCTGACGCCTGGGCTCGAATGGTGGACCGGTGACGCGTGGTCCACCCTACAGGTAGCCCCACCGGCGAAAGAGGACATCCCCATGTCCACCACCGACCACCTTCGGGCGTTGCACGACCAGGGTTTCACCCTCCTTCCTGGCATACTCGATGGCCCCGCCATCGCCACCCTGCGCGCACTGATGGACCGACTCCAGCCCATCCACTGGGACTACATCGGCCTGGTGGATGACCACTTCAAATGCGTGTTCAACCGGGGCCCGGAGTGGCTGCCATATCTCGACCTGCCCGGAGTGATCGAACTGGCCGAAGCGGCACTCGGCGGAGACTGCCACCTGGTCGGCATGACCGCCTGGCGAAGCCACCCCGGCTTTATCGGCGGCGAACTGCACGTGGACCATCTGGCCATGGAACTGCCGGAAAGCCTGCTGGCTGACCCGGCCTTCTCGCTGCCGGTGCAGATATGCACAGCGCACCTCTACCTCGACGATATCGACGCCGACCTCTGCCCCACTCTGGTGATTCCTGGCAGCCATCGCGCCGGACGCAAGCCCTGCACAGGAGAAACCAGCTGGCGCGGCAAATCGGCCGAAGCCGTGCTGTGCAGGGCCGGCGATGTGCTGGTGTTTCGCAGCGAGCTCTGGCACACCGGCAGTCGCAATCGCACAGCCGACCGCACTCGCTACCTGCTGCAGGTGCATTACGGACAACGCATGGTGGCGCAGAAGTTCTCGCCCTACCTCGCCTTCCGCTTCAACCCGGACGTGCTGGCCGCCTGCTCTCCACGTCAGCGCCGCCTGATGGGCGATCACGAAGCCGCTGAATACGACTGACGCCGAAAAACCGAGCAAGCGCTTCCAGCCCATCTCCCGCGGGCCACAGCGGCATTTACCCCAAAGATATCCACAGAGCGACCCACAGTTTTTATGCGCATTACCTGACCTGCAGCAGGGGGCATGCCTAGCGTTATGGGAGCTAGTTCACTCGCGAGTTTCAGAGCCATCGCAACCCGCAGCCCAGGCAGCTCAAGACACCTGAGCAAAATCCAACCACCACGCTGAAAGCCGCGCACTTCAATGCCTGTAGCCATCCACCCCAAAGCTATCCACAGCTTGCCCCACAGATTCCGTGAGTATCTGCGGCAGGCCTTCAGGCGGATAGGGTTGCACCCCGCATGCACATGAAACGAGCAACCAGTGCCAACCCGCCAGGCACGGGCCTTGCGGCAATCCATCCAGAAGATATCCACAGCTCGCTCCACAGAAAATGTGGGCACGCCCTCACGGGCCTGATCTTTACTTCAACGCAAGACCTCACGCAGGAAGCACGCCATGCGCACCACCGGCCTTGCCGCCCTGTTGATTCCCCTGCTGCTCCTGACGGACTGTGCCGACTTCGGTACACGCGACCCGTTGCAGGTCGACCTGGCAGGTATGGAGCCCATTCCCGGCGAGGGGTTGGAAGTGCGCTTCAACCTCAAGCTCCGCGTGCAGAACCCCAACGAGGGCGCCATCCATTACAACGGCGTGGCCCTGGAACTGGACTTGAACGACCTGCCCATGGCCAGCGGGGTCAGCAGCAAGGGCGGGACGGTGGCGGGATTTGGCGAGACGCTGATCGAAGTTCCGGTGACCATCTCGGCCTTTTCGGTCCTGCGGCAGGCCTGGACGCTCAGCGGCACCCATCCGTTCCAGAACGTGCCCTACGCCCTGCGCGGCAAACTGGGCGGCGGCTTCTGGGGAACCCGGCGCTTCACCGACGCCGGCGTTCTGAGTATTCCCGAACCCATCGACACGCCCTGAGCCTCAAGTGCTCAGCACGAATCCCAGCAGCTCGTGAGTCGCCGACGTCAGCGAAATAGCTCCGGTATCAATTTCCCAGTCCGCATCCAGCGGCGGCTCGTAGGGACTGTCCAGGCCAGTGAAGTCACGGATACGTCCTTCCAGCGCCGCCTGGTACAGGCCTTTCGGATCGCGCTGCGCACAAACATCGAACGATGTGCTGACGTACACAGAGAAGAATTCACCCGGATTGAACAACTGCCGCGCCATTTCACGGTCAGCGCGAAAAGGCGAGATCGCCGCGACGATCACGATCAACCCCGCATCCACCATCAGCCGTGCCACTTCGGCGATGCGCCGGACATTTTCGCGACGATCCTCGGCACTCATGCCCAGGCCGCGACAGAGGCCACCGCGCAGATTGTCGCCATCCAGCACATAGGTGTGCAGGCCACGGGCGTTGAGCTCAAGCTCCAGGGCATTGGCCAGGGTGGACTTGCCGGAGCCGGACAGGCCGGTCAGCCAGATGCAGCGTGGACGCTGATGCTTGATCGAAGCTCTGGCCCGTGCAGGCACGGCCAACGTGCAGGTGACTGCCTCACTCATAGCCCAACCACTCGTAATCTCGCGCATAGACCCGGCGCACTATGCGCCGAGTGCGCGCCGAACAGAATTCCCGCACCGGGACCGACTGCCGCTGCAACGTGTGGTTCATGTGCTGTAGGCGGAACAGGCGCGCTCCAGCGGGTCGCGCACGAAGGTGAACTTGAACGCCCTCGCGTAGTGCTCGGGGAACTGCTGCTCGTACCAGTACAGCGGCACATGCCCCGGCCGCCAGTTGCCGAACAGCGCCGAGCTGACGCTGTTGCCGGCGAACTTGGGGACGTGGATGAAGAGACAACCATTGAGGCTGAACTGCGGCGGCAACCCGAGCCTGGCGGACATCGACCGGTTCACTACCTGACGATCCACCGCGCTCAGGCGGCTACGCAGGAAACTGCGCTGCTTCCTGGGGATCAGCTTCCAGAACACACGTTGCAGCATGGCACCCTCGATGCGGGATAGGCCCGCGCACTATCAATGGAGCCAGACTAGCAGCCGCTTTTCCCGAGAAGATTTTGACATGGTCAAGTCGGTAAAGCGGCGGATACAAACGCATTACGAACGCGCAGAAATGGGCAAGGCGATGGCAAAACCCTATACAATCCATGGTTTTTCGTGACACCGACGTCGAGGTAAACCGTGAGCACCCTGCCGCCCTGCCCCAAATGCAACTCCGAATACACCTACGAAGATGGCGCAATGCTGATCTGCCCGGAGTGCGCCCACGAGTGGTCCGCCGACACCGGCGCTGAGGCAGTCAGCGACGACAAGGTGATCAAGGACTCCGTCGGCAACGTCCTGCAGGACGGCGACACCATCACCGTGATCAAGGACCTCAAGGTCAAGGGCTCGTCCCTGGTAGTGAAGGTCGGTACCAAGGTGAAGAACATCCGCCTGGTCGACGGCGACCACGACATCGACTGCAAGATCGATGGTATTGGCGCGATGAAGCTGAAATCGGAATTCGTGCGCAAGGTGTAAGTCTCTACCCCCCGACAAAAGCCCGGCATCTGTCGGGCTTTTTGTTGGGTCATAGATGCAAGCTCCATAGGTTGGCGCTGAGCGAAACTAAGCCCAACAAGGTGACCAGACATAACTCCTGCAATCCCCGCAGCACCGCTGCCAGCCTTGCAGGGGGACATCGCTTTACATGCGCATCCAGCCTCCGTCGGTGAGCCGGTGAAGCTTGCGCCACCCTACGAAAACGACCCATCGCTGGCCATGGCACCAGTCACCGGTCCGCAGTATGGTCAGGCATTCACTACCCCAAGGATGAACCATGGCCATCAAGCAGCAAGCCCCTCGCCAGCAGAAGCACCTGGCCGTTCTGATCGACGCCGACAACGCGCCGGCCGCTATCATCGAGGGCCTGTTCGAAGAAATCGCCAAGTACGGCGTGGCCAGCGTGAAACGCATTTACGGCGACTGGACCGGCCCGCAACTGGGCAGCTGGAAGAAAGTGTTGCTCGACCACTCCATCCAGCCCATCCAGCAGTTCGCCTACACCAAGGGCAAGAACGCCACCGACAGTGCGCTGATCATCGACGCCATGGACCTGCTCTATACCCGGCGCTTCGACGGTTTCTGCCTGGTTTCCAGCGATAGTGATTTCACCCGCCTGGCCGCGCGCTTGCGGGAAGAAGGCCTGACCGTGTACGGATTCGGTGAGGAGAAGACACCCAAGCCCTTTGTCTCGGCCTGCGACAAGTTCATCTACACCGAGATACTTCGCGCCGAGCTTCTGCCTGAGCCAACCCCCAGCGGTGACAAGCCGTCCGTTGCAGCGCCGCAACCGGCCGAGGCGCCCAAATCGACTGATAAGCCCTCCCCGGTGAAGCCGCAGAAAGTTCCGGTGAACGCAATTGCAACAGTCATCGACGGGCTAGACGAAGAAGACGGCTGGGCTCCCCTCGCAGCTGTGGGTTCCAACATCACCAAGATCCGCACCGACTTCGATCCGCGCCTGTACGGGTTCAAGAAGTTGAGCGACCTGATCAAGGGGAACCCGAAACACTTCGAGCTCGAGGAACGTGGAACCACCACGACTGGGGGAAAGGTGCTGTTCGTGCGCAACCGCAAGATCGGAAAGTAACTGTCCGCTCAGTTACCCATCAAAACAAAAAGGCCCGGCAAATATGCCGGGCCTTTTCGTTCAACGGGTCAATCAACCGTTGCTGGGGAAGGCGAATTGCGCAGCCTCGTGGCTGGCGCGCTGCGGCCAGCGCTGGGTGATGGCCTTGCGACGGGTGTAGAAGCGCACGCCGTCCGGGCCGTAGGCGTGCAGGTCGCCGAACAGGGAGCGTTTCCAGCCGCCAAAGCTGTGGTAGGCCACCGGTACCGGCAGCGGCACGTTGACGCCGACCATGCCCACTTCGATTTCGTCGCAGAACAGGCGGGCGGCTTCGCCGTCACGGGTGAAGATGCAGGTGCCGTTGCCGTATTCGTGGTCGTTGATCAGCTGCATGGCGTCTTCCAGGCTGCCGACGCGGACGATGCACAGCACCGGGCCGAAGATTTCTTCCTGGTAGATGCGCATGTCGGCCTTGACGTGGTCGAACAGGGTGCCGCCGACGAAGTAGCCGTCTTCATGGCCGGCCACGCGGTAGCCACGGCCGTCCACCACCAGCTTGGCGCCAGCAGCGACGCCGTCGTCGATGTAGCCGACCACCTTGTCGCGGGCGGCGGCGGTGACCAGCGGGCCCATGTCCAGGCCGCATTGGGTGCCGGCGCCGATCTTCAGGCCCTTGATCTGCGGAACGATCTTGTCCACCAGGGCATCGGCGATCTGGTCGCCCACGCACACGGCCACGGAAATGGCCATGCAGCGCTCGCCGCAGGAACCGTAGGCGGCCCCCATCAGTGCGCTGACGGCGTTGTCCAGGTCGGCGTCGGGCATCAGCACGGCGTGGTTCTTGGCGCCGCCGAGGGCCTGCACGCGCTTGCCGCGCTTGGTGCCTTCGGCATAGATGTACTCGGCGATCGGGGTCGAGCCAACGAAGCTCAGGGCCTTCACTTCGGGCGCTTCGATCAGCGCATCCACGGCTTCCTTGTCGCCGTTGACCACGTTCAGCACGCCCTTGGGCAGGCCGGCCTGATGGAAGAGCTCGGCGATCAGCAGGGTGGAGCTCGGGTCACGCTCGGAGGGCTTGAGGATGAAGGTGTTGCCGCAGGCGATGGCCAGCGGGTACATCCACAGCGGCACCATGGCCGGGAAGTTGAACGGGGTGATGCCGGCGACCACGCCCAGCGGCTGGAAGTCGCTCCAGGCGTCGATGTTCGGGCCGACATTGCGGGTGTATTCGCCCTTGAGGATTTCCGGGGCGGCGCAGGCGTACTCGACGTTCTCGATACCACGCTTGAGCTCACCGGCGGCGTCTTCCAGGGTCTTGCCGTGTTCTTCGGCGATCAGCTTGGCGATGACTGCTTCGTTCTGCTCCAGCAGTTGCTTGAAGCGGAACAGCACCTGGGCGCGCTTGGCCGGCGGGGTGTTGCGCCATGCCGGGAAGGCGGCCTTGGCGGCGTCGATGGCCTGCTGGATAGTGGCGCGGCTGGCCAGGCCGACCATGCGGTGGGCTTCGCCGGTGGACGGGTTGAACACGTCCGCGGTGCGGCCTTGGTCGTCGATACGTTCGCCGTTGATCAGGTGCGGAATGAGGCTCATGGGTGGGGTCTCTTGTAGGGCATTTTGTCCGGTAGGTCCGCAGGGGAGGTGGTTTCCCTCACCCCAGCCCTCTCCTGGAGGGAGAGGGGGCAGACCGTGCATTACTTGATTTCTGTTTCCACGAAGACCACTTCGTGGTCGCTGGCGTTGATCACGTTGTGTTCGACGCCTGCCTTGCGGAAGTAACTCTGGCCGGCCACCAGGGGGGCGTGCTTGTCGCCCTCCGGGGTTTCCAGCAGCAGGGTGCCGTTGGTCATCGGCACCACGACATAGTCGTAACCATGGCGGTGGCGACCGGTTTCGGCACCGGGGGCGAAGCGCCACTCGGTGACGATCACCTCGTCGTTATCCACCTGCACGGTGGGCACGGCCTGCGGGCGTTGGCTCATCAGTTGACGCCCTGCAGGGCCTGGCCGACGGCGTCGAACAGGCGATCCAGCTCTTCCGGCTTGGCGTTGAAGGTTGGGCCGAACTGCAGGGTGTCGCCGCCGAAGCGCACGTAGAAGCCGGCCTTCCACAGGGCCATGCCGGCCTCGAACGGACGCACGATGGCGTCGCCGTCACGCGGGGCGATCTGCAGGGCACCGGCCAGGCCGCAGTTGCGGATGTCGACGACGTGCTTGGCGCCCTTCAGACCGTGGATGGCCTTCTCGAAGTGCGGAGCCAGTTCGGCCGATTGCTGCACCAGGTTTTCCTTCTCCAGCAGGTCCAGGGCGGCCAGGCCGGCGGCGCAGGCAACCGGATGCGCGGAGTAGGTGTAGCCGTGGGTGAACTCGACGGCGTACTCGGGCGTCGCCTGGTTCATGAAGGTCTGGTAGATCTCGCGGCTGGCGATCACCGCGCCCATGGGGATGGCGCCGTTGGTGATCTGCTTGGCCACGTTCATCAGGTCCGGGGTCACGCCGAAGTATTCGGCACCGGTCATCTTGCCCATGCGGCCGAAGGCGGTGATCACTTCGTCGAAGATCAGCAGGATGTTGTTCTGGTCGCAGATTTCGCGCAGGCGTTGCAGGTAGCCGGCCGGCGGCACGATCACGCCAGCGGAGCCGGACATCGGCTCGACGATCACGGCGGCGATGTTGGACGCGTCATGCAGTTCGATCAGTTTCAGTAGTTCGTTGGCCAGCTCCACGCCGCCGGTTTCGGCTGCGCCCTTGGTGAAGGCCATGCCCGGCTGCAGGGTATGCGGCAGGTGGTCGACGTCCATCAACTGGCCGAACATCTTGCGGTTGCCACCAATGCCGCCCAGGGCGGTGCCGGCGACGTTCACGCCGTGGTAGCCACGGGCGCGGCCGATCAGCTTGGTCTTCTGCGGCTGGCCTTTGAGGCGCCAGTAGGCGCGGGCCATCTTGATGGAGGTGTCGGCGCACTCGGAACCGGAACCGGTGAAGAACACGTGGTTCAGCTCGCCCGGAGTGAGGTTGGCAATCTTCTCGGCCAGCTGGAAGGACAGCGGGTGGCCGTACTGGAAGCCTGGCGAATAGTCGAGGGTGCCGAGCTGCTTGGCCACGGCTTCCTGGATTTCCTTGCGCGAGTGACCGGCGCCACAGGTCCACAGGCCGGAGAGGCTGTCGTAGATGCGACGGCCCTGGTCATCGATCAGCCAGCTGCCTTCAGCGGCGACGATCAGGCGCGGGTCGCGCTGGAAGTTGCGGTTGGCTGAAAACGGCATCCAGTGAGCGTCCAGCTTGAGCTGGCTGGCGAGAGGAAGCTGGGCGGTCTGCGGCATGTTCATGTGTGGCCTCGAATGGGTCTTGTTCTGAGGAACGACGAGCTACTTGCTGCCGACATTGCCACGGGCATAAAGTCACGAAAATCCAACTTTACTTATCTTTAGATCAGAGGTTACTAAACCATGAGCAGCCGCCGCCCCGAGCCGCTGGCGCAGGTCAGCGATTTCGATATCCGCCTGCTGCGCATCTTCCGCAGCGTGGTGGAATGCGGCGGTTTCTCCGCCGCCGAGAGCGTGCTGGGCATCGGTCGCTCGGCCATCAGCCAGCAAATGAGCGACCTCGAGCAACGCCTCGGCCTGCGCCTGTGCCAACGCGGCCGCGCCGGCTTCGCGCTGACCGAGGAAGGCCGCGAGGTATTCCAGTCATCCATGCAGTTGCTGGCGGCACTGGAAACCTTCCGCACCGAGGTCAATGGTCTGCACCAGCATTTGCGCGGAGAGCTGAACATCGGCCTCACCGACAACCTGGTGACGCTGCCGCACATGCGCATCACCAACGCGCTCGCCCGTCTGAAGACCCTCGGGCCGGATGTGCAGATCAATATCCGCATGACGCCACCCAGCGAGGTGGAGCAAGGTGTGCTCGACGGTCGTCTGCATGTCGGCGTGGTACCCCAGACCGCGGCCCTCTCCGGCCTGGAATACCAACCGCTGTACAGCGAACGTTCGCTGCTCTACTGCGCCGTCGGTCACCCGCTGTTCTACGCCGACGATGCGCAACTGAGCGACGAGCGCCTGAATCAGCAGGACGCCATTGCCCCCACCTTCCGTCTACCGGCGGACATCCAGTCCCACTATCAGGTGCTCAACAGCACGGCCAGCGCCTCGGACCGCGAAGGCATGGCCTTCCTGATCCTCACCGGGCGCTACATCGGCTACCTGCCGGACCATTACGCCACCTTCTGGGTGCAACAGGGGCGGTTGCGGGCACTGAAGCCGACGAACCGGTTCTACGACCTGTCGCTGGCCTCGGTCACCCGCAAGGGGCGCCGACCGCACCTGGTGCTGGAGAGCTTCCTGGAAGCACTGGCGGCGACGACCTGACGGTGCGAAACGGCTGCTTCCCAGCCCCATTTGGGTGCAGCCGTGACAAATCCCGCGAATAACCTGACCACGGCTACAGTTTTGGCTTGTCGGACACGCCAACCTGAGTTATCAGTGCTGTCGCCACCCCATCTCAGAATCTGGAAGCCTATGACCTCACTGGTGCCCGCCCACAGCCCGAATCCTTCCGCGAAGCCCGCCGGACGCATCCGTCAGAAGAACGAAGAACTGATACTTGCCGCCGCCGAAGAAGAGTTCGCCCGCCACGGATTCAAGGGCACCAGCATGAACACCATCGCCGTCCGCGCAGGGCTGCCGAAGGCCAACCTGCACTACTACTTCACCAACAAGCTGGGTCTGTACGTCGCGGTGTTGAGCAATCAACTGGAACTCTGGGACAGCACCTTCAATACCCTGACCGCCGAGGACGACCCAGCCGAGGCCCTGGCCCGCTACATCCGCGCCAAGATGGAGTTCTCCCGGCGCAACCCGCTCGCGTCGAAGATATTCGCCATGGAGATCATCAGCGGCGGCGGCTGCCTGGCAGAGCACTTCGATCAGGACTACCGCACGTGGTTCAAAGGACGCGCAGGCGTGTTCGAAGCCTGGATCGCCGCTGGCAAGATGGATCCGGTGGACCCGGTCAACCTTATATTCCTGCTCTGGGGCAGCACCCAGCACTACGCCGACTTCAACACTCAGATCTGCCGTGTCACCGGCCGCAAGCGCCTGACCAAGGACGATTTCGAAGCGGCCACGCAGAACCTCATCCAGATCATCCTCAAGGGCTGCGGCCTGACGCCGCCCGCGACCGCCTGATGCCATACACGCTGTCCTCTCCCGCCGAATACCGCGAGGAAATCAAGAAGAGCCGCTTCATCGCCCACGCCGCACAAGTGGCCAGCGTCGAGGAGGCCCAGGCCTTCATTGCACGGCTGTCCGAGCCCGGCGCTTCCCATAACTGCTGGGCCTGGAAACTGGGCAACCAATATCGTTTCAGCGACGACGGCGAACCCGGAGGCACCGCCGGACGCCCCATCCTCGCCGCCATCGAAGGCCAGGATTGCGACCAGGTGGCAGTGCTGGTAATCCGTTATTACGGTGGCATCCAACTCGGCACCGGCGGTCTGGCACGCGCCTACGGCGGCAGCGCCGCCAAATGCCTGCAGGGCGGCCAACGCGTGGAGCTGGTGGCGCGCAGTCGCATCAGCTGCCACCCCGGTTTTGCCGAACTACCGCTACTCAAGGCTCGCCTCGCCGAGTTCGAAGCCCTGGTGGAAAGTGAAAGCTTCGATGCCGAAGGCGCCGAGCTGGTCCTGGCCCTGCCCGATGGCCGCATCGCCGGGCTGGAACAGGTTCTGCGGGACATCAGTCGGGGACGCCTGGAAGTGAAACGACTCTAGGGATGAATTCATTCGCCAACCGGAGCGAAGGTTCGGCGATCAGCCATCCACAGCCGTAGGGTGCGCCATGCGCACCAAGCCCAGGCCCCGAATCCCTGGTGTGCGCAGCGCACCCTACAGAATGAACCCGCTCCGAATCCCACCCACAATTTCTGTGGAGCCGGCTGTGGATAACTCGTGGACTTCTCGCTGTAACGCCGCTGTGGTGCGGATTAGCGAGAGTTGTTCGCTTTTTGCCCAGCCCCCTCTCTTTTCTCTTGCACCAAAGATAAGCAACTGATTTTCGGTACTTTCCAACGCGCACCAAGGCTGCGCATCTGGCTACCCTCGTGGCCGCGCTTGTCCACCTCCAGCGGGGAAAAGACTGTGGATAAGCTTGGGAGTATCCGCCGCAGCCCATGAGCCACGGCACTTGCAGGCGGATGATCAATAAACAGCCAAAAAGCTTCCCTGGTGAACCCGGGCGGGCCGACACCCTCTCAGCACATTCCCATCCAGCCAGTTAAACTTTCCGGCGATCTGGCCTGAAAACGAGAAACCACCATGTACGACTGGCTCAATGCCCTACCCAAGGCTGAATTGCATCTGCACCTGGAGGGTTCGCTGGAGCCCGAACTGCTGTTCGCCCTGGCCGAACGCAACAGGGTCGCGCTGCCCTGGGCCGATGTGGAAACCCTGCGCAAGGCCTACGCCTTCAACAACCTGCAGGAGTTCCTCGACCTCTATTACTCCGGCGCCGACGTGCTGCGCACTGAGCAGGACTTCTACGACCTGACCTGGGCCTACCTCGAGCGCTGCAAGGCGCAGAACGTTATCCACACTGAACCCTTCTTCGACCCGCAGACCCACACCGACCGGGGCATCCCCTTCGAGGTGGTGCTGTCCGGCATTCGCCAGGCCCTGGAAGACGGTCGCGAGCAACTGGGCATCAGCTCCGGGCTGATCCTCAGCTTCCTGCGCCACCTCTCCGAAGACGAAGCGCAGAAAACCCTCGACCAGGCCCTGCCCTTCCGTGACGCCTTCATCGCCGTCGGCCTGGACAGCTCGGAAAAGGGCCACCCGCCTAGCAAGTTCCAACGCGTGTTCGATCGTGCCCGCGCCGAAGGCTTCCTCACTGTCGCCCACGCAGGCGAAGAAGGTCCGCCGGAGTACATCTGGGAAGCCCTGGACCTGCTCAAGATCGAACGCATCGATCACGGCGTACGCGCCATCGAGGATGAGCGGCTGATGCAGCGCATCATCGACGAGCAGATCCCGCTCACCGTGTGCCCGCTGTCGAACATCAAGCTCTGCGTGTTCGACCACATGCGCCAGCACAACATCCTCGACATGCTGGAGCGCGGCGTGAAGGTAACGGTGAACTCCGATGACCCGGCCTATTTCGGCGGCTACGTCACCGAGAACTTCGCCGCCCTGCACGAGCACCTGGGCATGACCGAGGACCAGGCGAAGCGCCTGGCGCAGAACAGCCTGGACGCACGCCTGGTGAAGTAATCGTCACCGCAGGTCGGCGCCAGGCGCAGCACGGCCCGACGCCAGAGCCCGGTTCTGGGCACTGGATCGTTGGGCTTCGCTGCGCTCGCGGATCGCCACCTGCCCCAACCTCAAATTGCCCAGTGGTCACTGGCTTCGCCCGTAGCTTGTAGGAAATTTCCCAGAGCCAAGTAGTCCGGGATGGACGCCCTACCAGACCCGCTTCCGGCGCCCCTTAAGATGCCTCCCATCGCCTTGCGAGACCGCCCGCGCTGTCTTCGCCACAAGACCAAAACCCGATGGATACCGAGGCTCCCTCTTCATGCAGACCAGAATCGTCATTGTCGATGAGGGCCGCATCGTCGACCTTGGCCGCCAGGTACGTGCGCGCATGCAGCAGGTCGGTCAGCCTCACCTCGGCCTGGCAACTGGTCTGACAGCCCCAGCAGCAAGCCTTGCAACACGCCGAACGTCATTATCAGGAGGAACTTCAATTGCAGATCGACCTGGCCAACCTGCCAGCCAATTCCGTCCCGTCGGGCGAACGCGTTACGAACGCGGCACTGCCCGGATTCCTTGCCAGGACCAGTGCCAATGCCGAAATCACCCTTGAGCGCATGGATGGCGATGGCGCTGGCCGCATGAGCCTGAACCTGGCGGGCACGCTGAGCAGTGTGCTCGCCTGGATGGAGCGGTTGGAGGAAAGCGGCGTAGAGGTGGTATCGCTGGGAATGGACGTCGACCGCGAAGCCGACGTAAAGGCGCGGATGGTGGTGGCGACGCCTCAGGAAGCCCGCGCCGGACTCGGCGTCAGCAAGCGCAGAAGACCGCCCAGCAACACACCATAGAGCGGCACGAAGAGCACCAGGCTGATGGCCAGTTTGACGCCGTAGTCGACGGTGGCGATCTCTACCCAGTTCGCCGCCATGAAGGGGTTGTCGCTGCGCCAGAAGGCCACGGAGAAGAACGCGAAGGTATCCAGCAGGTTACCGGCAATGGTCGAGGCCACCGGGGCTACCCACCACTGGCGCATCTTGCGCAGGCGGTCGAAGACCTGGATATCCAGCACCTGACCCAATACATAGGCGAGGAAGCTGGCCAGGGAAATCCGCGCGACGAACAGGTTGAACTCGCCGAGTGCGGCGAAGCCCTGGAAGCTCGCTTCCTGGAACAGCACGGACACCACATAGGACGCCAGAAGCGCCGGCACCATGACCCGGGCGATGACCCGGCGTGCCGCGACCTTGCCCATCAGGCGTACGGTGAGGTCAGTGGCCAAGAAGATGAACGGAAAGCTGAATGCGCCCCAAGTGGTGTGCCAGCCGAACAGAGTGATCGGCAACTGCACCAGGTAGTTGCTGGCGATGATGATGAAGATGTGGAAAGCGATCAGGCCGGTCAGTGCCGGACGCCAGATCGAAGGCGTTGTAGCGGGCATGTTGGTTCGCATCCTTTTTGCCGATGGGGTGAGGGAACCCATGTCGCGGCCCCATGGCCAACGACGGCGCGCATTCTAACTTGACCCACGCGTCAGGAAAAGACGCTTTGCCCGGGCGCGTGCATCCAACGGCGATAACGCAGTAGGGGCGAATTCATTCGCCAAGCAGGCCGAAAGGCTGCCCTGGTGTTGCCCACATGGGTCAGCTTCGCTGTCCTTGGCGAACAAGTTCGACCCTGCAAAAGGAATGGGCCGCGATGCGGCCCTTAGTCGTGAAGCGTCTTGCGTCGCCCCGTCACCATGGACCAGGGCAGGTTCTCGCGCGTGCGCACACTCTCCACCAGCGCGGCGCCGACGTGCAGGCAGGCCAGCCAGAACAGGCTGTCGGCCATGAAGACATGGATGTCCCGGGGCAGGTCCTCGCCCCAGAAGTAGTCGACTTCTTCCATCAGGAAGCCGGTGACGCCCAGGCCGAACATCAGCAGCAACATGAGGATCATCACCAGCCCGCCCAGGGGTGAATGGCCCATGCGGTGCATGTGACCGCCGGTGAGCAGTGCCCTGGCGTGGGCCACCAGGCGCGCCGGCCGCGGCCAGAAATCTGCCCAACGCGCCGGCCGGGGGCCGACGAAGCCCCAGGCCAGCCGCACCAGCACCACCGCCACGGCGTAGTAGCCGAGCCAGCGGTGCCAGCCGTCACCTGCCTCATTGAGGAAGTAGTCACCAATGAAGGCAGCCACCAGGGACCAGTGGCCGATCCGCACCACCGGGTCCCAGAGGCGAACGGTATCGGTGCTCACGGGTCAGTCCTCGATCTCCTGCTTGACCACCTTGCCGTCGACCGGGTTGAAGTAGATCTCGACTTTGCGCTTGTCCTTGTCCCAGCCGTAGATCTCATAGCAGTTGCCATCGGTCACCTTGAACTTCTTGATGTCGTACCCCTGGTTCTTGAGGTCTTCCTGGAACTTGGTCTGGTCTTGCCAGGTAGCCTTGTCGGCTGTGGTGCACTCGGTCTTGGCGAAGGTCAGGGGGCTGACGAGGGCCAGGGAAAGAAGCAGCAGTTTACGCATGGTATCGACCTCGATTCGTACGTTGTAATGCGGAAGACATTGCAAGGCGTTCTCATTTGCCGCCATGACAATGGAGAGTAGGTCAGGCCCTGAGGGCTGTCATATGCCGGCCTGCCGATCTCAGCGACGTTCGACCGCGAATTGACCCCTTCCTGCATGCTTGGCCCGGTAGCAAGCTGTATCAGCCTGTTTCAGAAGTTCCGCCGGTTGCGCGTTGGCGCCGTGGATGCAGGCGATGCCAACGCTGGCTCCCACGCGATATTCCTGGCCTTCCCACTCCAGCACGACGCCCTGGACCTGGGCGATCAGCCGAGCCGCCAGCAGTTCCGCCTGGGGCAACGGGCAACTGCGCAGGATCAGCGCGAACTCGTCGCCACCCAGGCGCGCCAGTTGGTCCCCCGCGCGAACCTGGGCCTGCATCAGCCTGGCGAGCTGGCGCAGCAATTCATCCCCGGCGGCGTGGCCCGCGTTGTCGTTTACCTGCTTGAAGCGGTCCAGGTCGATGAAGCAGAGCACGCTGTTGCCGTCGTTCTGCACCACCTCGCGACAGCTTTCGGCAAGGGCATCCTCGAAGGCAGGGCGATTGAGCAGGCCGGTCAGCGCGTCGTGGGTCGCGGCGTAACGCAGGTGCTTTTGCATTGCCCGGGCTTCGCTGACATCAGTCAGCACCAGCACGCTCCCCAGCATGGTGCCGTCGCCTGCGCGCATGGGGGCCGCCTGGCCGCGCAGGGCGATGGTGCCGCCTGCCGGGTGACGCAGCGAGGCCAGGCCCTGGAGGCTGGCAGCGCTGCCGCGCTCCAGGCAGTCACGCACCGGGTTGGGCACCAGGCGCCCATCTTCTCCTTCCAGCAGCAGCACCTGCTCGATGGGCAGACCCCGGGCCTCGTCGCTGCTCCAGCCACTGAGGCGCTCGGCCACCGGGTTGAGGAAACTGACCCGGCCTTCCAGGTCGGAGGTGATGACGCCGTCGCCAATGGCATCGAGGGTCACCTGCAGGCGCTCGCGCTCATCTCGCAGGCGCTCGGCAAGCTGGTGCAGCTCGCTGACGTCCCAGTTGGTGCCGACCATGCGCAGCGGCTGGCCACCGGCGTCGCAGACCAGACGCGCGTGCCCCTTGAGCACCCGATGTTCACCATCGCCACGACGAATGCGGAACTCGATGTCCAGCCGCCGGCTACCTTCTCGCGCAGCCAGCACCTCACGTTCGGCACGGGCCGCGTCATCCGGATGCAGGTGGGCCAGCCAGTCGGCGAAGGACAACTCGTCGCCCAGGCGGCGGCCATAGAGGCGATACATACCCTCGTCCCAGAGCAGGCGATCGTTGACCAGATCCCACTCCCAGACGCCAACGCCACTGGCCTCGGTCGCCACCGAGTAGCGACGGGCCAGTTCCGCCTCGCGTTCCTCGGCACGCTTGCGCCGGTCGATGTCCTCGATCTGCGAAATGAAGTACAGCGGCTCGCCCTCGTGGTCGCGCACCAGGGATACCGCCAGCAGTCCCCAGATTTCCCGCCCACTCTTGTGCAGGTAGCGCTTCTCCAGGCGGTAGCTGTGGCGCCGCCCGGCGAGGATCTCCCGCACCAGTTCGAGATCGTCTGCCAGGTCGTCGGGGTGGGTGACGTCCTGGAAGTTCAGGCTGGAGAGTTCCTCCTCCGCATAGCCAAGCATGTCGCAAAGCGCCCGGTTGACTCGCTGCCAGCGGCCATCCAGCCCCACCAGCGCCATGCCGATGGCGGAGTGGTCCATGGCGTCGCGAAAGCGCGATTCGCTGGCTGCCAGTTCGCGCCGGCGTCTACGCAATTGCTCCACCGCCGAAGCCAGCAGCAATGCCGGCAACAGAGCCAGCAGCAACGGCAGGTAGATCAGCAGGTCGCGCCAGCCCTTCTGCAGAACTGGTACTTCAAGCAGGCCCAAGGCGATGATCGCGCCACCGCTCACCGAAGCCATCGCAACCAGCAGTGCGGTGCTGGCGAAGGTCAGACGCACCGCGGCGATGATCAGCGGCAGGGCCAGGTAGACGAAGGGGAATGGCAACAGCAACAGGGCGAAGGGCGTGCCCAGCAACACCAGCCCGATGTAGAGCAGCAACTCGTGGCGACGGCGCTCGCCAATCAGCTCCCACCCGCTGTTCTGGCGCAGCCAGACCGCCAGGGGTAGCACCGAGACGGCGCCGAGCATGGCGCCCTCGACCCAATACATCCAGCCACGCTCGAAGGAATCCAGCCCCTGCCAGGCAAGGATACTCGCCCCCAGGCTGGCACCCACCAGCGGCGGTAACAGGGCGCCGAAGAATATGAACTGCAGGAAGGCCCCGGGGCTTTCGTTCATCCGCAACGCGGCGCCGCTGACCCGCAAAAGAGACGCGGCCAGTACTACTTCGAGCAGGTTGGGTGGGATGAAGCTCGCCGCCCGCAAGAGGCTATCGCCGAACGTTATGTTCGCCAGCAGGTCCGCCAGCATCGCCACCGTCAGCAGGGGCGCCCAGCGCCGCAACGGCTGGTCCCAGAGCAGCGCCACGGTGAAAGCGTTGGCGTACCAGAGCGTGGCAATGCTGCCGGGCTGGCGCGACAGCCAGACAGCCCCCAGGGCCAGCAGCAGGTAGCCGGCGAAAGCCAGCAGCACGGTCGGCAGGAAAGCACCAGGCTCGCGGTTACGCAGCATCAGCCGGTACCCCCACGGCAGGCGCCGGGCGAGGGCCCGGCAGGATTCAAGCAGGTCGGACACAAGTCAGCCACGGGAGTCTCCACGCAGGCCACGGCTTATCCAGACGATAGCGGAACCTCGGGCCCGAGCAATTCGACGATCAGACGCCGGCATTGCCGAGACCGACACTCAACTCCAGGGCGCGCCGACGAGTAGCGTGGCGCAACGTGCCTGGACGAACTCGCGGAGCAGCCGCACCGGCTTGCTGAGCTGGGCGCGGTGGGCGCAGATCAGGTTCAGCGGCGTGGCCTGGCCACGGTATTGCGGCAGGGCCAGTTCCAGGCGCCCGGCCTGGATATCACCGGCTACATCCAGCCAGGACTTGTAGGTGAGCCCCTGCCCAGCCAGGGCCCAGCGCCGCACTACATCGGCATCGTCGCAGACACGGTTGCCGCTTACCGCCACCACTTGCTCGCGCCGGCCCTCGCTGAAGCTCCAGCGATCGTGGACACGCCCGCCCAGCTGGTAGAGCAAGCAGTTGTGCCCCTTCAGCTCCGCGGGCTGCTGGGGCCGGCCGTGGCGGGCGAAATAGCCGGGGGACGCGCAAAGCACCCGGCGGTTGCTGGCCGCCAATGGCAGCGCCACCAGGCTGGAATCTTCCGGCTCGCCGTAGCGGATGGCGATGTCCACCGACTGGCGAAACAGATCGGCCACCCGGTCGCTGAGGTGCAGGCGAATGCCCAGGCGCGGATGCTCGCGCTGGAAGTCATCGAGCCAGGGCACCAGCACATTGCGGCCGAAGTCCGAGGGCGCGGACAGCTGCAGCACACCTGCGATGTCTTCGCGACCGCCGGCCAGTTGCCGTTGCCCCTCCTCGAGACTGGCCAGCGCAGTGCGCGCATGGACGAGGAACTGCTCGCCCTCGGGTGTCAGGCGCAGGCTGCGGGTAGAGCGAGCGAACAGGCGGACCTCGAGCTGTTGTTCGAGACGCTTGAGCGCAGCACTGGCCACGGCGGGCGAGACATCCAGCTTGCGGGCGGCGGCCGAGAGGCTACCGTGGTCAGCGGTACTGACGAACAGAGCGAGGTCGTCGAGGCGCAGCATTTTCAAATTCCTATTGAAAGACTGTCGCTTTCTAGCCGATTTTTCTCGCCTGCGAAATAACCGACCATGCGGCCCATCAAGCCCCACGCGGAGAATCCCGATGAAAGCCGTCGCCTACTTCCACAACCTGCCCATCGACAACCCCGAATCCCTGCAGGACATCCTGCTGCCGGAGCCGCAACCGGGCCCGCGCGACCTGCTGGTGGAGGTACGCGCCATCTCGGTCAATCCGGTGGACACCAAGGTCCGCCGCAACGCGCCTCCCGAGGCTGGGCAACCCAAGGTGCTGGGCTGGGACGTTGCCGGCGTGGTCAAGTCGGTGGGCAGCGACGTCACCCTGTTCCAGCCGGGCGACCGCGTTTTCTACGCCGGTGACCTGACCCGTCCGGGCGGCAACGCGGAGTTCCATCGGGTGGATGAACGCATCGTCGGCCACATGCCCGAAAGCCTGGACTTCGCCCAGGCCGCCGCTTTGCCACTGACCTCCATCACCGCCTGGGAGCTGCTGTTCGACCGTCTGCAGATCCCCGAAGGCAAGGCCGACCTGGGCCAGAGCCTGCTGGTGGTGGGCGCCGCGGGTGGCGTGGGTTCGATCCTCGTACAACTGGCCCGACAGCTCACCGGCCTGACCGTGATTGGCACTGCCTCGCGTCCGGAAACCCAGTCCTGGGTCCGCGAACTGGGGGCCCAGCATGTGCTGGATCACAGCAAGCCCCTGGCCGATGAACTGAGCCGCGCCGGTCTCGCCCAGGTTACTCATGTGGCCAGCCTGACCCAGACCGACCAGCACCTGGATCAGTTGGTAGAGGCCCTGGCGCCCCAGGGCCGCCTCGGCCTGATCGACGACCCGGCATCGCTGGATGTGGCCAAGCTCAAGCGCAAGAGCCTCTCCCTGCACTGGGAGTTCATGTACACACGCTCGATGTTCCAGACCCCGGACATCCTCGAGCAGCACCGCCTGCTGGAGCGCGTCAGCCAACTGATCGACGCGGGCGTGCTGAAGACCACCGTGGGCGAACACTTTGGCACCATCAATGCCGCCAACCTGCGCCGTGCCCATGTGCTGCTGGAAAGCGGCAAGGCTAAGGGCAAGATCGTGCTGGAAGGTTTCTGAGGCGATTTCTGTAGAAGAGAGCCGGCTCGCGAAAGATTCCGCTCGGGCTGTTCGCGAGCAAGCTCGCTCCTACAAGTTGGACACTGACCGGCGAGCAGTTGGGCTGGCGAAGGGTCCGGTACGCGAGGGTAAGAGACTTTTATTTTTCCTGGCCTCGTCAGCGGCGCTTCCGCCAGTTGTTCGAGCAGACGCCCCGCAGCGCAGTGCAGGGCTACGATCGCCAGCGTCGGGTGATCCACTGGAACCGCGCCAGCGAATTGCCCCTGCAACGCAGCGATGGCAACCCGGTGACGGTGTTCTCCAGCCACCTGGTGCTGCGCAACTTGCACAACCAGTTGGAGCTCTACTGCGTCGACATCGATTTCAGTGCCCCGAAGTCAGCGAGGGACGCTCTCCGGCAGAGCGAGAATCGCTATCAGGAATTGCTGCAAAGCCTTGGCCAACTCGCCCCGGAGCGGCGATCGAGCAGCGGCGAACAGGGCCAGGACGAACGGTATCGACCACCAGTCGGCTGCTTGATGCTGGTCATTTTCTGTCATCTGGGCGGGTCTACACTCAGCTTCCCCGCCACTTGATTGGGAGATGACCGAGGTGAAAATTCTTGTCCGTCCGACCGCCACCCCTCAGGGTTCTGGCTGGCAAGTCTGCCTTGACCAGCATGCGGTGAGCTTTCGTAGCGAGGCCGAAGCGCGCCGATTCGTCAGCGTCCTCGAGGAGCGCCTGAAGGCGCCCCACGTACTACCGGACTGGTCAAGACGGATCGCGAGTTAACCCAGGGGCGCCTGGCCGTTGCGGTCGAGGCGCCAAGTCAGCAGCGCACAGGCGACTGCCGCGCAGCCGCACAGGCTGATGACCAGGGCCAGGGGCATGGCACTGCCATCGTGCAACCAGCCCACAAGGGCGGCAGCTCCTGCCGCCACTCCAAACTGCAGACTGCCCATCAGCGCCGAGGCGCTACCCGCGTTCTGGCCCTGGCCGGCCATTGCGCATGCCGAGGCGTTGGGCAGGATGCACCCCAGGCTGGCGATGCAGCCGAACAGCGGTAGCAGAAGCGGCCACAGCGATTGTGTCTGCAAGCTGGAAACCCCCAGCAGCGCCAACGCGCACACCAGATAGACCCAGATCACCCGTCGCATCCAGAAGGCCGGCCCGCGACGGCGCAGCAAAACGGCATTGATCTGGGCGACCAGGATGAAGCCCGCGGCGTTGGAGCCGAATAGCCAGCCATAGTGCTCCGGCGGCACGCCATAAAGCTGGATGAATACGAAGGGGGAGCCGGCGATGTAGGCGAACATGCCGGCGATGGCGAAACCACCGCTCATGCCGTAGGCGAGAAATTGCCAGTCGCCGAGCAACCGACGGTACTGCCCGAGGGCGCCACTCAATGGCGCACGCGGAGTGATGTTGGAGAGCGTCTCCGGCAGCCAGAAGGCGATTCCCAGCAGCACCAGCGCGCTGAACAGGGTCAGCGCCCAGAAGATCGACTGCCAGCCGAAAAGCTCAAGGAGCAGCCCTCCGCCCAGCGGCGCCAGGATCGGCGCCAGGCCCATCACCAGCATCAACTGCGAGAAGGCCTTGGCCGAGGCGATGGGATCGCACAGGTCACGCACCACAGCCCGCGACACCACCATCCCCGCACAGCCGCCCAGGGCCTGGACGAAGCGTGCGCCGACCAGCCACTCCAGGCTGGGTGCCAGGGAGCAGGCGACCGAAGCCAGGGTGAAAATGGTCACGCCCACCAGCAGCGGCGGACGCCGACCGAAACGATCCGCCAGCGGACCATAGATCAGTTGACCGAGTGCGAGGCCAATGAAGTAGGACGCCAGGGTGAGCTGCACATGCTCCACATCGGTGGCGAAGGCCTTGGCCATGGCCGGGAAGCTGGGCAGGTAGAAATCGATGGCCATCGGCCCGAAGGCGCTGAGGGCCCCGAGCAGGAGGAGGATGCGGAAAGTCATGGTCGAGGCTGGCGCCATCCCTTGCGGTTAAGGCGCCAGATAGTAACAGGGGATTTCGCGCAAAAGCGGCTTTGGCTGCTGGTCCGTGGGAGCGAATTCATTCGCGAATGAATTCGCTCCCACAATGACTCTCCACGGCCCCCCTAACCCTCATGCGCGTGCTCGACCTTGGACGACTTTTTGCGATCCAGCCAGTCCGAGGCCTTCTCCACCAGCATGAAGAACATGGGGATCAGGAAGGTCGCCAGCACGGTGGCGGCGAGCATGCCGCCGATCACCCCGGTGCCGATGGAATGACGACTTGCCGAGCCGGCACCCGAGCTGATGGCCAGCGGCACGCAACCGAGGATGAAGGCCAGCGAGGTCATCACGATCGGGCGGAAGCGCAGCTTCGCAGCCTCAAGCGCGGCCTCCACCGGCCCCATGCCCTGTTCCCGGCAAAGCACGGCGAATTCGACGATGAGGATCGCGTTCTTCGCCCCCAGGCCGATCAGGGTCACCAGGCCGACCTGGAAGTACACGTCGTTCTGGATACCCCGCAACCACACGGCGAGGATCGCGCCGAACACTGCGAAGGGCACCGCGGTGACCACCGCCAGCGGCAGGGTCCAGCGCTCGTACTGGGCGGCAAGGATGAGGAACACCATGATCAGGCCGAAGATGAACGCCGTGCTACCGGAACCGTGAGTAGCCAGCTCCTGATACGCCGAGCCGATCCAGCCAAGGCTGTAGTCCTCACCCAGCACCTCGTTCGCCACTTCCTGCATCGCCTCCAGCGCCTGGCCGGAGCTGTAGCCAGGCGCCGGACCGCCGAGCACCTTGGCCGCCGGGTAGACGTTGAAACGGGCGTAGGAGTCCGGCCCCAGAATGCGCTCAACGCGCACCAGTGACGACAGCGGTACCAGGTCATCAGTGGTGGAACGCACATAGACCTGGCTGAGGTCATCCGGCTTGCGACGGAACTCCGGCTCCGACTGAAGGCTCACCTGCCAGGTACGGCCGTAGAGCGTGAAGTCGTTGACGTAGTAGCTGCCGAAGGTGGCCTGCATGGCGGTGAACACGTCGTTGATCGCCACGCCCAGGGCCCGTGCCTTGGTGCGGTCCAGGTCGATGTAGTACTGCGGCACGTTGGCGTTGAAGGTGGTGTTCACCCCGGCCAACTCGGGCCGCTTCGACGCCGCGGCAACGAACTTCTGCACGACCGCTTCCAGTTGCTGCACGGTGCCGCCGCTACGGTCCTGGATATAGGACTCGAAACCGCCGGTGGTACTCATGCCGGTGATGGGAGGCGGGTTGAACGACAGCACAATGCCGTCCTTCTGCCCGGCGCCCATGCCCATGAAAGTGTGCGTGAGGTTGCGCGCATCCAGTTCGGGCGTGGTGCGCTCGCTCCAGTCCTTCAGCGGCACGAAGGACACCCCGGCGTTGCTGCGCGTGCCGAAGGTGAGGATGTCGAAGCCGGCGAAGGTAACCACGTCCTGCACGGCCGGATGTTTCATCAGCTGCTCTCCGACGGCGCTGGTGAGCTCCTCGGTCCGGGTCAGGGAGGCTGCCGGCGGCAGGAAGTAGGCATTGAGCACGTAGCCCTGGTCTTCATCCGGCACCAGGGCGCCAGGCACCCGGCCGAAGAGGATGACCAGCAGGGCGAGCATGCCGCCAAACAGCAACAGGCCGATCAGCGACCGTTTGAGGAAGAACTGCACGCCAGCGCCATAGCCCGAGGTCATGCGCTCGAAGAAGCGGTTGAACCAGCGGAACGGCGCGGCCGGCTCGCCATGGCCAGGCTTGAGCATCAGGGCACAGAGAGCTGGCGAAAGCGTCAGCGCCACGATGCCGGAAATCACCACGGATACCGCAATTGTGATCGCGAACTGCTGGTACATCTGTCCTGCCAGACCGCCGAGGAAGCCTACCGGGATGAACACCGCACAGAGCACCAGCACGATGGCGATGATCGGCCCGGTCACCTCCTCCATGGCTTCGATCGCCGCTTCGCGCGGGCCGATCTTCTTCGTCGCCATCACCCGCTCGACGTTCTCGATCACCACGATGGCGTCGTCTACCACGATGCCGATGGCCAGCACCATGCCGAACAGCGTCAGCAGGTTGATGGAGAAACCGAGCACGTACATGCCGGCGAAGGTACCGACCAACGACACCGGGATCGCCAGCACCGGGATCAGCGTCGCCCGCCAGTTCTGCAGGAAGATGAAGACCACCAGCACCACCAGAATCAAGGCTTCGAAGAAGGTGTGGATCACCTCTTCGATCGACACCTCGACGAACTTGGTCGTGTCATAGGGGATCTTGTAGGCGATGCCCTCGGGGAAGCGCTTGGCCAGGCGTTCCATCGTGTTGTTGACCGCTTCGGCGGTATCCAGGGCGTTGGCACCCGGTTGCAGGTAGATACCGAAGGCGGCGTTCTGCTGGCCGTTCAGGGAGGTCATGAGGGAGTAGTCCTGGGCCCCCAGCTCCACGCGCGCCACATCTTTGAGCAACAGGCTGGCGCCGGTGGCGTCGGAACGCAGGATGACGCCCTCGAACTCCTTGGGATCGGTGAAGCGACCCTGGGTGGTCACCGTGTAGGTGAAGTCCTGGGGCTGGTTGAGCGGTTGCTGGCCAAAGCTGCCGGCGGCGAACTGGGAGTTCTGCTCGCGGATGGCGCTGACCACGTCGCTGGGTGTGAGGTCGTACTGCGCCAGCTTGTCCGGCCGCAGCCAGATACGCATGGAATAGTCCTTGGAGCCGAACTGGCTGGCATCGCCCACGCCGGGAATCCGCTTCAACTCGTCGATCACGTTGATCAGCGCGTAGTTGCTGATAAAGATCGGGTCACGGGAGTTGTCCGGCGAAAAGAGGGTGACCACCTGGAGGATGTCGGAGGATTTCTTCTCCACCTTCACGCCCTGCCGGCGCACCTCTTCGGGCAACTTGGCGAGCGCGGCCTGGACCTTGTTGTTGACGTCGATGGTGGCCTGGTCGGGGTCGCGGCCCACTTCGAAATACACGGTCAGGCTCATGGCACCACTGCTGTCGGAGTTGGACAGCTGGTAGATCATGCCCTCGACGCCGTTGATTTCCTGCTCGAGAGGGGCGGCAACCGTTTCTGCGATCACCTGGGAACTGGCACCGGGATAGACCGCAGAGACCGACACTTGCGGCGGGAGGATTTCGGGGTACTGGGCGATCGGCAGCGCGCGCATGGCGGCAAGGCCGGCGAGCACGATCACGATGGAGATGACCGCAGCGAAGACCGGGCGGTCGATAAAGAAGCGCGAGATCACGTTAGGCGCTCCTTCAGGATTGCTTGGCGGATTGTTCGGCCGGGGCCTGGCTGGCCTCCACGGCCTTTACCGGCGAGTCGGGGCGGACCTTGGGCAGACCTTCGACTATCACCCGGTCGCCAGTCGAGACGCCGGACTCGATCACCCAGCGACCGTCGCGGGTATCACCGGTCTTGACCTGGCGCACCCGCGCCATGCCGTCCTTGTCCACCACGTAGACGAAGGTGCCGCGCGGCCCCTGTGCAAGGGCACGTTCGGGGAGAGTGATGGCCTGAGGCCGCGTGAAGCCCTTCACCAGCACGCGCACGAACATACCGGGCAACAGCTTCTGCTCCGGATTGGGTACCACGGCGCGCGCACTGACGGTACCGGTGCCGGTGTTGACGAAACTGTCGGTGAAGTCGACCCGGCCGGAGAGCGGGTAGGTGGAACCGTCGCCAAACCTCAGATCAGCACTGAGCAATCCGTCCGGCGGCAACTCGACCTTGCCGTTCTTCACACCTTCGCGCAGGCGCTCGGCCTCGGTATCGGGATAGGCGAAGTTGACGTAGATGGGATCGAGCTGGGTGAGTTGGGTCAGCAGGCTGCCATTCGGATCGCCTGCCACGATGAGGCTGCCCTCGGATCGGGTTTCCTTGCTGGTCATGCCGGAAATGGGCGCTTCCACCGTGGTGTAGTCGAGGTCGATCTGACGGGCCTTCACCTCAGCCTGGGCGGCCTCGACGTTGGCCTTGCTCTGCTCGAAGTTGGAAATCGCGTTATCCAGTTCGCTTTCGCTGGCGAACCCCTTCTTCTGCAACTCGCGGGTTCGCTTGAGGTCGCGCTCGGTCTGCCGGTAGCGCGCCTGTTCCTGGGCCAGCGCGCCCTTGGCCCGAGCCAGGGCGGCTTCGTAGGTACGTGGGTCGATACGGAACAGAATCTGGCCCTGCTTCACCCGGCTGCCTTCGGTGTAGGTGCGTTGCTGGAGGATGCCGCTGACTTGCGCCCGGACCTCCACTTCACGGAATCCCGCTGTACGCCCGGCATACTCGAGGACAAGCGGGAGCGGCGCGGCCTTGGCGGTCTCCACCACCACTTCGGGGGCCGGTGGTGCGCCACCCGGAGCATCAGCGGCACCGGCAAGGCCGGTAAAACTGGCGCTTGCGGCGAGAAGTGCAAGGCTGAAGGGAAGGCTGCGGGTTAACGGCATAAGGTGTCTCCATACGGTGCCGAATCGGCAAATGAAGCAGGCGCTGAGCTATACATTCATTTGTGTCTGTAACGGTCATGTACCAGCAAAATCGGTACACTCCGCTCCCCAAACAAGAAGCCTAGTCACTATTGGCCCAACTGCTATGCGCAGAACGAAAGAAGAAGCAGAGAAGACCCGGGGGGCGATCCTCGACGCCGCCGAACACCTTTTCCTGGAAAACGGCGTGGCACATACATCGCTGGAACAGATTGCCCGCGCCGCCGGGGTGACCCGTGGCGCGGTCTACTGGCACTTCCAGAACAAGGCCCACCTGTTCCACGAGATGCTCTCCCAGGTGCGCCTACCCCAGGAGCAGATGACCGAACGGCTTTGCGGGTGCAATGGCCAGGACCCGATGCTGTCGCTACGCGACCTGTGCCTGGAAGCCATCGTCAACCTGGCAAGGGACGAGCAGCGCAAACGCATCTTCAACATCCTGCTGCACCGCTGCGAATTCACCGAAGAGCTGCGCGAGGCCGAAGAGCGTCACTACGCCTTCGTCAATCAGTTCATCCAGCTCAGCGAAGCGCTGTTCGCCCGCCCCGCCTGCCACGAGCGCCTGCGCCCGGGCATTACGCCGTTAGTGGCGTCCCGGGCGGTGCATGGCTTGGTGATCGGCCTGTTCAGCGACTGGACCCGCGACCCCGCGCTGTTCGACCCGCTGACCGATGCCGAACCCATGGTGGACGCCTTGTTCCGGGGGCTGGTGAAGGATTGGGACTGAGAACCAAGGTGTTGGGAGCGAATGCATTCGCGATTGAAATCGCTCCCAAATCCAGGGGCCGGCCTCAGGCCGCCTCGGCCTGATAACCCTCTTCGCGGATCGCTTCCAGAACCTGCTCTTCGGCAAGCCGGCTGGCGACCCGCACTTCGCCGGCCGCCAGGTCCACCTGTACTTCAGCCGCCTGGTCGCGGGCCTGCACAGCCTGGGTGATGGCGCGGACGCAGTGCCCGCAAGACATGCCTTGAACCTTGAATACCTGCATGGTCGTTCTCCTCGTGAGTGGAACCTGACGCCAGTCTCATCCTTTCCACCGTGGCAAGGTCAAGGGCTGGTCCTACACTGGGTTGAACATCTTGCAGGAGACTTTCGCCATGTACGGCTTCCGACCTGCCCTGCTCGCTTTTCTGGCGGCACCGCTGCTGGCCCAGGCCCAGCCTCCGGTCGACTATGGCGTGCTGATCGTCTCCCGGGAGCGCCTGGAACTCGCCACCGCCTGCGACGTCGGCCTCTATCTGGAAGACCAGTTGGCCGCGCGGCTGGTGCAGGGTCAGATCGTTTCCTTCAACCTGCCGCCGGGACCCTTGTCGATCCGACTGAGCCTGCTCGGCCCCGGGCGCTGCAAGCCGGGGGTCGAACAGTTGCGCCAGCAGACCATCACGCTGATGGCCGGCGAGGTACGCAAATACCGCCTCGCGCAGAGCACCGAAGGCCTCTATCTGGTACCGACCGCCGCCGTGCAATGACCACTTGACCTTTCCCTCGTGTCAAGGTTGATCCTAGGTTCATGCCAAGGAGGATCGACCCATGACCAACCCAACCGCATTCGACCTGCCCATCTCCGGGATGACTTGCGCCAGCTGCGCCGGACGAGTGGAGCGCGCCCTGGCCAAAGTGCCCGGCGTGCAGGCCGCAAGCGTCAACCTGGCTACCGAACAGGCTCGTGTTAAAGCCTCGGGCGACAGCCTGCCGGCCCTGGTAGCGGCCGTGGAAGCCGCGGGCTACCAGGTGCCCGCCCAGCGGCTGGAACTGGCCATCGGCGGCATGACCTGCGCCAGCTGCGTCGGTCGCGTGGAGCGGGCCCTGCGCAAGGTGCCGGGCGTGGCCGACGTGACCGTGAACCTGGCCAGCGAACGCGCCCACCTGCAAATCTTCGGCCCCCCCGACGGCACCCGCCTGGTCCAGGCGGTGGAAGCCGCCGGCTATACCGCCAGCCTTGTGGATGAAGATCAGCCACCAGTGGATGACACCGAAGCTCGCCTAAGCCGTGAACGCTGGGCCGTCCTGCTTGCCCTCGCCCTGGCGCTGCCACTGGTGGTCCCCATGCTGCTGGAATGGTTCGGCCTGCACTGGATGCTGCCGGCCTGGGCACAGTTCGCCCTGGCCACGCCCGTGCAGTTCATCCTTGGCGCACGCTTCTACCGCGCAGCCTGGAAAGCGGTGAAAGCAGGCGCCGGCAACATGGACTTGCTGGTGGCCATTGGCACCAGCGCCGGCTATGGCCTCAGCCTCTATCAATGGTGGACCGCGCATCCCGGCCACACACCGCATCTCTACTTCGAAGCCTCAGCCGTGGTGATTGCCCTGGTTCTGCTGGGCAAATATCTGGAAAGCCGGGCCAAACGTCAGACCAGCGCCGCCATCCGCGCCCTGGAAGCCCTGCGCCCGGAACGCGCCACTCGCCTTAGGGATGGCCGCGAGGAGGACGTCGCCATCGCCGCTTTGCAACTTGGTGACCTGCTGGTGGTGAAGCCCGGCGAGCGCTTCCCCGCCGACGGCGAGGTCAGCGAAGGGCAAAGCCACGCCGACGAAGCGCTGATCAGCGGCGAGAGCCTGCCGGTGCCCAAGCAGCCCGGCGACCGCGTCACGGCAGGAGCCATCAACGGCGAAGGGCGTCTGCTGGTGCGTACCACGGCACTTGGTGGTGAGACCGTGCTGGCGCGAATCATCCGCCTGGTGGAAGACGCACAGGCGGCCAAGGCGCCCATCCAGAAGCTGGTGGACCGCGTCAGCCAGGTGTTCGTCCCGGCGGTAATGCTGATTGCCCTGGCCACTCTGGCCGGCTGGTTGTTGGCCGGTGCCGGCATCGAGACCGCGCTGATCAATGCCGTTGCGGTGCTGGTCATCGCCTGCCCCTGTGCACTTGGCCTCGCCACTCCCACCGCGATCATGGCCGGAACCGGCGTGGCGGCACGCCACGGAATCCTGATCAAGGACGCCGAAGCCCTGGAAGTTGCTCACGCCGTGACGGCCGTGGCCTTCGACAAGACCGGCACTCTCACCTCCGGCACCCCGCGCATCGCTCACCTTGTTGCGGCGCATGGCGACGAGAACGAGCTGCTGCAACTGGCCGGAGCGCTGCAACGCGGCAGTGAACACCCGCTCGCCAAAGCGGTGCTGGATACCTGCGTCGATCGCGGCCTGGACGCTCCCAACGTGGACGACAGTCGTGCCTTGGCCGGCCGCGGAATCCAAGGCAGGGTGAACGGCCGCCTGCTGGCCCTGGGAAACCGTCGTTTGCTGGATGAACAGCAGCTTGCGGCAGGCGACCTGGCCAGCCAGGCCAAAGAATGGGAGACCGAGGGACGCACTCTGTCGTGGTTGCTGGAGCTGCAACCGGAGCCGCGTGTGCTCGGCCTCTTCGCCTTCGGTGACACCCTCAAGGATGGCGCTGCACAGGCTGTCACGACCCTGCGCGAGCGGGATATCCACAGTCACCTGATCACCGGCGATAACCGCGGCAGTGCGCGGGTGGTGGCCGAGGCCCTGGGCATCGACTCGGTACACGCCGAGGTGCTGCCGGCGGACAAGGCCGCCACAGTGGCAGCGCTCAAAGCCCGGGGGGCAGTAGTAGCAATGGTGGGCGACGGCATCAACGACGCCCCGGCCCTGGCCGCCGCCGACGTCGGCATCGCCATGGGCGGCGGTACGGACGTGGCCATGCACGCCGCCGGTATCACCCTGATGCGCGGCGACCCGCGCCTTGTTCCAGCGGCCCTGGATATCTCCCGCCGGACCTATGCGAAGATTCGCCAGAACCTGTTCTGGGCCTTCATCTACAACCTGATCGGCATCCCCCTGGCCGCCGCCGGCCTGCTCAGCCCCGTAGTGGCGGGTGCGGCCATGGCGCTGTCCAGTGTCAGCGTGGTGAGCAATGCACTGCTGCTGAAGACTTGGAAGCCGGACGATTGACACCCATTTCCGCAGGAACCAGCTTGCTTGCGAGGGTTCGCGAGCAAGCTCGCTCCTACGGTCGCGGCCCCGCAAGAGAGGAAACGCCAATGAACATCGGCCAAGCGGCGAAGAAAAGCGGGCTGACCGCGAAGATGATTCGCTACTACGAAGGCATCGGCCTGCTGCCGGAAGCCGGACGCACCGACAGCGGCTACCGCCAGTACAACAGCCAGGACCTGCACACCCTGGCGTTCATAAAACGCTCGCGGGACCTCGGATTTTCACTGGAGGAAGTGGGCCGGCTGCTGGAGCTCTGGCAAGACCGCCAGCGCGCCAGCGCCGATGTGAAGGAGCTGGCCCGCGACCATATCGAAGCGCTGAACCGCAAGATCTCCGAGCTCGCGGGTCTGCGCGACACGCTTCAGGAGCTGGTGGATCACTGCCAGGGCGACCATCGCCCGGATTGCCCGATCCTCAAGGACCTGGAGTCAGGCGGCTGCTGCCACTGAAGGTGCGCCCCAACAAGCCCTTGGGCAGTACGGTGATTGCCAGCCCTACGAACACCAGCACGCATGCCAGCCAGCCGGTGGCACTGAGTTCCTCGCCCAAAAGCAACCAGCCGGACAGCAGCCCCGACACCGGCACCGCCAGGGCGAAGGGTGTCACCAGGCTGGCCGGATAGCGCTGCAGCAGGAAGCTCCAGAGGCCAAAGCCCACGGTGGTGGCGAGGAAGGCGATGTAGACCAGCGCGCCGATGCCGCCCCAGCTCGGGTGGCTCAACGCGCTGGCAATGGCTTCGGGGCCTTCGAAGACATAGGAGAGCAGCAGCAAGGGCAGCGGCGGGATCAGGCTGACCCAGCAGATCAACCGCAGCATGTCCTTCGCGCCGCTGCGTTTGGTGGCGATATTGGCGAAGGCCCAGACCAGCGCCGCGGCAATCACCAGCATGAACGCCAGCAGGCTGTCCCCCAATGGCCGGCCCAGGCCGATCAGCACCAGCCCGGATGCTGCCAGCAGGAGCCCCAGCAGGCCTCTACGGCTGGGCCGCTCGCCGAGAAATAGCGCCGCGATCAGGATGGTGAAGAACACCTGGCTCTGCAGCACCAGCGACGACAGCCCAGCCGGCATTCCCAGGTGCATGCCGACGAACAACAGGCCGAACTTGATCACGCCCAGTAGCAGGCCGATCTGCACGATGCGCCAGAACGGCGCCGGCATCGGTCCGCGCAGGAACAGCAGCGGCAGCGCCGCGAGGGCGAAGCGCAGCGCGCAGAACAGCAGCGGAGGGAAATCTTCCAGGCCGACCTTGATCACCACGAAATTGACGCCCCAGATCAGGGTGACCAGCAGGGCCAGGAGAATGTGTGGAAGAGGCATGGCGAGGACTCCGGAAGTTCAGGCACACGCTAGCAGCCTGGCGGTCGGATGTAAGGACACAGAACGCTGGAAAAATCAGCAGGGGCTGTATGGCTGCCCTCACCCCTCTCCCGCACGCGGGAGAGGGGGCAGCTCGTGCCAGGGAGTTGGAATGTGCCTCCTGTAAGGGCGAATTCATTCGCCAGGCAGGCGAAGGACTGCCCTTCACTGCTGCGCCGTACCTGCCCGCCCTGCGCCCCTGCCCGATCGCTTCGCGCTCAGGCGTTCATCGGCCCCGGCAGCGGTGCTTCGAAAAGCGGGCTTCTTCACCCCAGAGGGAGAAGGGGCTGTCTGTGCCGAGGTCGATTCAGGTGGAGTGCCGTGGGAGCGAATTCATTCGCGAAAGGCGGCGGAACTCGCCCAACAAAAAGGCCGCATTGGCGGCCCTTCCGGTTCAGCTCGATCAGCTCAAGCCTGCGACTGCAGGTAGTTCTGCAGGCCGATGCGGTCGATCATGCCGAGCTGCTGTTCCAGCCAGTAGGCGTGATCTTCCTCGGTGTCCTTGAGCTGGGCGGCGAGGATATCGCGGCTCATGTAGTCCTTGTGCTTCTCGCACAGGGCAATGCCCTTGCTCAGCGCGGCACGAACTTCATATTCCAGCTTGAGGTCGGCACGCAGCATGTCCGGCACGGTGTGGCCGGGATGAATGGTGCGCGGGCGCATGTCCGGAGTGGCTTCGAGGAAGAGGATGCGCTGCAGCAGGGCATCGGCGTGCTGGGTCTCTTCTTCCATCTCGTGGTTGATGCGTTCGAAGAGCTTGTTGAAGCCCCAGTCCTGGTACATCCGCGAATGCAGGAAGTACTGGTCACGGGCGGCCAGTTCACCGCGCAACAAGTCCTTGAGGTAATCAACCACTTCGGCTTGGCCTTGCATCTGCACATCTCCTGATAAAACCAATGAGCAAGGATCGTGCGCCGACCCTGCCAGGTCAAGTGACGGTCAGCCGCGCATCCAGGGTGGCGTTGGCTCTTCAAGCCCTTGCGGCGCGTCCTGCTCGGCCAGCGCCGCCTGGCGTCGGGCCTCGTCAGCCAGGGCCGCCTTGATTTCGCGCATCACCGCGTCCAGGTCGGCAGAGTCCTCGGGCTCGTCGAAGTGGCCGGTAAGCGGACTTTCCGGGGTCAGCTTGCCTTCCTCGAAGAGCGCCCACATTTCCTTGGCGTAGCGGGTGAACTTCAATTCGGGGGCGAACTGGCCGAAATACTCGGCCATATTGCCAACATCTCGCTCCAGCATGCGGAAGGCGTGGTTGTTGCCTGCCGCATCCACGGCCTGGGGCAGGTCGATGATGACCGGGCCGTAGGGGTCGAGTAGCACGTTGAACTCTGACAGGTCGCCATGAACCAGCCCGGCGCAGAGCATCTTGACGATCTCGCCGATCATGAAACCGTGGAACTCGCGCGCATCCTCCGGCGTCAAGTCGACATCGTTCAGGCGTGGCGCGGCATCGCCTTCACCGTCGCTGACCAGCTCCATGAGCAGTACGCCATCGAGGAAGTCGTAGGGCTTGGGTACCCGTACCCCGGCGTTGGCGAGTCGGAACAGCGCCGCCACCTCGGCGTTCTGCCAGGTTTCCTCGCGCTCGCGGCGGCCGTACTTCGAGCCCTTGGCCATGGCCCGGGCATCGCGGCTGTTACGCACCTTGCGGCCTTCCTGGTATTCGGCGGCCTGGCGGAAACCACGCTTGTTGGCCTCCTTGTAGACCTTGGCGCAACGCAGCTCACTGCCGCAGCGCACCACGTACACGGAGGCTTCCTTGCCGCTCATCAGCGGGCGCAGGACTTCATCGATCAGGCCATCTTCCAGCAATGGCTCAAGGCGTTTCGGGGTCTTCATGCAGGTGCTGCGAGTGCCTTCAAGGGGACGGAGAGGATGGGCCGACGTTATACGGCATGCGGGCAGCGGCGGCTATCCACGACGCAAAAGACCGCGACGAAGGGCTTCGATGGCATAGCGCACCTTGGCCGGCAATGCATCGCGGCGCGGGGTGACAATGTAGAGCCCCACCGGCCTCGGCTGCCACTCGGGAAGCAATGCCAACAGCCGGCCGCTGGCCAATTCCTCGCGCACTTCCGGTTCCGGCTGCAACGAAATACCGAGGCCAGCCAGGGTGAAGCTGCGCACCGCGAGGATATTGTTGCACGCCACGCGCGGCTCCAAGCGCAGCCGTTGTTGTTCCCCGCCGGGGCTGGTGAAAGTCACCTGGTGCTGCTGGCGTTCGCCATTGAGGCTGATCCAGTCCAGCTCCAGCAGCCGCTCGGGCCGCTGGATCGGACCGCTGCGGGCCAGATAGGCCGGCGCGCAGCAGAGCACCGCCGGCCAGTCAGCAAGATGCCGGGCCACCAGGCTGGAATCTTCCTGAGAGCCCACGCGGATGGCCAGGTCGATGCGCTGCTCCACCAGGTCGATCTGCTCGTCATGAAAGAACAGTTGCAGGCTGAGGCCAGGATGGGCTTCCAGCAGTGGCGCCAGAGCCTCGGTCAGCATGCCGGTAGAGAAGCCCACGGGCGCCGCGATGCGCAGCTCGCCCACCGGGGCATCGCGCAGTTCCGCCAGGCGCTGCTCGGCCTGCTGCGCCAGCTCCAGCACCTGGGCGCAGCTCTTGTAGAACACCGCGCCAGCCTCAGTCAGGGTCAGCTTGCGCGTGGTGCGATGCAGCAGGCTGACCTGGGTTTCCTCTTCCAGCTTGCGAATTTGCTGGCTCACTGCCGAGGCCGTCATGCCCAGCACTTCGGCGGCTGCCACCATGCTGCCGCGCTCGACCACGGTGGCGAACACCGCCATGCGCTTTAGCTGCTCCATTCGTAAGCTCCGCTTAATTGTGAAAGCACCTTTCGGCACTTTTTCCGCCGATTATCCAGCAGCGATTATGCGTCACCTCGCAACCCAGCATGGAGATGCACATGAAAATCGCCCTGATCGGCGCCACCGGTTTCGTCGGCTCCGCCGTCCTCAGCGAAGCCCTGCAACGCGGCCACCAGGTGACCGCCATCGTCCGCCATCCGGAAAAACTCTCGCAGCACGCTCAGCTCGACGCCGTGAAAGGCGACGCCTATGACGCCGCAAACATCGCCGGGGCAGTAGCCGGCCACGACGCAGTGATCCACGCCTTCAACCCCGGCTGGGGCGAAGTGAAGATTCGCGAACTGTTCATCCAGGGTACCCAGGCCATCTTCGCCGGAATCCGGCAGGCCGGCCTCAAGCGCCTGCTGGTGGTCGGCGGGGCCGGCAGCCTCTATGTCGCGCCAAACCTGCAGCTGATCGATACCCCGGATTTCCCTGCCGAGTACAAGGAAGGCGCGGAAGGCGCACGCCAGGCACTCCGCCTGATCCGCGAAGAACAGGACCTGGACTGGACCTTCATTTCCCCGCCCGCCCTGCTGGAACCGGGCGAGCGCACCGGCCGCTTCCGCGTCGGCGGCGACCAGCTGCTGATGAGCGGCGACCATCCGGCACGTATCTCGGTGGCGGACCTCGCCGTGGCCATCGTCGACGAACTGGAACAACCCCAACACATCCGCCAACGTTTCACCGTCGGCTACTGAGGAACATACCCATGACCCTGACCGCATCCGCCCATGTCGCCACCGCCACCCCGGCGCGCTACATCACCCGCCTGTGCAAGCACTTCGCCCATCGTGTGCCCGTGAGCCACGACAATCAGCAGGGCCGCATCGAGTTCGACCTGGGCCTCGGCCTCCTGCGCGCGGAAGACGATGGCCTGACCTTGTCCGTGGAAAGTCAATCGACCGAAGGCCTGGAGCGACTGAAGGACATCGTCGGCAGTCACTTCGTGCGCGTGGCCTGGCAGGAAGAGCTGCAGCTGGAGTGGAGTGCCTGAGCCACCGTACGGCCCTCTCCCTGAAGGGAGAGGGGGCTGTCCGCAAGACCTGGTATCGCTGTCGCGGACAGGCCTTTCCGGTGGGGGTGAGGGATGCCCCCACTCCTGTGTCCCAATCCCCAGTCCCGACGCCGCAACGCGCCTCACCTCCCCCGCAAGCCCCCATCCAGAGCAGTGCAACGCTTGTGGCACAGCCCTTGCTCTGTACCTGTTGCAACGGTGATACACCCAGGTGCAGACCCGGACGGCAGCATGCGTCCGAACGCAATCGTGCAATAGGGAGGTTGTTTCAAAATGACTGACCCCAGGCTGCTGTGCGAACACGAACCTAGCGTTACCGAATTGCTGTTCCCCGAGGAGGCCATCTTCAAGAACGGCCTGCCGACCACGGCCGACCGCAAAGAGATACCCCAGACTCCCTGGATCGAGTACGTCGCTGGCCAATGGGTGGTGCTCAGGCGACGCCGCGACGTGCCGCAGGAAAGGCGCGGCTTCCACGCCATGCGCAAGCACATCGACAAGCTGATCGACCAGGGCTGGAGCATTACCGGTCGCGATCCGGTGCGCCTTGAACGCCATCATCAGGTAAAGATCGTCAAAGGCGGCGTGCTGATCGATGGCTGAAAACCGCCCTGCCATCCGGACGAAAAAAAGGGCGGCCCCGACATTGCGGGCCGCCCTAAATCACGGAGTTGCTTACATCGCGTGGCAGCGATGACTTGCCGCCACGGGTATTGGATTACTTTTCCAGGATCGCGGTCACACCCTGGCCACCCGCAGCGCAAATCGAGATGAGTCCGCGCCCCTCACCCGCCACCGAAAGCAGCTTGGCCAGGTTGGCGACAATTCGCCCGCCGGTGGCGGCGAACGGGTGGCCAGCCGCGAGCGAGCTGCCCTTGACGTTCATCTTGCTGCGGTCGATGGAGCCCAGCGGCTTGTCCAGATCGAGACGGCTCTTGCAGTAGTCGGCGTCCTCCCAGGCCTTGAGGGTGCAGAGCACCTGGGCGGCGAAGGCTTCGTGGATCTCGTAGTAATCGAAGTCCTGCAGGCACAGGTTGTTGCGCGCGAGCAGACGCGGAACCGCGTAGACCGGCGCCATCAACAGGCCTTCCTCGCCGCTGACGAAATCCACCGCCGCCGCTTCGCCGTCCCGGAAGTAAGCGAGGACCGGCAGGCCGCGCGCCTTCGCCCACTCCTCGCTGGCCAGCAGCACCACCGAGGCGCCGTCGGTCAGAGGCGTCGAGTTCGCCGCCGTCAGGGTGCCGCGCGGGCCGCGCTCGAACACCGGTTTCAGGCCGGCCAACTTCTCGGCATTGATGTCCGGGCGCAGGTTCTGGTCGCGGTTCAGGCCACGGAAGGGGCTCATCAGGTCGTTCTGCCAGCCCTCGGCATAAGCTGCCGCGAGCTTCTGGTGACTGGCGATGGCCAGTTGGTCCTGCTCATCGCGCGGGATGGCCCAGGTCTGCGCCATCAGCTCGCAGTGTTCACCCATGGACAGCCCGGTACGCGGTTCGCCGTTGCGCGGAATGTTCGGCGCCAGGTGACGCGGGCGAACCTTCAGAAGGGTCTTGATCTTGTCGCTGGTGGTCTTGGCACGGTTGGCTTCCAGCAGGATCTTGCGCAGCTCCTCATGCACACCGATGGGCGCGTCGGAAGTAGTGTCCACGCCGCCGGCGATACCGCATTCGATCTGGCCGAGGGCGATCTTGTTGGCCACCAGGATGGCGGCCTCGAGGCCCGTGCCACAGGCCTGCTGGATGTCGTAGGCCGGGGTTTCCGGTGCCAATCGCGAGCCCAGCACGCATTCACGGGCCAGGTTGAAATCGCGGGAGTGCTTGAGTACTGCGCCAGCGGCGAACTCGCCTACGCGCACGCCATGCAGGTTGAAGCGTTCCACCAGGCCCTCCAGGGCGCTGGTCAGCATGTCCTGGTTGCTCGCCGTGGCGTAGACGGTGTTGGAGCGGGCGAAGGGGATGCGGTTGCCGCCGACGATGGCGACCCGGCGAAGCTGGGCCATGGTGACTCCTTGCGATGAGGGTTTGCGGGTTGCAGTGTCGGATACAAGACTAGACGGCTGGATTGGCCGCCTCGCCGCTTGGCAGGTCAGCGCGGTCAATTGCGCTCAACGCGTGTCTGCGTAGAGTGAGGCCACTTTCGATTGACCAGCAGGAGCTACCCATGAACGACCGTTACCTCGCCTTTGCCAACTCCAACGCCGGCCGGCGCCTGGTGGGCGCCCTGGGCTTGCCGGCGCCGGTGTGCCTGGAGCGCTGGATGGCAGGCCGCGCACGGCCGGTTGACGGAGCCCTGCTGATCGGTGGCCAAGGTGCACTCGCCGAAGCGGCCAGCGGTGTGCTGAACAAGCTCACCGACCAGTATTTCGCCGATGAGGACGGCCGTTTCGGCCTGTCGCGCTGGACCGCCGAGCACGGTCCGAAACTCAAGGCGCTGATCTACGATGCCAGTGGGCTGACCCGCTTCGAGCAACTGATCGAACTGCGCAACTTCTTCCAGCCAGCCATGAAAGGCCTGGGCAAGTGCCCGAAAGTGGTGGTCCTGGCCCGCGCCCCCGAAGCGACCAAGGACCTGGTCGCCGCCAGCGTGCAGCGCTCCCTGGAGGGTTTCACCCGCTCCCTCGGCAAGGAGGTCCGTCGGGGCGGCAACGTCCAGCTGATCTACGTGGGCAAGGGCGCGGAAGACCAGCTCGAAGGTGCGCTGCGCTTTTTCCTGTCCCCCAAGAGTGCCTACGTTTCTGGCCAGGTGCTGCGCTTGACCGCCTGCCCGGAGAGGGTCCAGGACTGGACCCGCCCACTGGCCGGCAAGCGGGCGCTGGTGACCGGAGCCTCCCGCGGGATCGGCGCCGCCATCGCCGAAACCCTGGCCCGCGACGGCGCCGAGGTGGTGCTGCTGGACGTCCCCCCGGCGAAGGACGCCCTCGACGGCCTGGCCGCGCGCCTGGGCGGCCACAGCATCGCCATGGATATCACTACCGAGGATGCCTCCAGCCAACTGGTCGAAGCCCTGCCGGAAGGTGTGGACATCCTGGTGCACAACGCCGGTATCACCCGCGACAAGACCCTCGCGAAAATGAGCGACGACTTCTGGAATTCGGTGCTCAACGTCAACCTGCGCGCCCCGCAGGTGCTCACTCAGGCCCTGCTGGACGCCGGCAAGCTGCACGACAACGGCCGCGTGGTGCTGATCGCCTCCATCAGCGGCATCGCCGGCAACATGGGCCAGACCAACTACGCGACGAGCAAGGCCGGGGTGATCGGGCTGGCGCAGAATTGGGCGCCAATGCTGGGCAAGCGCGGCATCAGCATCAATGCCGTAGCGCCGGGTTTCATCGAAACCCAGATGACTGCCGCCATTCCCCTGACCATCCGCGAAGCGGGCCGGCGCATGAACTCCATGAGCCAGGGCGGCCTGCCCCAGGACGTGGCCGAAGCCGTCGCCTGGTTCGCCCAGCCGGGCTCAGGCGCCCTGACCGGACAGGTGATGCGGGTGTGCGGGCAGAGCCTGCTGGGGGCCTGAGTACCAGCACCCAATGTGAATCAAACCCTTGTAGGGGCGAATGAATTGGCTCTGTCAACGTTACGTGTTGCAAGCAGCTGCATTGCCCGTAGGAGCTGGCTTGCCAGCGAATGGCCCCGTTTCGCTGGCAAGCCAGCTCCTACAAGGCTATTGGCCCGCGGGCAAATCTCTCGCAACAGCTAACGCAGACTTAGCCGATGAATTCGCCCCCACAAGAGCATTCGCACCGGCCAGATACACGCGGGCCTCAGCGCTCGCCCTTCCCCTTCCGCCGGAACTCCACTGGCGTCTCTCCCACCCAGCGCTTGAACGCCCGGTAGAAGGTGCTGGGTTCGGAGAACCCGGTGCGTTCGACGATGACCTCGATGCGCTCGTCGGTCTTCAGCAGCAGTTCCTTGGCCAGCCGGCAGCGGTAGTCGGTAACCAGGTCGTTGAAACGCACGCCGGCCGTGGCCAGTCGTTCGCGCAGGCGGCGGGCCGGCATGTTCAGGCGTGCGGCGACCTGCTCCAGGGTGGCTCCGCCATCCACCAGCAGTTCGCCGATCAACTCTCGCACCTGGCGCACCAGGTCCAGGCGCTCCACCTCCGCTAGCTGGCGGCGCGCCAGTGACTCGTGCATGCGCAGCAAGTCCGGCGCGGCGTGGCGCGAGGGTTTATCCAGCACCTCGGCGTCGAAGATCAGTGCGTAGCGATCGGCCCCCAGCTTCGCCGGGCAGCCATAGACCAAGTGGTAACGCTCCGCGGGGGCTCCTTCGGCGTGCATCAGTTGCACTTCGTGGGGCTTGAACTGCCCATCGGTCAGGGCATGGAAGAGGCGGATCACCGCACCGGCGAGCATCTCCGGGAAGTGCCGATTGCTGCCCGCATGCCGGCCAAGGGAGAGGACAGCGCGATCATCTTCAACTTCCAGATGGGCACTCAGGGTGTCGGAGAGCAAGCGCACGTAGCGCAGGGCATGTCGCAGCCCCTCGCCAAAGGTGCCACTGGAGAGGAACAGGTACTCCAGCAGCAGTCCGTGAAAGGCCGGTAGGTGGCCCGCCAGGTAGAGGCCGACATGCTCCTCACCGCACTCGGCGGCCGCGGCCTTCCAGAACTGGGTTTGCGCAGCATGGGGAAAGCGACCCGGGGGTAGTCCGCCTGGCGGCAGGCCGACGCGCACCAGAACCTTGTCCGGGTCGGTGCCGCTGGCACGCAGGGCGTCGATCACCGGGCGCATCAGCGCCACATCGTCGGTCAGATCACGCATCATTTTCGGAGAATTCTTATTGTCTGCGAGGCGCGGCCATCTTATTCGGCTTTTTCCTCCCCGCTCAAGGCCGTGATTGGCTGCCCTGCCGCAGTCCCGGGACGGTCGGCCAATGTGCGGGGCGAACCGCTGGCTATGCTGAGCCCCATTCGCCCCAAGGAGATCACGCATGGCCACCGACTGGCTCGACCTTTCCGCACCTCCCGCCCTCCCCGGCCTGTTCGCCCGCGCCGCCGTGCGCCGTGGCATGCGCGGCAAGGCCCTGCCCGAGTTGGGCGTGCGCTGCCAGGTGAGCGTCGACCCCGGTCATCTGGCGCGCTATCGCGCCGTCTGCGGCTTCAGCGACAAGGGACTGCTGCCGGCAACCTACCCGCACATACTCGCCTTCCCCCTGCAGATGCGACTGCTCACCGACCCGCGCTTCCCCTTCCCGCTGCTGGGCCTGGTGCACCTGGAAAACCGTATCCGCGTCTTGCGCGCCCTGGGCGGCCTGGGCCCCTTCACCGCCAGCGTGCAGGTGAGCGATCTCCAGCCCCACGAGAAAGGCGCCACCTTCAGCCTGATCACCCGCCTGGAAGACCAGCTCGGCCTCGTGTGGGAAGGCGACAGCCGCATCCTCTTCCGCGGCCTTCGCCTGCCCGGCCAGCCCGAACCGCGCGCCCCCCAGGAAAGCCTGCCGCTGGTGCACCTGGACCAGTGGTACGCCGCCGCCGACATCGGCCGGCGCTACGCCCGCGTGGCCGGCGACTACAACCCCATCCACCTTTCGGCTACCACCGCCAAGCTGTTCGGATTCCCCCGCGCCATTGCCCACGGCCTGTGGAACAAGGCGCGCTGCCTGGCGGCCCTGGAAATCCACCTGCCGAATGCCGGTTACGAGCTGGAAGTGCGCTTCCAGAAACCCGTGTTCCTGCCTGGCGAGGTCACCCTGCTGGCCAGCACGCCAGCGCCGGAAGGCCAGCTCGCGCTTCGCGGCAGGGGCGACACACCACACATGGCCGGGAGCTGGCGACCACTCGGTTGACCCTTGCGTGGACATGAAAGCGGCGGGACCATAGGCGGCTCAAGGAGAGCCCCATGAACCTCGACGAAATCACCGCCCGCCTGCACGCCATCCGCGATCACAACGACTGGCGGCAGTTCCATAGCCCGAAGAACCTGGCCATGGCCGCCAGCGTGGAAATGGCCGAGCTGGTGGAAATCTTCCAGTGGCTGACCGAAGAACAGTCGCACCAGTTGCCCCCCGAAAAACTCGCCCACGCCGGCCAGGAAGTAGGCGACATTGTCCTCTACCTCCTCCTGCTCTGCGCCGAACTCGGCCTGGACATGGACGCCGTGGTCCGCGCCAAGCTGGCGGACAGCGAAAGGCGCTTCGCATGAGCGACCGTCACTTCGATGAACTGGCGACGCGTTTCGCCGAAAAGATCTACGGTGGTGCCAAGGGCGCCATCCGCCTGGCCGTGCTCCAGGCCGACCTGGCCGAAGTCCTGCCCGAGCGCCCGTTGCGCGTGCTCGATGTGGGCGCCGGCCTTGGCCACATGGCCCTCTGGCTGGCCGAGCGCGGCCACCAGGTCACCCTCGCCGAACCCGCCGAACCCATGCTCGAAGGCGCTCGCCAGCGCTTTGCCGAAGCCGGGCAGGCGGCCAGCTTCATCCAGTCGCCCTGGCAGGAGCTGCTCGGTCAGCTCACCGAACCCTATGATCTGGTGCTCTGCCACGCCGTACTGGAATGGCTGGCCGACCCGCACGCCATCCTGCCTGTGCTGCACCAGCTGACGGCCAAAGACGGGATGCTCTCGCTGGCCTTCTACAACAAGGACGCGCTGATCTATCGCAATCTGTTGAAGGGGCATTTCCGCAAGCTGCGCAAACATAAATTCGCCGGTGAAGGGCAAAGTCTGACCCCACAGCAGCCGCTGGCCCCGCGTGACCTGGCCACGCAACTCGAAGGCCACTGGCAAGTCGAAAGCCAGAGCGGGGTACGCGTGTTCCACGACTACATGCCCCAGGAATTCCAGGCCAAGGCCGAACTGGTGGACTTGCTGGAAATGGAGCTCGCCTATCGCCGCCACCCCAGCTATCAGGGACTTGGCCGCTATCTGCACTGGATTTGCCGCCCTCTGTGAAACCCGCTCACGATTAACTGCGCGTCGGAATAGCTGCGTTGAAATGGCTTCGGAATGCTCATTTACATCCGTAGACTCTGCTTCCTGAGCCATCTGATTCGCTGGCGCTCTCCCTTCGGGCCAGCCTGCGGCTGTTACTCCCGTTGGTCGTTGTGCCTTGCTCTTCGCTAGCTCACAAAATCGTGAGCAGGTTTGAACGGAGGCCCCATGAAACTGCCCGCGCTACTCGCCCTTGCCCTGCTGTTGTCCGCCTGCCAGAGCCCCAACCCGTACAAGGCCGAGTCCCGCCCGCTGCCGCCCGCCCCGCCGGGCGCGGCGACCACCTTCGACAGCAGCGCTTACCCCGCCGCCCCCCGCGACTTCGGTCGGTATCGCAGCTGGACCTGGCTCGACGGCCAACTTCCCGCCGGCAACAACTGGGCGACGCCCGAGCAAATGGCGGAGATGGTCAACTCCGGCCTCGACCAGCACGGCCTGCGCCAGGCACGCACTCCAGGCCAGGCCGATCTCAAAGTCAGCGCCAGCCTGCGCTACGAGCGACGCCTGCGGCAGTACGACGACTATGGCGGTGCCTATTACGGCAGCGGCCCGTGGCGCGACCAGTACGGTGCCTGGGCCACCGTGCCCGTCGTGCGCACCTACGAGGAACAGGTTGCGGTGGTCTACCTGGAGTTCTACGACGCCCGTGACAACCAGCCGATCTGGAGCGGCAGCGGCGAAACCTATGCCAACGGCAATCGCTCCGATGGCGTGGCCGCACTGCGCGAAGCGGTGAAGGAAGCCCTGCACGACTATCCACCGAATTGAGGGCGAAGTAGCTCCCCTCTCCCTTTTGGAGGGGCTGGGAGTGAGGCACCTGATGACCTGAAGGCCCGCAAATTCCCCTTGCCGGCTGCTCTGCCTTGCGTTTCGATAATGATTCCGGCAGAGGAGATCCAACCATGATCCGCCGCACGCTACTCCTGTCCACCGTCCTGCTCGTGGCGGCCTGTCAGAGCTACGACGTGAATCGCGATTACGACCGCACCCGCGACTTCGGCGCCTATCGCAGCTGGAGCTGGAAGGAACCTGCCCTGCAGTACCGCCCCGACGACCCACGCATCAAGAGCGACCTCACCGAACAACGCATCCGCGACGCCGTCGGCCAGCAACTCGACCAGCGAGGTCTGCGCCCGGCCTCCAGCGGCAAGGCCGACCTCAACGTCCAGTCCTGGCTCATAGTCGATGAACGCCAGCAACAGACCAGCTACAACTACGGCGGCTACTGGGGCGGCTATTGGGGAGGTGGCTACATGGGCGGCCCGGCTTATACCGAGACCCGCACTTACAACTACAAGGTGGCCACCATCCAGGTGGACCTCTACGACGGCAAGGATGGCAAGCTGGTCTGGCGCGGAAGTGCCGAGCAGATCATGAAGAGCTCCCCACCGACCCCCGCCGAACGTGAAGCCGCCATCCGCGAAACGGTCGCCAAGGTGATCGCCCAATACCCACCGCACTGAGGACCTCATGCCCGCCGCTAATCCCCAACTGCAACACCGCCCCGCCAGCGCCGAAGACCTCCACGAGATCGTCCGCTTCCCCCAGGATGCGGACGAACTGTTCTTCGCCTACCCCAAGGCCAGTTGGCCTCTCACCGTAGGTCAGCTCGCTGCCGCCATGGCCGAGCGCCGCGGCAGCACCGTTGCCCTGCTGGATGGCAAGGTCGCCGGCTTCGCCAACTTCTACCAATGGCAGCACGGCGAGTTCTGCGCCCTCGGCAACATGATGGTGGCGCTCTGGGCACGCGGACATGGCGTGGCCCAGTACCTGATCAGCACCATGGAGCGCCAGGCTCGCGAGCAGTACAAGGCCAGGCTGATGAAAGTCTCCTGCTTCAACGCCAATGCCGGCGGACTGCTGCTCTATACCCGGCTCGGCTACCAGCCACGCGCCATCGTCGAACGCCTGGCCCCGGACGGCCGGCGCATCGCCCTGGTCCAACTGGACAAAGCCCTCCCGGACTGAGCCCGATGACCATTCGCCTCGCCACACCGGCCGATATTCCTCGGCTGGCTGGCATCGAGCTTCGCGCGGCCGAGCTCTTCGGCCCTGACGACCTGCCACCCCATCTCCGCGGCAGCACCCTACCCCTGGAATGCCTGAACCTTGCCCTGGCCAGCGACCTGCTCTGGGTCGCACTGGCACCCACGTACAACGTGGCGGGCTTTCTCGCCGCCCAAGCCGTCGGGAACGTGCTGCACATCAGCGAAATAAGCGTCCTGCCCGAACAGGGTGGCAAGGGGTTGGGGCGCGCGCTGCTGGCTGCAGCAATCGAGCGCGGGCGCGATGGTGGATACGCGGCCCTGACCCTCACCACCTTTGCCCACATCCCCTGGAACCGCCCCTTCTACGAGCGCGCCGGCTTCCGTGCCCTCGCGCCCCAGGAGTGCGACCAACGCCTGCGGCAATTACTGGATACCGAACGCCACTCAGGCTTGCGTAACCGCCTGGCCATGCTCCTCGACCTGCCCTGAACCGGTCAGCGCTTTCCGGCCCGTTAAGCCGCTCCCTCACTAAACTTATCCACAAGGCAGCGGCCAGAGCCGATGCCGGGTGGGGAGCGGGAGGCTCCTCCTTGCGTGCCGGCGACGCAGGCTTACCGGGAGCGACGAGCTGCCGCCTGGCAGGAGGTGTCCCATGACCATGATCACCCAGCTGCAAAGCAGCCTTATGCAGCACAAGACACGCTTCGACGTGCTCAACCACACCGCATCCATGACCACCCGCGAAGCGGCTCGCCGCGCCGGCATACCGCCGCAGCAAATGGCCAAACCGGTAATCCTCGACGACTTCCAGGGCCACTGGATGATGGCCGTGGTGCCCGCTTCTCGCCACGTTGACCTGGAAAAGATCCACAAACTCACCCATCGCCACTGGCGCCTGGTGCGCGAACGGGACTTCGGCAAGCGCTTCGCCAACTGCGAAACCGGCGCAATCCCCGCCGTGGGCAACCTGTTCGGCCTCGACACCCTGATCGACCAGTCCCTGGCGGAACAGCCGGACATCTACTTCGAGTCCGGTCGCCATGACGAACTGGTGCACATGAGCGGCAAGCAATACATGGCGCTGATGCCGGAAGCCAAGAGCGGGAAACTCTGCGAATAACCGGAAAGTAGGAGCGAGCTTGCTCGCGAACAGCCTGAACACGCTCATTCGCGAGCAAGCTCGCTCCTACGGAATGTCCGGCGCTCTCAAGCAGCAAGGCGATCCTTCAGTGGATATCCCCACAGAAAATGTCGTAGTTGCCATCTGCGGGCGTCGTCCGCAGTACAAGCGAGTAATCGCCTGCGCGTAATGCCGAGAACGGAACGGGCGCGGACTTCGACATCCGCCAGACGTCCCCCCGGAAATGGCGCTCCGTGGTGACCGTATTGTTCAGCTCATAGGCTGGCGAGGCCCCTGGATGCGCGCAACTCCCCGGGTAAATGAAGGTGTAAAGACGAACGGGCCTGGTGGTGAAAGACGGTACACCGCTGATCACAAACGAAATGCTCGTCTCCTCGCCCCGTGGCACCAGCGTCGCCTGCGCGATACGCCCGGCGTTCTTCGGCGTGGCGTTCAATCTGACTGCGAGCAACTCTTTCTTGCCCTCGCCTGCTGGGCCCGCGCATGCGCAAAGTCCGAAAACGACCAGGATCAGTGCCAGATACCTTGCTGCATTCATCGCACGCCTCCTACGGGGAGAAGCGCCGTTGCAATGGTCATCTATCCACTATATGCGCGGGACTGGCGGCAGCCGTGCCTCCCTACCCAACGGTCGAGAGCGCGAGAACAAAGAGCAGAAAGCCTCCATGAATGGTGGCTTTAGAGGAGTGGGCGACGGGAGGAAGTTCGTTCCTTCCTCCGCGACCGAAACGAACTCAGGGCTTGTACTGGGCTTGCGCAACGCACCACTTGCTGGCCGGGTCCTTCGCCTTGGTGCAGGAGTTGCGGAAAATCACCTGCGCATGCTGCTGGCAGTTGCGGAACTGCTTGGAGCCCTTCTCGTTCTTGCTGCACACCGTGTCCAGAGCGATCGCGCCGTTACGCTCCTGCCAGTTCAGGTAGTAATTGTCACTGTCCTTCTTGGCTGCCGGAGCTGCGGCAAAAGCCACGCTCGCCATGAGGACCAGCGCGCTGCCCAGTGCGAATCGGATAGTCATGTCAACTCCTGATGGTCGCTGTGTTTCAGAACGCCCTCTTAGAGGCGCTAGCTGTTGTGGCAGGTTCGAGTTCGAGCAGCCAACCCCTGACCACCCTCTCCCGACTCTAGAACTGCAGGGATAACTGCTTAAATAGTGCTCAGCGCCCGTTATTGCCGCAAGAGCCATAGCTCCCAACGGAATGACCGCCTGTCTAAATGTCAGGCACGACACTAAGAAACTGGCGCAAGTCACGGAAATAATGGGAAAACACAGACGTTGAACACTGCATTGCGCTTTGAATTGGCGGAAGGCAGTGGGAGTCGAACCCACCCAGGAACGGCTGCCGTCCCCCACCGGGTTTGAAGCCCGGCCACGCCACCGGGCGTGCTTGCCTTCCATATTGATTTATAAGGCTTTTTCCGTGCCTTCCTGTTCAGCAATCGGGGAAGTGTCGAAGAACTGTCGAAAATCCCTGGTGGGGCCGAACTCCAGAACATCCTGGAAGTGGCCTGGCGCCAGGTGCGCATACCGCATGGTCATCGACAACGAGGAATGCCCCAGGATCTTCTGCAACGATAGGATGTTTCCCCCGTTTGCCATGAAATGCGAAGCGAAGGTGTGACGCAGTACATGCGCTTTCTGACCGGCAGGCAGCTTTAGACCGGCCTTCTCCACCGCTTCATCGAAACTGTTTCGACAGTTGGTGAATAGACCATGCCGTGAGAAGTGGTCAAGGATGCGGGTTTCCAGCTCGGGCGTAATCGGAATCGATCTACGCCGCTTGGACTTGGTTTCCACGAAATGCACCGCGCCGCCCTTCACCCTGGACGGCACAAGCCCTTGTGCCTCTCCCCAGCGGCAGCCTGTAGCCAGGCAGATGGTAGAAATCAGCTCGACGTGGACGTGCTGCATGGAGCGCAGCGTGGCGAACAAACTATCCACCTGTTCGTGATCGAGGTACGCCAGCTCACGCTCCTGGAGCTTCATCGGCTTCACCGTGGCCAGCGGGTTCGGGTAATCGATTTCCTGGAACTGGATCAGCACATTGAACAGGGCGCGGAGGTAGCCGAGTTCGTTGTTCATGGTCTTTCGGCTGATACCGGCGTCAAGGCGCTTGGCCCGGTATTCAGCGAACTTCACCGCGGTGAACTGGTGGCCGATCGGGTCGCCCAGGCGTTCGATCATTCTCTTCAGCAGCAGCTCTCGCCCGGCGTAGTCGGTGAGGCCGTTGCCATGTAGGATGCCCCAGCGTTTCAGTAGCTCCAGCAGGCGGCGACGATCCTTCTGGCGGGGTGACCAGTCGGGCGCGTCGATCACTTTGGCCCTGCAGGTTGCTTCGAAGCGTTGCGCCTCACCCTTGGTCTTGAACGTCTTGCGGAAGCGCTTGCCCTTGATCGGCTCGGTATCGACTTTCCAGCGGCCATCCGGCAGTTGCTCAATGGCCACTACACCGCCCTCCCCCACCGAACTACGCGCTCCCGAAGTAGGTCCTGGATGTGCTTGTAGACGTCACGCTCGCCCATCTCCTTTGCGGCGTAGTGATCGCGAATGACTGGCCAGCACACCCACTCCCTGAGGCTGGCGAAGGCCTTTTCCGCGCCTACACGCTCCCGTGCGAGCAGGCTGATGAAGTTTCCCAAGAACAGCTCAACGTTCTTGCCGGTGAAGCCCTGGGAGGTCTTGAAGTGGCGTTTGTAGTGAGTGCGTCCGGCGAGCGATTCAGCAGGGATAGAGACCTTCACGTCCTGACGCATCAGGGTCCAGAAGGCATCGAGCACGCCCTTGCTGGAACACAGGCGGAAGGACTCCAGGCCGTACTGGAACAGCCCGTCGAGATGCCCCGCCAGCTCGGCAAAGGTGCGGTTGTCGATCATGGCGCCGGTATCCATATCGGCGGAGCCATCGGCGAACTGCTGAATGATCGAGTGGTGGTAGCGCAGTTCGATGCGCCATACCGGAGCCTCGGGGTCATAGTTCTGGTCGTCTTCGGAATCGAACGGGTTGTCCATGCCGGACCAGACCGAGCGCCAGTAATCGAGCTTGTCGATGCTCCAGGCCTGAAGCGACTTGTTGTAGATGGCGAGCTGAATACCTGACGCGGAACCGAACAGGAAGGACTGGCCACGGCCGTAGGAAACCGCTTCGCCGTCGTAGTGGACTTCCTTGATGCCGGAGAGGTCGCGACGGGTACGGGCGCGGCATTGCAGGCGGTCGATCAGATCAGCAGGCGGGTTCCAGCCTTGCACGTCCAGGGCGAGGTGAACGGCGCACTGATTGGGCTCGACATGTTGCATGGCTTCCTTGGCGAAGCGGTCCATCCATTCCTGCAGGACGTCGGGCGTGCACGACTGGATGGCATGGGGGCTCACTTCGATCTTCATGTGGGCGCCGATCACGTCGATCTTCACGTTGAAGTTCTTCAACAGGAGGACGAAGCCAAGGTCTGCGTTTTGCAGCTTGTACTGATAGCCCGAATCACGCCCCACACGTCCGGCATGCCAGTAATGGCCAGCGAACTGGACGATGCCACCTTGCTCAATGGCCGTGACCAGCTCCGGGCGAATGCGGCCTCGGTACAACTGGCGCACGGTGTCCACCCGACAGCCCAGCAATCGGACCTTCTCAAGGTTCGTCATGCGGGCCGTCTTCGGGTCGAAGAACAGGCGCGAGTCGCGAGACTCAAGACCGGTCGTGAGGTCCAGTCGAACCTGATCCACTGCTTTTTTCATGCTTCAAAGCTCCACAAATTGAAACGAAACGACACGGCTAAAAGCCATTCATAAGACGTGCTACAGGGACGTCTCCCGGCCCGCCCTGGCGCGGCCGAGCCCATCGCCGGCTGCGCCGACTCCCGGCTCGGCCGCGCTCAGGACGGGCAAAGCAAGGGGACGTACTGGATCACGCACCTTCACGGTGTCGGCGGCGCCATGGATGCGGGCGGTGAGCAGGACGACCAAGTTGGTGGAGCGGCTGCGGTTGCTGGTTGAGCGGAACAGCGGACCCAGCAAGGGCACCTCGGAGAGGATCGGAATGGCCGAAACGGATCTGTCGGTCTGTTCCGAGCGCAGGCCGCCGAGCAGCACGCCCTCCCCGTCCTGGAGCTGAACCCGGGTGCTGATGCGGCGGGTGTTGGTGATGATGTCGGCGGCGGTCTTGTCGTCGGAGACGGTGGAGGCGGACTGGTTCACCTCCAGCTCGATCGCGTTGGCCGGGGTGATGAAGGGGGTGACCTCGAGGGTGACGCCCACATCCTGGCGCACGATGGTCTGGAACGGGTCGGAGGCCGGCGTGGAGCCGCTGGTGGTCTGCCCGGTGATGAAGGGCACGTTCTGGCCGACGACGATGGAGGCCGGCTCGCGGTTGAGGGTTAGCAGTTGCGGCGTGGAGAGGATGCGGTTGTTGCCGGTGGCTTTCACCGCCTGCAGGAAGGCCGAGAGGGTCGGGCCGGAGAAGGTCAGGCTAAAGCCGAGGTCGGACTTGTCGGAGCCGCGCAGGGAGATCCCGCTGGCGTCGATGCGCCTGGAGTCGAGGCCGACGTTGAGGCCCAGGGCTTCGAAGTCGTTGTCGGACAGTTCAGCGACGACGGCAGTGATGATGACCTGCCGCCGGGGCCGGTCGATTTCCCTGACCACTTCGCGGATGACGTCGAGCTGGCTGCGGGTGGCGGTGACGATCAGCGCGTTGGAGGTGGGTGACGGGCTGACCATGCTCAGGTTGCGGTTGCTGTCCTGGTTGTCGCTCCTGGAGCTGATGACATCCTTCACCGCCTGGTGGGCGAAGTCGGACTGCAGGTGCTGCAGCTGGACCACGTCGGTGACCAGGTCCGGTGATTCCGCGACCGCCTGGGCGCTGATACGCAAAGTGGACGGCGTGCTGGAGAAGTGGAAGCCGGAGGCGAGCACGGCGTTCTCCAGTAGTTGCTCCAGCTCCTTGGGGCCGCTGTAGGTGGCGAAGATGGAGACGGGCGCGGTGCGGATATCGGAGCCGACCACCACGGACTTCTTCAGCTGCTGGGCGGACCATTCGACGAAGTCCTGCAGGGTGGCGTCGTAGAGTTCGACCCGTTCGGCGGCAGTGGCCAAGGGCGCCTGCAGGGCGGCGATGAGAGCGAGTGAGCGAGCGGGTTTCCAGTCCATGGCGGGATCCTCTAGCGGAAGACGGAGTGGTAGTCGGCCTCACGGACCAGGAGGGCTTCGCGGGGGCCGCGGTCCTTGACGGTGATGCCTTTGGCGATGAGGTCGTCCTGGGTGAGGCGTTGACCCTGGCTGTCGCGGAAGACGTAAAGCGTGCTGCCGGCCAGTCGGCCGTAGGTGGCAATACGCAGTTCGGCGTATTCATCGGCCAGCGGGTGAGTGGCTTCGGGGAGCGGCGCCGGAGCGGTGGTTTGTTCCTGGACGACGGCGGCCGGCTGGGCGGTGAAGGCGATGGCGCCGAAGATCGGCACGGCCAGCAGGAGCGCGCAGCAGGCGCCGAGGAAGAAGGCGTTCAGGATGCGGGTGCGGCGGAAGAAGATGCGGGTGGTGCGCATGAAGAACCTCCAGTTGCGCAGGGCTCGTGGAAGGCGGCGGCGCCAGTAGCCGGGCGGCAGCATGGAGTAGGAGCCTTTGTCGTAGCCCTCGTCGTACTCCTGGGTCGTGTCGTAGTAGTCGTAGAACTCTTCGCCGCGGTAGTACCAGTCATCCACCTTGGGCGAGTTGAACTTGGCGCCGTACTTGACGATGGCCTGGTGCAGTTTCGGCAGCTTGCCCTTCCAGCGGCCGAGGGTGATCAGCTGCAGCGGCCAGCGGAACATGAAGGGGACTTTCAGGCGGTCCCAGCGGTTGATGTAGACGACGTGCTCGGCGATGGACTCGCGCACCTGCTTGTCGATGACGTTGACGTTCTGCACGCAGAGCCAGAGGTCCCAGCGGCGCTTGCGCAGGTACAGGAAGAACTTGAGCAGGTCGGAACGGCCACCCTGGTTCCAGTCGCGGGAGTTGAGCCAGACGCCGGCCTCATCCAGGAAGATCCCGCCGAACATTTCTTCGTCGTACTTCTCGCAGCCGACACCGAGGCCACGCAGATCAGAGGCGGAGGGCAAATCAGGTAGGCGCACGAGGCGGGAATAGGTGTTGTCGGGCTTGCACAGCTTGTTCATGAACACGTCGACGTTGATGGCGACGCGGCGGCGGGCTTTCAGGTACTTGAGGATCTGCATGACCAGCAGCAGGGTTTTGCCCGCACCCAGCTTGCCGGTGACGATGTAAACGGCCATGGGCGCCTCAGGTGTGGATGAACTTTTCGGAGAGGCGCGACACCCAATAGGCGATCAAGGACTTGATCTTGGCGACGACCAGGAGCGTGATGCAGAAGGACAGGTTGCTCGGAATGAACATTCGCCCGATCTCCAACATCCAGGGCGGGCCGAGGTTGGCGACTTGGGAAAGCAACGCGCCAATAGCCAGGGCCAGGGCCTGGATAGCGAGACCGATGGCGGCAATGACCAGCAGGAGAATGCCGACCTTCTTGAAGAACTGGGCGATGAAGCCCATGACCGGTGCGATGAGGGGGCCGAAGAAGCCCACCAGGAAGAGGCCCAGCCCACTGAACAGGCGCGGAAACAGGGTGCGCAGAAAGCCGATGATCCAGCCCATGGTCAGAAGCCTCCCTTGGCGGCTTTGGCGTCTTCCTGCCTTAGGCCGGCGTAAAGGATCTTCCACAGGCCGACGGCGGTGGCGATCCAGATGATGTATTCGAGCAGCGGTTTGAGCCGGGTGAGTTCGCACACGGGCAATACGAGCGTGGTGTGGTAGTTGCCCAGGGCGAAGGAAATGGAGTAGTTCGCGCAGCCCATGGCGGAGGGCAGTAGTCGGTCCAGAACGTTGTTGAGGCCAACCTTGCTGCCATCGGCGCCGAACCACCCATCGGTCACCGTCTTGGGGAGTGCCTTGAGGGCGGTATCTACTTCGGCTTCACGTTCGCCCAGGAGCTGGTCGCCGTACTTGCCGATCTGGTCGCCCAGGGCATCGCCCGCCCCCTGCCCTGCACCTTCGGCGTCCCCGTCAGTGCCAGTACCGTTGCCGTCGTATTCCTCGCCGAACAGGCCATCGAGCAGTTCGCCCAGTTGGCCCTGGATGCCATCGAGCAGGGCGTTGGTCTTGTCGATCTTCGGGCCGAGCTTCTCGCCCAGGTCTTCGATGGCCTGGTTGGTGGCGCCTTCGTTGGAGCCCTGCGCGCTGCCGCCCGTGCCGGTGGAGGGGCGCGGGTCGTTGGTGTCGTCGCCGTCGGCATTGCCGCCATTCTTGGGGTGATCGGACGAGGACTCGGGGATCTGCTTGGTGGGGTCGTTCGGGTCGTAGCAGACCTGCTTGCCGTTGAAGTAGCCGCAGTTGCGGTTGGGCTTCTCGGCTTCCATGCAGCGGTAGGTGCCGTTGAAGTAACCGCAGCCGGGTTCTTCCTGGAAGCAGCCCTCGACGCCGTTGACGGTGCCGCAGCCGGGTTTCTTCGGGTCGAAGCAGGTTTCTACGCCGTTGGCCGACACGCAATTGGAGTCGGGGTCATCGGGCTTGGGCTGGGAGCAGTCCTCCCCGGCGCAGGTGTCGGGGGCGGTGCCATTGGATTCGCCGGAGCCGTAGAAGCTGCCGGTGCATTGGTAGGTCTGGTTCTCCAGGATGGAGACGCAGGACTTCTTGCCGCCTGCGGTGTACTTGCAGCCCTCGAAGGCGACCTGGTCGTCGCAGACAGCGAGCTTGAGGGTGGTGTTGTACTGGCAGACCTGGGTTTTGAGGATTTCCTGGCCGGTGGTGGCAGCGCAATCGGCAAGTACCGTGCAGCCTCCGGATTTGGCGTCATAGTCAGTGCCGGGCGGACAACTATCGCCAAAACGGCTGGCCGTCCGATTGTACTGAACCATTGTGCCAGTGCTGGGGTGGATATAGCCGCACTGAACTACCGAGGGTGAACCCCATTTGTAGATTCCACCGGGATACGCGCTCTGGGCAGCTTGGCAAGCCAGCAAAGCCGATGGATAGCGGACGGCGCTGTTTGTCAGTTGCCACCAATAATCCACCGCCCACACAAATTGCCCCCACGCCATAAACGTGAGGGCAACCAGGGTGCGGATAGCCGTACGCATCTATCCGCGTCCTGCTTAGGCGCCAGCGGCGGAGAAGATGCGGCCCGCCAGCTTGAACAGGGCCACGCCGCCACGGACAACGCCGAACAGCACGGCACCGGCGGCCATCAGCACGCCGAAGGCTTTGCCCAGGTCGACGAAGACGTCGAGCAGGGACAGGGGCACTTCGATGGCGGCGTTGGCCATGCCTGCGGTCATGGCGGCGGCGATGACGGTGTAGAGAACGGCATGCTTGATGCCCAGTGCTTTACCGACACTGGTGCCGTTCTGGTGAGCGATGGCGCCGGAGCGCACGGTGAGTTGCTTTTGCATGGGATGGTTTCCTTATGCAGATGAGGCGTCGATGATTTCTTTCCAGCCGAGCCGGAACTGGCCCCAGGCGACGCCGACCCCGAGGGCCCCTACCATGAATCCCGCAATCAGCAGGTACTGCGCCCAGGTGAGCGCGATGCCTGATGCCGACGGGATCCACAATCCCAACCAGGGCACTTCCATAGCCTTACCTCTGGTGTCCGTGGATGAGCCCGAGTGCCATGAGTTGCAGCACCCCGGTTATGAAGTGGAGTGCCCACAGGTCACCGAGGGTGATCTGGGCGAGCATGGAGTTGATGGTTCCCATGGCGCTTCTCTCTCAGTGGTGAGCTGTGGGCTGGGGGTCAGTTGGACTTGCCTGAGTCAGCCGGCGCGGAACCGGATGTCGGCTGCTGCGGACGACTCGGCTGGCTGCTACGCGGGGCCGGTTGGTCGTTCACGACGGCGACGATCACTTGTTTGTTCTCGATCCGGCCGTACTGGTCGCGGGTGGGGCGGACGGCGGTTTCGAATTTCATCTTCTGGGGGCCGCGGCTGAAGTCGATTTCTTCCAGCACGGCGGGGTCGCAGCTGTAGCCGGTGAACTCGAAGCCACGGGCGTTGGGGCGTTCCTTGGAGCCTTGGGGGATGGGCGAGAAGCCCTGCAGGCTGGCGAAGACTTCGCCGGTGTCTTTCTTGGCGTACCAGTCGGTCTGGACGACGAGGATTTCCAAGGTGGCTTTGGCGGTTGGGATGTCGAACATGGGTATTTCCTCTTTTGGTTGCGCCTTGGGCGCGGTCAGTAATCAGCCGGCTCGACTTTCTTGGGCGTGAAGGGTCCCTCGACCCGTGGTTGGCCGTTCTGTCGGTGTGGCTGTGGGTGGTGCCTGGGTGCGTTCGGTCGGGCTGCGGGGTGGCCGGTCAGGCCTCAAACACCAAGGGCTCTGCCCTTGTCATCCCGCTCTTGCCGCCGAGGGCTCGGGAGCGCGGGGCGGTGAAGCGTTGCCCCTCTCTCCCCAGCCGAGGCTTTTCAGGGTGGTGGGCGGTCAAGGGTGCGCTTCGCCCGGCGCTCCGTTTGGCCGAACGGTGAAGCGTGTTCGGACAAGCCGGTGCGGCGGCCCTGGACCGGGGCGAATCCGGGGTGGGGGCGCAGGCGTGGGAGAAGCCCGAGGGCTTTGGCCAGGCGGAAGGTCAGGAAGGCGATCAGGGCCACGACCACGGCGATGAATTGGGCGTCAGTCATGGCTCAGTCCTCGAACGGCTCGTGGATGGGCACGAAGGGCGTGGGCGGCCCGCTGTCGTACACAACGTGCCAGTACTTCGGGGCGCGGCGGGCGGGCCTGTGTTTCTCGCAGTACGAGGCCGGCAGGCAGACCCAGCGCCCAGCGACCTTGGATATCTGCGCAGGGCGGCAGTGCTCGCAGGGAGTGGACCGGGAGGGCGCGCTGCCCGCCAGTTCGCGACGGGACCAGCAGACAGAGCAGTCGCAGTTCGCGGCGTGGGTGAGGTGCAGGTAGTAGTTGTGATCCTTCATGGGCGGGCACCTCCTGGGCAAAGCTCTGCTCAAGACGAACGACCAGCTCGGCATTCAGGGAGCGATGGGCAGCTTTTGCGGACCGCTCAGCCTTGGAGCGGAGTACGGGCGGCATACGCAGCTTGAATTGCGGGTCAGTGCGACTCATGCCATCCACTCCTGTTCCAGGAGCCAGCCCCGAAGCAGAGCGCTGTTAACCATGCGGCGCTTGCCCAGCTTCACGGTCGGCAGTACGCCTTTCATGGCCCAGGCGCGGACTACGCCGTAAGCGACGTTGTTGCGTTCGGCCCAGCTCTCGATGGTTTCAACGTCCTGTTGCGGGCCTATCAAGCCGCGAGGATCAAGCTCTTCCAGTTCCATGGTCGTTCCGTCACTATTCATGTCATTGCTGGATTCAATGCATCGGTAATATTTACCAATTCACTATTAACGATTATGGATTGATAAAAATCGAACGCTACTGATCAGCGCTGATATCACTGACGAAATCGGGAAAATGAGAGAGCGAATAATCGCAATCCTCGCGCGGAAAAAACTGACAGCCAAAAAGCTGGAACAGCTCAGCGGAATTGATCGCGAAAAGTGGTACGCGTTGAGGAGGGGATCAAGAAGGGTCAACGAGGACGATATCAAGGTAATCGTCGAGCTAGCCCCCGAGTATGCCTTGTGGCTTGTCAGCGGAAAGATTGCCCCGGAAGCTGGGCAGACAAGCCCCGACTACGACGAAGCTCATTCAAACTTGCCCAAACCCAACGCGGGATAGCGATTACGACAGCAGTAGCTAAGCGCTGGTTCTCAAGGAGGGGCCGCTAAGCGGCATTGGGGAAAGGGAGGTCACTAGTCAGTCATGGATCGACACATCGCCCGGCCGTTCGGCCGAAGCCAACTCTTCCACGACCATCATCCGCTTCGGCACGCGGATGGTGAGGTGCACAGTGTCACCCTCGATAGCGCCGACTCGAATCTCTACACCTTCCATTACGAGCAGCTCCAGCAGCTCGCGCCAGCTGATGCCTTCCAGAAAGTTCAGCGTCAGACGATCACCAGCCTGATAGTCGGCTTTGCGGACTTGCACAGATAGCCCCTCGTGCGTAGCGGACAAGAACAACACAAGAAAACGAATAGATCAGCTAGGCACGGCTCAATTCAGAAACTTCCTACTGAACAGCAGGAAAGCCGACGGCCAAAAAACAATTGGTCGAATGCGAAGAACAATCGCCCCCAGAATCTCCATAGGGGAGGTCAAAGACCGTTATCGACACCCTGATCCGCTCAACGAGAATCGCAATCAAATAATAAGAAAAAATACATAACCGAGGCCAAACGGAAGAGAAACAATGGAGTACAAAAAACTAGTGTGTTCCATCGCGTGGCACACAGCAAATGAGGCATCGATACAGGATAGAATCTGCGACTGCAACGCCTTGGTAACTGGCAATGAATAAAAATCCAAGAATCTCCAAATCAAAAAAAGTCGGCAGCGCGTACTTATTCGCTATCCCCCTGCTTGCGCCGAGCCATGCTACCCAGTCAGCTACGTCTGGATGGGTAACTGAAATATATTACAACACAGTTCTGCCATCACCATCTGCGGCGTGTATGAATTTGCATTCAAAGACCAGCACTCCAACCTCTCCATTTATAGTTGTACCCGACGCACTACCAAACGTATTCAGGTGTCAATATACGTGGACCCAATTTGGGTACCACTACCAAAGGGATAACAAAATATACTCCGTCCCTAAAACATCCTGTGAAAATGGAGTAATAAATACTAAAACAGGTATTTGTGACCCCTCCAACCCAGACAAGCAGAAAGGCTCCCCGCCCCCGTCGGAATGCGCCAGTCCGACGGGCTTTCGGGGAAACCCTATAAATTCGGCAGTAGGAAACAAATTCCAGACAGAAGCTGACTACACTGACCCGCAAAATAGTGAGCTTAGCTTTGGTAGGTTTTACAACAGTATTGACGGCCTTTGGCGCCATAGTTATTCGACTCGAATCAGAATTGCAACAAACCTAATAACTTTTGTTCAAAATGATGGACGAGAAACTCACTTCACCCTCGAAAGCGGAAATGCTCGCGCCATACCTCCAGAGCTCGGAACATTGATTAACTCAAACGGAAACTGGGACTACACCAGTGCCACCGAGGAACATTTAACATTCAATGGACAAGGAAGATTAACTCGTAAAATATCGCCCAATGGCCTCACCCAAAACTTAACGTACAACAACAACATAATCACGATAACCTCATCATCAAACAAGACCTTCACCATTAAAGAAGGTGGACTCGGTCAACCCATCGAGTTCTCCACTGGAAGTACAAAATTTATTTATTCCTACAACCCTTATTTTCATCTTTCAAAGACCACCAGAACTATCAGCGGGACTAGTCTAAGTGAGCAGCGCATATACCACTATGAAGACCCGCGTGACTCGAAACTTCTTACCGGTATCACCGATGAGCGCGGTACTCGCTACGCTACCTGGGCGTATGATGACCAAGGTCGTGCTATTTCCAGTGAGCATACGGGAGGAGCTGACAAAGTATTAATCAGCTACAACACCGATGGCTCGAGCACTGTGACTAATGCACTAGGCCAAAAAACCACCTACCGGTTTCAAGTGATCCAAGGTGTGAAACGCATCGTTGCGATTGAAGGGGAGCCCTCCCCCAACTGCCCCAACAGCAACTCCACCTTTACGTACGACGCGCGCGGCCTGCTGAAGACCAAGACCGACAACCGGGGCCTACTTACAACCTACGAATACGACGCTCGTGGCCTTGAGATTTCCCGCACCGAAGCCGTTGGCACACCTCAGGCGCGGACGATTACCACCGACTGGCATCCGACCCTATTCTTGCCAGTCACCGTCACCGAACCGAATCGCATCACCACCTACGAGTACGACGCTCAAGGCCGCCGGACCGGCCAGACCATTACCGAACGCTGATTCTCAGAGGGAACTGAACCATGTACCCAGCGCTTTCCCGCACCCTGCTGGCGGCGGCATTGATTACTGTCACTGGTCTGTCAGCTCAAGCGGCCTCCCGCAGTTGGAGCTACACCTACACCGCCCAAGGCTTATTGGAATCAGCCAATGGGCCGCGTACGGATGTGGCCGACGTCACCCAGTACGCCTATGACGCCCAGGGCAACTTGACCCAGGTGACCAACGCCCTGGGCCATATCACCCAGCTCTCGAACTTCGATGCCCAAGGGCACCCGCAGACCATCACCGATGCCAATGGCGTGGTCACCACACTGACCTACAGCTGGCAAGGTTGGCTGACCTCAATCAGCACGGCCGGCAGCACCACCAGTTTCGAGCACAACGCGGTGGGCCAGATCATCAAGCTCACCCGTGGCGACGGCAGCTGGTTGGCCTACACCTACGACGGCGCACGCCGCCTGACCGCTATCAGCAACAACCTCGGCGAACAGGTCGAGTACGACCTGGATGCCATGGGGAATCGCACCGCGCAACGGATCAAGGACCCGTCGAACAACCTCACCCAACAGCAGCAGTGGGTGTATGACGAACTGGGCCGACTGTTGCGTGCAGTAGGGGCGGCAGGGCAGACCAGCCGTTACCAGTACGACCTGAATAACAACCCGACCGGTCACACCAATCCGCGCAACTTCAGCCATACCAGCAGCTTCGATGCCCTGGACCGTTTGATCAGCAGCGCCGACCCGCTGAACGGGGTCACGACCCTGGGCTACGACGCCCAGGACAACCTCACCGAGGTCAAGGACCCGCGCGGCGCCACCACCCGCTACGTCTACGACGGCCTGGGCAATCTGACTCAGCAGATCAGCCCGGACAGCGGCACCACGACCTACGAGCATGACGCCGCCGGCAACGTGACCCAGCGTACCGATGCCCGTGGCCTGGTCACCACCTACAGCTACGACGCGTTGAATCGCCTGACCGGCCGCCAGTACCCGGCCAAACCGGCGCTCAATGTGCAGTACCACTACGACATGACCGCCGACGGCAACTACGGCATCAGTCGCCTCACCGCGGTGCAGGATGCCAGCGGCGTGCTCGGCTATCACTACGATGCCCAGGGCAATCTCACCGAACAGATTCGCTCGGTGGCGGTGAATGGCGTGGACCAGTACGAAAGCCTGGGCTTCGCGTACGACGGCGCCCGCCAGCTCAGCCAGATTGACTACCCGGTGGGCTTCAGCGTGCTCTACGAGCGCAATGCCGCCGGCCAGGTCAGCGAGGTGCAGTTGGTGGTGGGCACCAACCCGCCCGCCACCTTTGCCAGCAACCTGAGCTACCTGCCGTTTGGCCCGCTGAAGAGCCTGAGCTGGGCCAACGGCGTCAGCCTCAGCCGTAGCTACGACCAGGACTACCGCCTGACCGACCAGACGGTCGCCGGCTGGAGCAGCCAGTACGGCTATGACGCCAACAGCAACATCACCCAGCTGACCAGCAGCCTGCTCGGCACCCTCAACTACAGCTACGACGCCCTTGGCCGCCTAATCACGGAACAGCACCCCAGTCGTGAGCAGACCTACAGCTACGATGCCGTGGGTAACCGCACCGGCAAATCGACCACGCCGATTGTCGATGGCGTGCCGCAAAGCACCTCCACCCTCACCTACCAGTACGCGGCCACCAGCAACCGCCTGATCCAGGTCGGCGACAGCCCGGTCGAGAGTGATGCCGCCGGCAACCTCACCCAGGACCGCGCCGACCGCCAGATGGTCTATGACGAGCAGAACCGTCTGGTGGCAGTGAAGTTCGGCGGTGCCGTCGTGGCGGAGTACCGCTACAACGCCCTCGGCCAGCGCACCCACAAACTCGCCCCGCAGGGCACGACCACCTTCCTATATGGGCCGGATGGCCAGTTGCTCGGTGAGCAGCAGTTCGATTACCTGGGCAAGAAGACCCGTGGCCAGTACTACCTGTGGTTGGATCGTCTACCGCTGGGCGGAGTGACGGTGACCTATGACGGTCTCGGCGCCATCGCCAGCAGCACGCCGTTCTACCTACACAGCGATCACCTGAATACACCGCGACTGGCGACAGACAGCAATCAGCAGAGCGTGTGGCAGTGGACAGGCGATGCTTTTGGTGTGGGACTGGGCAGCGGTAGCCTGGTCCTGAACCTGCGCTTCCCCGGACAGTACTACGATCAGGAGAGCGGACTGCACTACAACTACTTCCGCGATTACGACCCGCAGACCGGGCGCTATGTCGAGAGTGATCCGATTGGACTGAAGGGAGGATTGAATACCTATGGATACGTCATGGGGAACCCGCTTTCCTTCATAGATAAGCTAGGTTTGGCACCTGGTGATTTGTTTGCGTCTCCTGACGATGCAGCTGTAGATGCAGGTAACTACTCAAGGAGAAAGACAAACCAGTCGGTCGAATATGGGGGATGGATATTTAAAGAGAAAAATTGCTGGACATACAATCTCGTAGAAGGAACGGCCGAGACCTCAAGCAATCCAGCAAGCGTCCCAGGTGACGCCCTCCAAAAAGCTCAAAAAAACAATGCAGATCTGATATGGCACACTCATCCCAATGGTGGAAATCCATACCATGACGAGAATTTCTCAGAAAACGATTTAAATACCGCAGACGGGGTATCTGCGAGCGGCGCCACAGGTCCGAAATACGGAATATATCTAAACACGCCCGGAGGCACGAACCAATTTTATGATGGTAGAACCAACGACCCCACAATAAAAAGCAGATACTTACCTCGCCACGGGAGCACTCCTAATAAATGCGGATGCCAGCCATGAAAAGCTCACTCAACACCTTAGCATTCCTTCTCCTCTTGACCGGAAGCACGGTAAATGCCCAGGATTTTCTAGCACCTCACAACCTAACGTTAGGAGTCACTGGCCAGTACAATGAAAAGCTAAAGACTGTGTTCAGCGACGCATACTCCAAAGAGTCAACAGCACAAGTCATGATTCGGAGCAACTCGCCAGAGAAAGTAATATATATAAGAGAGACCGAGGGCGGGCCAGAACTATTGACTGCGACGGCATCGACGAGGATTTATGACATTGATGTCAAAGAGCACTGGAAAGAGATAGAGCGAGACCGAGGAGTTAAGATAAATGGGATTGAAAAGCTGCAATCATTGGGAGAAATAAAAGACGTAACAGTCGCATCAAAGAAACGCAACATTAGTCCAGCTCTCTATACCAAACTGAAAGACCTATGGCAGCAAGAATTGATGCACGTAAGGCGAGATTCAGCAGGGAGAGCAAACCTGACTCTTGATGGCGCAACTTATGACTATTCAATGCGCATCTCCCGCGCTGTATTTATAAGCGGAACCGCATCAGACGGTGCGAGCCCAAGGCTTGACAAGCTAGCATCGATTTCCAAAGACCTCAGTCTATTAGTGGATGGAGAAAAATCAGAGAATGAAATACTCCATGACATTTCTATCTTTAATCAGATGCCAACCAAATAAGAACAGCTTAATTTATCAAAAACACAGATAAGTGTTGGGTCTAGCGCCATGGCACCCTTAATGTCATAGCGCTGGACCTGTATCTGCTGAATCGCCCCACCTTCTCCGTCGTTCAGCTCGATCATCTAGGCGGCCACTGCCGTATCGCTTTTCCAGCAGGCTGTTCACCCCTTTCCGGTTTCGGGTATCACCCTGGGCCGGCACGGCGTTCAGGTTGGGGCAGCGCCTGCAGATCGAAGAGCCGAACTGTCGAAAAAGTGTCGAACTCAGTGAGACCTTAAGCGCCATTTCGGACCGTAGCAGTGGAGCTGAACCCAGCAATCACGCCGCTTTGCTCTCTACTACCACGCAAGAACTAGGGTTTGAAGCCCGGCCACGCCACCGGGCGTGCTTGCCTTCCATGACTCGTGTTCAGGGGCCGGACGCTTGGGCTAGCGCAGAGTCTTCCCTGATCTTGCGTTGGTCGCCGATGCGGCGGGTGAAGCCGATGCGGTCGAAGTATTCCAGTAACTGGATGCTGCGCTTGCGGCCGATGGCGAGATGGTCGCGCCAGACAGCGGCTTTGATGCTGCCGCTTTCATCCTGTAGTTGCCGGGCCAGTGTAGCCAGTTGGCGGATAGTCGTGTCCGGGTAGAACAGGTCTTTCACCACCTGATGCAGCAGGCCGAGGCGGGCGAGTTTGCGTTCCAACAGGCGCATGGCGCCCTCCTCAACCGCCAGCTCCTTGGCCAGGTCGCGAACCCAGGGCGGGTCGTATCGACCGGCCTCCAGCAGCGGCCAGATGCGCAGGCGCAAGGCCTCGTCGGCTTCGTTCAACTGCACGCGGTGGTCCGGCAGGTGCAGCCAGGCGCCGCTGGCTTGCACGGCGCCGCTGGCGAGGTACTGCTCGAGCAGGGCGATGAAGACGGGTCGTTCCAGTTCAGGCAGGGCGTAGCGGCGCAAACGGTCGCGGTCGGGGCCGAGCTCATCGGGGAGTTCGGCGTGGAAGCGGGCCAGGCCGTCGAGCAGTTGCTGTTCCAGCGCTTGCCAACGTTGTTTGGCGAACAGTCGCAGGCCGATGCGGGTGGGGATTTCTACCGCGTCGGCGGGCAGCGCCCAGCCGACGCGGGGGTGGTTGAACTGCCGCTCCAGCAACTGCGGGTCGAGGCCATTGCTGGCCGTGCTGAGCAAGGCCGGCAAGGCGGCTTCCAGGCCGTCTCCGCGCAGCGCTTGCAGTTGGGCCAGTCGCTCGGGCGTGCGCCGATTGCGCGCAGGTGCGAAGGGGTCGAGCACACGGCCGCCGCCGAGGGTGCGCTGGGCGGACTGGTCACGCAGCACCAGACGGTCGCCGTGTACCGCATGGGCCGGCGCATTCAGCAGCAGTTGGGCGAAACTGCTGCGGCCGGGGGCAAGGCTGGTGCCCTCCAACAACGCCACGCGACCGGTGACGTCCTGAGCGCCCAGGTGAATGTGCACCGGCGTCCAGTGGGCGAGGTCGTGGGGCTCACTGGGCAGCAGGCGCAGGTCGATATCCACACGCGTGGTGGGCGCCAGCAGGGCCGGGGCCAGTAGCCAGTCGCCGCGATGAATCTGTTCCAGGTTCAGGCGGTCGCCCGTGATGTTGAGGGCCACGCGCTGCCCCGCCTGGACCTCTTGTACTTGCTGGTTGCGTGCGTGCAGGCCGCGTACGCGCAACGTTCGGCCAGAAGGGCTGAGGACCAGCTCATCCCCTACCTTCACTCGCCCGGCAAAGGCTGTACCGGTGGCCACCACACCCGCACCGGAGACGCTGAAGGCGCGGTCGATTGGCAGGCGGAAATATCCGTCAGTGCCGCCCCCGGTGCTGCGCGCCGCTTCCGCCAACAGCGCCTGGCGCAGCGTGTCGATCCCCTGTCCGCCAAGGCTGTCCACCGGAAAGATTTCAGCACCTGCCAATGGCCCCGGCGCCAGCAGCTCCGTGACCTCGGCTCGTACCTGGCCCACACGTTTGGCATCGACACGGTCGAGCTTGGTCAGCGCCACAACGGCCCTACGGACACCCAGCAGTTCGGCAATGGCAAGGTGTTCACGGGTCTGCGGCATCACTCCGTCGTCGGCGGCCACGACCAGCAGCAACAGGTCGATGCCACAGGCGCCGGCCAGCATGTTGTGGATGAAACGTTCGTGGCCAGGCACGTCGATGAAGGCAGTAGGTTGGCCGTCACCGAGGTCCGCATGCAGGTAGCCAAGGTCAATGGTGATGCCGCGCTCGCGCTCGGCCGGACGGCGGTCACCTTCCAGGCCGGTTAGGGCCTTGAGGAGTGCTGTCTTGCCGTGATCGATATGGCCTGCGGTGCCGACTATCACTCAACGGCCCCCTGCAGTTGCGGCAGTTGAGCGAGGAAGGCGGGTTCATCGTCGAGCTGGCGCAGGTCGAGCCAGAGGGCATCGTCGTCGAGGCGACCGATCACCGGGATGGGCAAGGTGCGCAGGTTTTCTTCCAGCAAGCGCAGCGCTCGGCCGCGCAGGCGCTTGGGTTGTTGTGGGCGCAGGCAGAGGGCTGCGCTGGGCAAGCGTGCTACCGGCTGCGCACCGCTACCGATCATCCCGAGTGCCGGCACCGCGCTTACCAGCCAGCCAGCCCCAAGTTGCGCAGCCACCTGTGGCGCAAGGCGCTCGGCCTGAATCTGGATGTCCTGTTGCGAGCGGCTTAGCAGGCGCAGGGTGGTGAGGCGCTCGGCCAGGCGTTCCGGATCGCGATACAGGCCAAGCACGGCCTCGAGGGCAGCGAGGGTCAGCTTGTCCACGCGCAGGGCGCGCTTGAGAGGATTCTTCTTGATTCGCCCGATCAGCTCCTTGCTGCCGAGGATCAGTCCTGCCTGAGGGCCGCCGAGCAGTTTGTCGCCACTGAAGGTGACGATGTCAGCGCCGTCTCGCAGGGCCTCTTGCACAGTGGGTTCCTTGGGCAGGCCCCAGCGGGTGAGGTCCACCAGCGTACCGCTCCCGAGGTCTTCCAGCAGGGGCAGGCCATGGGCGTGGGCGATGGTCGCCAGCTCTGCCGTGGGTACGCTGGCGGTGAAGCCTTGCACGCTGTAGTTGCTGGTGTGCACGCGCATGAGCAGGCCGGTGCGCGGGCTGATGACGGCCTGGTAGTCCTTGGCGTGGGTGCGGTTGGTGGTGCCCACTTCGACGAGTTTCACACCGGCGCGGGCCATGATGTCAGGAATGCGGAATGCGCCACCGATCTCGATCAGTTCGCCTCGGGAAATCACCCCTTCCTTGCGTGCGCCCAGGCTATTCAGCGCCAGTAGCACCGCCGCGGCGTTGTTGTTGACCACGGTGACTGCCTCAGCACCCGTGAGCTCGCGGACCAGGCCGGTGATGAGGTCGTCGCGGTCGCCGCGTTTACCACTGGCGAGATCGAACTCCAGGTTGAGCGGGTAGCGTGCCGCCAAGGTGATGGCTTCGATGGCTTCATCCGGCAGCAGGGCGCGGCCGAGGTTGGTGTGCAGCACGGTACCGGTGAGGTTGAACACTCGCCGCACCCGGCTGGAGTGGGCGGCGGCAAGGCGCTCGCCAGCACGACCGGCGAGTACGGCATCGGTCAGTTCGATGGCGGCGAGCTGGCCATGACGCGCCGGCTCGCGCAATTCGTCGAGCAGGTTACGCAGGGTCTTGAGCAGGGCCTCACGGCCGTAACGGCGTTGCAGAGGGGCGCAGGCCGGGCTGCGCAGCAGGCGGTCGACAGAAGGCAAGCGAGCGGTCGACATGGGCATTCCTTAGCGCGGGGCATTGGGTCCGTGCTTGAGTCTAGGTGCTTATTCCGATCCAGGGGCCAGCAGGAGGTTGGGCGCGCGGCGCAGATAGCCTTCTTCGCTCAGGCGCACATCGAGGTCGAGACTCGCCAGGTCGTCGGCCTGCGCCTCGGCCTCAGCGTCGAACTCCAGGTAGCACTGTTTGAGGTAACCCTGGCAGCTGGGGCAAGCCTCGGCACGGATGGGCGCCTGTTCGCCCTTCACATCGTCGCGTTCGAGGGAGAGATGGGCGAGGTGCTTGCTCTCCTGGCAATGGCTGCACTTCAGGCGCACGTAGTGCCATTCGCAGGAGCACAGCGAACAGGCCAGGTAGCGCAGGCCGTTGTGCTTGCCGCGATGACGGATCATGCCGCTGACCGGGGGCGAACCGCAGGCCGGGCACAGGACCTTGGCGTCGTTCTCGACAATGGAACCGTCGGGCAGGGCCAGCAGCCAGTGACTGAAGGCGACTTGCAGGGCAGCACCGACAAAGGGGGCGATGGCAGGCGGCAGCAAGTCGAACTGTCCGCTGAGCAGGCCCACTCCCCAGGTTTTGCGTTGGGCAGCATCAGCTTCGCGCAACTGTCGCAAGGCATCGGCGACGGCCGCGTTGGCCGGTGCCGGGAAGCGCTCCAGCAAGGCATCGAGCACGGAAAGCCAGCCATCGGCACGCACCAGCGCCTCGAAGGCGATGGGCGGCATGCCGTGTTCAAGACTGCGGGCCAGGGCTTCGGGAGCCGGGCCGGGCAGTGGCGGCGGGTTGTCCAGCACCCTTTGCTGGGCATCGCAGAGTGCAGCCACCAGCAGCAGGTAGCCGGCAAGTGGATGGCCTTCGGCGAGCTGACGCAGGCGTGCCGCGCGTACGTGGAACAGGTCGCGTCCGGGCAGGTGGAGAAAGGGTGGGATGTTGGCGGCGGCCTCGATCTGGCCGGGCTCGAGTATCTGGCCTGACACGCAGGACTCCTTCAGTGACTGCTTGCGGCTTGTGTAGGGTGGGTGGAGCAACGCGATACCCACCATTTGCGCCTAATTGATGGACATCGCTGCGCTCCACCCATCCTACGAACCTGGTCTGGATCGGTCAGTGCTTGCCGCCCTCACCCTTGGTCACTTCCTTGTACCAGGCGCCATGGTGCTTGCGGGCCCAGCCCTTGCTGACCCAACCGTGGAGCATGGCGCTGATGGAACCCTTGATCCAGATACCTGCATAGATGTGCACGATGATGCTGAGAATCAGCACCCAGGCGGCAAAGGCGTGCAGCAGTGCGGCGAGACGGATGAGGTCGATGCCGAACAGATGGCTGAAGTACTGCCGCCAGATCACCACGCCCGTGGCCAGCAGCACCAGCATGCTGAGCAGCAGCACCCAGAACAGCAACTTCTGACCGGCGTTGTAGCGGCCGACTTCAGGCAGCTTGTCTTCGCGGTTGTTCACCACGTCCTTCCATTGCTTCAGCCATTGGCTATCGGATTTCGCCCAACGGTTGTGGTGGGCGAAGCGCATGGCCAGCCAGATGAAGAAGAGGAACATGGCAACACCGAGGAACGGGTGCAGGATGCGCGTCCAGGGGCCGCCGCCAAAGAAGCTGGTCAGCCAGAAGAGGGCTGGATGGAACAGCGCCAGGCCGGACAATCCGGCGAGGAAGAACAGGATGGCCACCGCCCAGTGATTGCTGCGCTCGGAGGGGGTGTAGCGTTCGATGTCTTTGTTCATATCGGGCTCCGTAACTGGGATCGAGTCCTGCCACCCTCTCCCCAGCCCTCTCCCTGAAGGGAGAGGGGGTTGTCCTGTGCCGCGTTCATTTCGGTGCCTTGGGATCGAAGCTGTGCACCGAAGGGTCGACCTTGTGGACTGCCGAATCACCCCGAGGGGCTTCGTCTTCCTCGACCTTGTTCGGGCCGACCCGCACGTAGTGGAAGAAGCCGAACAACGCCACTACGCCCATTGCCAACAAACCAAGGGGTTTGGTCACGCCTTTCCACAGGCTGACCATCGGGCTGATGGCCGGGTCGTTCGGCAGGCCGGCGTAGAGCGACGGCTGGTCGGCGTGGTGCAGCACGTACATGACGTGGGTGCCGCCGACGCCCTGCGGGTCATACAGCCCGGCGTTCTCGAAACCGCGGGACTTGAGGTCGACAATGCGCTCGGCGGCGTGCTCCTTCATGTCTTCCTTGCTGCCGAAGACGATGGCGCCGGTCGGGCAGGTTTTCACGCAGGCCGGCTCCAGGCCCACGGATACACGGTCGGAACACAGGGTGCATTTGTAGGCCTTGTGGTCCTTCTGCGAGATGCGAGGAATGTTGAACGGGCAACCGGTGATGCAGTAACCGCAGCCGATGCACTTGTCCTGGTTGAAGTCGACGATGCCGTTGGCGTACTTCACAATGGCGCCGGGGCTCGGGCAGGCCGCGAGGCAGCCCGGTTCGTCGCAGTGCATGCAGCCGTCCTTGCGGATCAGCCACTCCAGGTTGCCGGCCTCGGTCTCATGCTCGGTGAAGCGCATCAGGGTCCAGGTGTTGGCCGTGAGGTCTGCCGGGTTGTCGTAGGTGCCGTGGTTCTGGCCGACCTCGTCACGCAGATCGTTCCATTCCGAGCACGCCACCTGGCAGGCCTTGCAGCCGATGCACTTGGAGACGTCGATGAGCTTGGCCACCTCGTCCATCTGGCGCACGGATGGCATGGGCGTGGTGGTGGCGGAGCGGGCGATGATGTCTTGTGATGCCATGGCTCAGCTCCTCATGCCTTTTCCACTTTCACCAGGAACGACTTGAACTCCGGTGTCTGCGTATTGCCGTCGCCGACGAAGGGAGTAAGCGTATTGGTGATGTAGCCGGGGCGCGCCACACCGGAGAAGCCCCAATGCAGCGGAATGCCGACCTGGTGCACGGTCTTGCCGTCCACGGTCAGCGGTTTCAGGCGCTTGGTCACCACGGCCACGGCCTTGATGAAGCCGCGGTTGGAGGAGACCTTGACCCGATCACCCGCCGCGATGCCCAGTTCCTTGGCCAGCACTTCGCTGATCTCGACGAACTGCTCGGGCTGGGTAATAGCGTTCAGCCGGCAGTGCTTGGTCCAGAAGTGGAAGTGCTCGGTGAGGCGGTAGGTGGTGGCGGCGATGGGGAAGTCAGCCGCCTTGCCGAACGCTTCCCAGTCACCCTTGAACACCCTGGCTGCCGGGTTGCTGGTGACCTTGGCGTGTTCCGGGTGCAAGGGGTTGCGCCCGATGGGGGTCTCGAAGGGTTCGTAGTGCTCGGGGAACGGGCCTTCGTTCATCTTGTCGAGGGCGAAGAAACGCGCCACGCCTTCGGGGTTCATGATGAACGGGCTCATGCCCGCTTCGGGCGCGACGTCAGCCTTGTAGTCCGGCACATCGGTGCCGGTCCAGACCTTGCCGTTCCACCACACCAGGCGTTTCTTCTCCGGGTTCCACGGCTTGCCGGAGGGGTCGGCCGAGGCACGGTTGTAGAGGATGCGCCGGTTCGCCGGCCAGGCCCAGGCCCAGCCGAGGGTCTGCCCCATGGCGTAGGGATCGGCATTGTCGCGGCGAGCCATCTGGTTACCGGCAGCGGTCCAGCAGCCAGCGAAGATCCAGCAGCCACTGGCGGTACTGCCGTCGTCGCGCAGTACGGCAAAGCCCGGCACTTGTTCGCCGGCCTTGAGCAGCACCGCTCCGGTGGCCGGGTCGGTGAGGTCGGCCAGGGCCTTGCCGTTGAACTCGCGAGCAATCTCATCCGGCCCTGGTTCATCCGGCCGCAGGTAGTTCCAGTCCAGCCCCAGGATCGGGTCAGGGAAGGCGCCGCCGTCTTTCGTGTAGGCCGAGCGCAGTCGATGCAACAGGCCGCCCATGATGGCGATGTCGGTACGTGCCTGCCCCGGTGGTTCGGCACCCTTCCAGTGCCACTGCAGCCAGCGACCGCTGTTGACCAGGGAGCCGTCTTCCTCGGCGAAGCAGGTGACGGGCAGGCGGAACACCGTGGTCTGGATGTTGGCGGTATCGACGTCGTTGAACTCGCCGGCGTTGCGCCAGAACTCAGAAGTCTCGGTGGCCAGCGGGTCCATGACCACCAGGTACTTCAGCTTGCTGAGGCTTTCGGTGACCTTGGCCTTGTTGGGGAACGAGCCGATCGGGTTGAAACCCTGGCAGAAGTAACCGTTCACCTTGCCCTGGTGCATCAGGTCGAAGTAGCGCAGCACGTCATAGGCCGGCACATCCAGCTTCGGCAGCCAGTCATAGCACCAGTTGTTCTCGGCAGTGGCCGACTTGCCGAACCAGGACTTCATCAGGCTGACGTGGAACTTGCCGTAGTTCTGCCAGTAGGACATCTGCCCCGGTCGCACCGGCTTGGCCGCGCGCTTGTCGATGTAGGCGGCATAGTCCTGCTCGGCATCTGCCGGCAGGGTCAGGTAACCCGGCAGGGAGTTGGAGAGCAGGCCAAGGTCGGTCAGCCCCTGGATGTTGGAGTGGCCACGCAGGGCGTTCATGCCGCCGCCGGGCATGCCGATATTGCCCAGCAGGAGCTGCACCATGGCGCCGGTGCGGATCATCTGCGAGCCCACCGAGTGCTGGGTCCAGCCCAGGGCATACATGATGGTCATGGTCTTGCGCGGGTCGGAGGTCTCCGCGACCTGACTCCAGACCTTTTCCAGTTGTTCCTTCGGCGTGCCGCAGATGCTGCTGACAAGGTCCAGCGTGTAGCGGCTGTAGTGCTGCTTCATCAACTGGAACACGCAGCGCGGGTCCTGCAGGGTCATGTCGGCGCGGACGTAGCCGTCCTCACCCTTGGCGTAGCTCCAGGTGGACTTGTCGGGGTAGGCGCGCTTGGCTTCGTCGTAGCCGCTGAACAGGCCGTCCTGGAAGGTGAAGCCGTCGTTCACGATGAAGGGCGCGTCGGTGTAGTTGCGCACGTACTCGTGCTGGATCTTGTCCTGGCTGATCAGGTAGTTGATCAGTCCACCGAGGAAGGCGATATCGGTGCCAGTGCGGATCGGCGCGTAGTAGTCGGCAACGGAGGCCGAACGGGTGAAGCGCGGATCGACCACGATCAACCGGGCGTTGTTGTGCGCCTTGGCTTCGGTGACCCACTTGAATCCACAAGGGTGGGCTTCGGCGGCGTTGCCACCCATGATCAGCACCAGATCGGCATTCTTGATGTCGGTCCAGTGGTTCGTCATGGCTCCACGGCCAAACGTCGGGGCAAGACCTGCCACCGTCGGGCCATGTCAGACACGCGCTTGGTTATCGAACCCCAGCATGCCAAGGGAACGCACCACCTTGTGGGTGATGTAACCGGCCTCGTTGGAGGACGCCGACGCCGCGAGGAAGCCCGTGGTCAGCCAGCGGTTCACCGTCTGGCCCTGGTCGTTCTTCTCGACGAAGTTGGCGTCGCGGTCGGCCTTCATCAGCTTGGCGATGCGATCGAGGGCGTCATCCCACTCGATGCGCTTCCACTCGCTGGAGCCGGGCTCGCGAATCTCCGGGTACTTGAGTCGGTTGGGGCTGTGGACGAAGTCCAGCAGACCGGCGCCCTTCGGGCAGAGGGTTCCACGGTTCACCGGGTGATCCGCATCGCCTTCGATATGGATGATGTTCTGCGCGACGTTTTTCGCCGCGTCGCCCTGGCTGTACATGATCAGGCCGCAGCCGACCGAGCAGTATGGGCAGGTGTTGCGCGTCTCGACAGTGCGCGCCAGTTTGAAATGGCGCACCTGGTCGGCGAAAGCTTCCGGGGGCGCTACCCCCAGAGCCGCCAGGCTCGATCCTCCAAGGCCCACGGCACAGACCTTGAAGAACTGACGACGATTCATGTCCATCGTGTTCTCCCTCATCAGGCAGACGGTGCCTGCTAAATCGCCAGGCATATCCAATGAAAGGGTAGTCAGGTTCGGAGGTAATGCCACAGGGGCGACCAGGTCGGGATGTCGCATCGGGCCAGGCCAGTTGCTAACCGGCGACCACTGTGCCGCCTTCGACCAGGCGGGCATCCCCCGCTGATGCCTCGAGCAACGGCAGTGCGATACGGAAACAGGCCCCCTCGGCAGCATTCTCGACGCTGAGGCGTCCGCCCATCTGCTGGACGATGCCGTAGCTCACCGACAACCCAAGGCCAGTGCCCTTGCCCACCGGCTTGGTGGTGAAGAAGGGTTCGAAGATCTTCTCCAGCAAGCGCGGGTCGATTCCCCCGCCATTGTCCTCCACGCGCAGTTCCACCCAGGCACCGCGAGGCTCCAGCCCGACGATGATGGCCGGAGTGAAGTCCGGCTCCTTTTCCTTCTTGCTCAGCATCGCGTCGCGGGCATTGACCATGAGGTTGATCAGGACCTGTTCAAGCTGGTCGGCAAATCCGCGCACGGCGAAGCTTTGTTCGCCCAGGACGAGACGCACGTCCACGCCCTTGCCACGTAGCCCGTCGGAGAGCAGCGACAAGGCTCCCTCGACCGCCTGGCGTGGATCGAACAGCTGCTGCTCCACGTCCGAGCGTCGGCCGAAGACGCGCATGTGGTCGACGATGCGCGCCGCGCGCTGCACCTGGGCCTCGATGCGCAGCAACTTGTCGCGCAGGTAATCCACCTGCACCTCGTCGCTGGCCAGACGCTTGAGCACATTGGCCACCGCCATGCGCATCACGTTCAGGGGCTGGTTCATCTCATGGGCAAGGCCGGTAGCCATCTCGCCCAGAGTGGCCATCTTGGCGCCCTGGTAGAGCTGCTGCTGGGCCTTGCGCACCTCGGTGTTGTCGCGCCCAACCGCCTGAACTTCCAGAAGGCGGCCATGCTCGTCGAATACGCCACGGTCTGCCCAGATCCACCAGGCGTGCTCGCGGCCGGGCAACTGCAGGCAGATTTCGGCGGTGCTCACCGGCTGCTCCGGCGTGAGGCCGATCAGCCGCTCCTGGAAGGTCTGGCGCTGCTCGTCGGAGAGCCAGGCGCCGAGGTTGGTGCCAGCCACATCCTCCGGTCGACATTCCAGGTAGTCCGCCAGCGGCCGGTTGGCGAAGCGCAGCACCAGGTCGGGGGTGTAGCGACAGATCATCGCTGGCGAATCCTCCACCAGGATGCGATAGCGCTCCTCGCTCTCGCGCACTCGCTCGGCGGCCAGGGTGGCTTCCGTCACGTCCAGCCAGATGCCTACCGCCTCCAGGGGCTGGCCCAGTTCGTTGCGCAGCAGGCGGGCTTCGTCCAGCAGCCAGTGGTAGTTGCCCTGGCGGTCACGCAGGCGGTAGCGGCAGCTGACCTGACCCTCGCGCAGCAGGTTGCGGGTGCGGGTAAAGAAAATCTCGTGATCTTCCGGGTGGACACGTTCGGCCAGCCCTCCCTGCTGCAGCTCCGCCAGGGACCAGCCGAGCATTGGGCCCAGGCTGTCGCTGCAGAACTCCGGCAACAGTGCACCGTCGTCGTAACGCTGCACGTAGGTAACCGCTGGGGCACTGGCGATCAGGTTGCGCAGGCGTGCATGGGCGGCCGCCGCGCTGGCTTCCTGTGCCTTGATGTCACTGATGTCGAGCAAGAATCCGAACACCCGTGGCTGGGACGCCGGACCTTGTACCCGGGCCTGGAGCCGATGCCAGATCGCGCCCTCCTGCGCGCCCGGCATGTACAGGCGCACGCATTGGGTGAATCCCTGGCCATTCAGCTCGCTGGCGCGCAGCCGAGCGCGGAACTCGTCGCGGTCGGCCGGGTGGACCCGCTGCAACCAGTTTTCCAGTGGCAGCCGGTCCTGGTCGTCTGCCTGCCAGGCCCGCGCCAGCGCGGGTGCCAGCAATACCTCCCTGGAGGCGGGCAAGTACTCCCACCAGCCCGCGCCCAGCAGCCCTTGCAATGCATCCAGACGCCCCCCCTCGTGACGCTGGCTCTGCTCCCGCAGCCGCGTCAGCAGGGAGCCGGCGAGCTGCGCACAGATCTGCTGCCATTCGGCGTCGCCCAAGGCAGCATGGGGATCGGGTTCGAACGGTGCACAGAATAACCAGGCGCTGACACCGGTGAGTTCCACATAGGGCACCAGATAGGCCGGACCATCGCCCAGCAACGCGAATAGCCGCGGATGCTGCGACAGCTGGGACCAGTTCCAGCGTTGCGGGGCACGACCATGCAGATCGGCAAGTTCCTGCCCCAAACGCTGCCCTTCCTGCCAGAGGCCGGGCGCCCCGTGGCTGCGGTATTGGGCGTAAACCTGCCAGCCTTGCCCGCCCGGCAGGTACAACGCCAGTGCCATGCAGGGTACCCGCCAGCGCAAGGCGATCGCTTCCAGCAGCTCGTTGGCAACCTGCGGCAGCATGGCCGGGCTGGCCAGGCGCAGGTGCTCCGCTGCTTGCCCGGCATGGAGCAGCGCCTGTCGGCGCAGATCACCCGATTGCTGGTGCCGAATCAGGTCGCTGATATCCAGGGCCTGCAGCAGCCAGCCGTCACGGGTGGCGGTAAGCCAGCCGCGAGCGTGCAGCAAATGGCCGTCAGTGCAGATGAAATCCAGGTCGAGGCAATCGCTGCCCCATTGGTCCGGCGCCCCCTGCAACAGCGCTGCGCAGTGGCCACTGACGAAGCTCGAAAGCGGTAGGCTCTGGCCGCTGGCCGAACGGCCGAGACGCAATCCCAGGGCCCCGGCTATGCCCATTACTCGGCCCTGGGCGTCCAGCGCCAGCAGCAGGCTGGATGGGGTGCTGCGGGCCGCCTGGATCAAGGCCTGACTCGATGAGCCCAACTGTTCTGCCACGGTATCCATGCCCAGCCTCACGGATTCTGTACCCGAAGGCTGGACTGTGCCGCCAGCTCGGCCGGCAGGCGCGGCACCCGCCCGATCCCCGGCAGCACCAGGAAAGGCACGACCGGCCGGGTCTCATAGGGATAGGCAATGCGCACGGTAAGCACACCGCCGCTGAGGGTGACCGCCGGCGCTGGCAGGTTGCCGCGTACGCTGGCCGGCAACCAGGCGAGCTTCTGGGAGACCGCGGTATTGGCCTCGGCGGTGGCCAGCGTGAGGAAGTTAGTGGACTCGGGGTTGATCGAAACAGCACGGCGCACGGCATCGGCCGAGGCTTCATTGAAGGACTGCAGCATCAACAGCGGCAGGCAATAGCTGACCACGCCGTAGAAGATTGCGAAGAAGATGACGAAAACCAGGGAAAACTCGATCGCGGCAGCACCCTTCTGCTGCCTGGCGAAGCGCGGCGCAACCCCTTTTCTCATTGAAACCTTCCTGACTGGCGGCCGCACTGCGGCAGAAATACTCAGCTGCCTTCCAAAGAATCGGCTACACAGTGAGCAGCATAGAAGGACTTTTCGGACGCAACGGAAATTTCATGTCGGCCCTCCCCGTGCTTTTCTGGATCGCCCTTTGCGCCTTGCAGGACATCCGACAGCGGCGCATTTCCAACTGGCTCACCTTCGGCGGCAGCGCTGTCGCCCTGCTCTACCTGCTGCTGCGCGGAGAGACCCTGCTGGGCGCGACACCGAGCCAGGCCCTCGCTGCTGCCGGCCTTGCCCTGCTACTGACCCTGCCCGGCTGGTGGCTTGGCAAGCTGGGGGCCGCCGACGTGAAACTGCTGGTGGGCATCGCATTGTGCAGCAACAGCCTGTTCACCCTGTATTGCCTGGTCGGTGCCGGCCTTGCCTATCTATCCTGGGCCACCCTCTCGCGCCCGCTCTGGCCAGCGCTGCCCACGAGCTTTCGCCAGACACTCGCCCAGATCGCTCCGGAGCGCGTCCACCGCTACCCGTATGGCCCTTTCCTGTTTGCCGGCAGCCTGATGGCATTTTTTGTCTGACAAACAGCACAGCGGTGATATGAAAGTGCTATATCTTTCGTAAAGTGCTGCACCACCGTTCCAAATCCCGCGTGCCGGGTTGGGGGAGCGCAGGCATCAATGGCCCGTATCGCTCGCATTGGAAGGCTGAACATGGATTCTCAACCTTGCACCCTGCTCGTCGTGGACGACGATGAAGCCATAGTCGTCGAACTCCAGGAATTCCTCGAAAGTTGCGGTTACCGCTGTGTCGGCTGCACTTCCAGCCTCGACGCCCTCCGGCGATTTCATGAAGATCTAGACATCGGCATCCTGCTCTGCGACCTGCACATGCCGGAGCTGGATGGCATCGCCCTGGTCCAGGAAATAGAGCGTCAGAGCGCCAGCCGCGCCTTCGAAGCCATCATATTCACCGGCCAGGCCGAGCCTCGAGATGTGATAGAGGCGATGCGCGCCGGCGTCGCCGACTACTACCAGAAGCCCATCGATCCGGAGCACGTACTGCGCGCCGTACGCCGTCTGGAAGAACGCCTGCAACAGCGTCGCCACGACAACATGGAACTCGCCCTGCTGAACAGCAAGCTGCGCACCCTCGCAGAATCCATCGACGAGCTGTACCACGACATCAACAAACGCCGCCGCGGCCCCGTCGATCACAGCCCGCAGCCCTTGGAGTTCCAGGGCGTACAACCTCCGTTCGACAAACTCTCGCCGCGCCAGCTCGAAGTGGCCAAGCTCGTGGGCAAGGGCATGACCAACTACCAGACAGCCTGCGAACTGGGGCTGACGGAAAACACCGTGAAACTCTATGTGTCGCAGATCCTGCGGCTGACCCATATGCACAACCGCACCCAGCTCGCCCTGGCCATGGCGCCGCCAGCGCGGCGGCCGCAGATGGCGCATTGAGAGCTTGCGAGGAGACTTCGTGTCAGCTCCCGGGAAGGTAGGGCTGTTGGCTGGCCATCCCAATCGGGCACTGATCCTGTAGGGGCGAATTCATTCGCCAAGGAAGCCGAAGGTCTCCCCCCGCGCCCCGGCATCGCCCCGCGCCCTCAACCCAACCCTCTCGCAGAGAGAGGGGGCCGACGGTGGTAGACCGCGACCTGCCCTCATCTCGACTCAGAGCATCAACTGCGGCGCCGGGGTATCCAGGTCGAGCAGACGCACGTCGACATAGCCAAGCTCAATGCCGAGCAGCTTCAGGACAGGTTCCAGTACGACCTGGCCGAGAGAAGCGATCAGCGGCGTCAGCGTCGGAATCAAGGCATTCAGCGTCGGGGTGAGCAGGTAGCAAAGCAGTCCACATCCATTGAGCAGTTCGACATCCATGCTGCTGCTCAGCTGCGAAACGCCTTGGGAGAGTGATCCTGCAGCCGGTGAGGCTACTCGCTGCAGTTGAGGCAGCGGCTGGCTGGGCGTCACCGAGAAGTCCACGGGCGTCTGTTGTCCGGGGGCTATGTTGGCGGCTCCAGAGATGGACAGCAGGGTGCTGGGCAAAAGTGGAATATTGAGATTCACCCCCACGGGATTCACAGTCGGATTCGCGCCGCTGATCTGGCTGTAGCGCCCGAGCCTCAAGTCGGCGACTCCCGGCTTCGCCAGGATGGAAACCTGGCGGCTACCGGGCAGGATGCTTCCGCAGTCGATGGACTGAAGCGCAGCCCAGCCCTGGGCCACAGTCAGGCTCAGGGCGAGGTCCACCTCTGCCGCCACGACATTCACCTTCCCGCCCACTTCCAACCTTATCTGTGCCGTTTTCGCTTGCGTGCGCCAGTTCCCGTTTGCGTCGGTGCCGGGCAGCCCCACAGCCAGCTTTGGCGGTTCAATGACATAAAGCTTCAAGCCGAGATTGGCCAATCCCAGGTTCACCCCCAACGCCACATCCACCGCATGCGCCTTGTTGGCCAGAAACGCCAGGGCCGTGACGAGATCGAGGACGCTGAGATCGGTACGCAGCGCCTGCTGGCCACCGTTGACGGGTGTCACCACATCGAGGATGTCCGCCAGCTTCACCTCGGTGGCGCCGAGGGTCACATTCGTCAGGCTGTTCAGGCCGCTGCGCACGTCCACCGCCAGGGTTTCGCGGGCATTGGCGGCAGCGACCGTGGCGTCCAGCACCTGGTCGAGGGTCATACGGCTGTCCAGAAGTTGCTCCACATCGCCAGCGGAAAGGTCCACCTGCGCGGCCGACGGCAGATTGCGGTTGAGTTCCAGCAGATTCAGGCGAGCATTGGCCAGGCCCTGATAGGCGACGGCATCGAGGCTCAGGGTAGTGCCGAGCATTCCGCCCAGCAGCGAGTTGAGTACCGATGACTGCTGGCTGTCGAGGGAAGCCAGACCACTGCCCAGCGAAAAGGCGGCCAGGGCCGGACGCTGCGCGACAGCCTCGGCCTGGAGTATCAGGCGCTCCCCCCAGAGCCCACCCAGCACCAGGCTGGCCGGCACATCTTCAGTTGCGAGCACACGCACGGCTTCGGCACGGGATGCCGACGCCGTGAACACCCTGCGCTCCTCTGTGCCATTGAGGGTGACGTAGCCGAGGCCAACGCTGTTCTGACCTGCCCCCAGATTGCCGGCGTAGCCATGCCGCGCCGCAGCGGTGTTGGCCAGGGCCAGCACGTCGGAGGCCGCGGTAGTGCCGCAGAGTCCGGACCGTGAGGCGCTCTCCATGGCGGCCATATCCGCCACCCGCTGCAGTTTGCGCGTCTCGAAGTACAACCGCCCGGCATCGACGGTGAGAGCCAGCAGCATCATTGCCATCAGCAAGGTCGCAGTCGCCATCAGGCCAATGGCGCCGCGCTGTCGATGAAGGCTGCGCATGCCTGGCCTCACTGGTTCGACGAGCCGCTCTCCACGGTCATGCCGCTGCCGTAGTAGCGCTCGGGAATGGCGTATTTGAAGCTGTCCAGCCAGCGCTGGTTGGCCAGTTCACGCTCCGTGGCGCTGGCCGCCTGCGCATGGCGCGAGGCCTGGCTACCTTCACGCTGGATACTCAGCCACTGATCGCTGAGCCGCTGGCGTTCATGCCGCGCGTGGCGGGCATCTTCCGCCGCCTGCAAGCCAGCGCCGGCCCCCATGAGCAGGATTGCGATCCAGACTTTCATTGCCCCACCTCCTCGCCCGCAATAGGCCCGGACTTGTCTGCCTCGGCCAGCAGCGGTGCGTCAGCCGCTGCTGGTCGCGTCGCCAGCGGAGCCGACAGCCCCTGCTGCTTCATCTGCCGCGCACGCTCTTCGGCCTGGCGCACCAGATCGGCCGGCAAGTGCAAGCGCGATACCAGTTCCGCCGCCTGCTGGTACTCCTCCTGATAGAAGAACAGTGACAGCAGGTTCTGCGCGGGCAGTGGGTCGTCCTGGCTCAGTTCCAGGGCGGTCAGGAACTCGAATCGGGCATCCTCCACCCGCCCGTCCCGCAGCAGCACCAGCCCCAGGTCGTTGCGGACCCGGGGATCGGTGGGCGACAGACGCAGGGCTTCGCGCAACTGGTCCAGGGCTTCGCGCTGGTTGCCGCCGGCCGCCGCCAACTGACCCAGGCCATGGTGTCCCTCGGCCTCCAGACAGGTGTCCAACAGACTGCGATAGAGCGGCTCCGCTTCGCTGCGCCGCAGGCTGCGGTAGATACGGGCCTGGCGCAGACGCACCTCCGCCAGGCTGGACGGCAAGGCCTGGAGGTGCGCCAGGGCGGCATGGGCGCGACCCTCGGCGGCCATGTCCTTGGCCAGGTTCAACGCCAGCTCCTGGTCCTGGGTCGGCTTGCCACAACCGCCCTGCGCCAACCAATCGACCTGGACGGGCGAATGGGCGCAGCCACCCAGCAGCCCAAGCGCGCACAGCACAAGCATCCTGTTCATCCGGCTCCCCCCATTGCGCGGCTGATCGCCATCATTCCCGGGCCGCCCAGCACGAGCAGCAAGGCCGGAAACAGCAGCGTCATCATCACGACCGTCATCTTCCCGGAGAGCTTGGAGATGTACTCCTGCATCCGCGTGAGGCGACGGTCGTCCAAGAGTCTTTTCAGTGCCAGCAGCGACGCCATCGCGCCCCCGCCCTGGCGCACCAGTTGTTCGAGGATGGTGAAGCTGTCAGTCAGCTCGTCCACTTCCAGCAGGCGCGCCAGCTTGTCGAGTTCCTCGCTCAGTTCCAGTCCAGAGTCCACATGCTGCAGCACGCCGCGCAGCTCGGCGGTCAGCAGGGGCATCAGGTCGCGACCGTCCTGGCTCAGCACCCGCAGCGCCTGCTCCACTGTGAGACCTGCCTCGAAGAGAATGCGGACCATGGGGATGAATACCGACAGTTCCTGTTGCAGGGCGCTCTGGCGGCGCAGCGCGACCATCGCCAACACGCGCTTGGGTAGCAGCACGCCGCAGCCGGCGGCAATGAAAGGTGCGAGCCAAGGATGCGCAGGCGGCTTGGCCAGCAGCGACTGCCACATCAGCGCGAGGCCCAGCAGCAGCAGCGGTGCAAGTAACTGGCACGCGAGGAACAGGGTGCGTCGGCTGGCGCGGCGCCAGCCAACACGGTTGAGCAGCACCTGAGTCTCGCTGTCCAGGCTGAGGTAACGACGTGCCAGGCGGCTGCCCCCCACGGCCCGGAGCATGCGTTGCCAGCGTTTGTCGGGCAGTTGTCCGGCAGCCTCGCTGCCCAGCAGCCGCTGGTAAACCCGCTGCTTGCGTTGCCGTTCACCTACAAGGCCCAGTGCCAGGGTGACTGCGGCCAGGCCCGTCAGGAGGGCGAACAACAAAAGCGCCATGTCACACGCTCCTCAACATGCGCCAGAGGATGAAACACCCCAGGACCTGCATGCCGAAGGCCGCCAGCAACATGCGCTGGCCACTGGCGTCCAGCCAGAGCCCCATCAGGTAGCCTGGATTGGCCGAGAGGATGTAGCCGGCCACGGACACCGGCAGCAGCGCCAGCACCAGGGCGGTGAAGCGGGTTTCGCCAGTCATGGCATGAAGTTGCCGGGCGATCTGCTCCCGCTCGTGGATGACCTTGATCAGGTTGCCCAGCAGTTCACTGGAGCTACCGCCGTAGCGGTGATTCACCCGTACGCCGAGGGCGAGGATACGCAGTTCCTCCTGTTCGAACAGGTCGCCCGCATCCTTCAGGGCGTCGGGCAGGCTGACACCCAGCTTCACATCCCTTGAGACCCGTGACAGCGCACCGTGCAGCGGCTCGGGAGAGGCATCGATGGCCCGTACCACGGCATCACCCAGCGTGCGCCCCGCGTGCAGGCTACGTACCACCTGGTCGAGCATCTGCGGCAACTGCTCCACCATGCGCCGCACTCGCCGCCCATAGCGCCAGCTCAGCCAGCCGCGCAAACCGAGCGGCAGCAGCAGCGCCACTGCGAGAGCGGCAACCCAGCCTGCAAGCAGAGCCGCCAGCATCTGGGCCGCCAGCCAGGTTGAAAGCAACAGGCCGATGCGTTCACGCGGCAGGCCAAGGCCCGCGCGCAGGAAGGCACGCTCCAGCCAGCCCGGTCGCGCAACGGCCGGGGCCGGCATTGCCAGGTCCTGCCCCAGGCGTTGCAACACGCGCTCTTCGCCGGACTGTCGCCAGCCCCGACGCGCCAGCGCCAACCCGAGGACCAGCAGCAGGCCGCCGAGCAGCCCTAGCAACAGCGGCCCGCTCATCGTCCACCTCCCACGGCCTGGCGCAGCTTCTCCCCGGCAGGATTGACCGCCTCGCTGATGAAGCGGCCACTGGCGCGGTCAAGACGGAACAGGCAGTTGGTCACGTAGACGTCGTCACGCACGCCCACCACCTCTACCACTTCGCTGACGCAGCGGCGGCCATTGGGCAGGCGGGTAAGCTGGATCACCAGGTCGAGGGCAGCGCAGATCATCTGCCGCAAGGTGCGCTCGGCCACCTGGCGACCTGTGAGTCCCACCAGGGTTTCCAGGCGCAGCAGCGAATCCAGCGCAGAGTTGGCGTGCACAGTACTCATGGAGCCGTCGTGGCCGGTGTTCATCGCCTGCAGCACGTCGAGCACTTCGACACCCCGGATTTCGCCGAGGATGATGCGGTCCGGGCGCATGCGCAGGGCGTTGCGAATCAGGTCGCTGGCCCCCACCTCGCCACGCCCCTCGGCATTCGGCGGGCGGGTTTCCAGGCGGACCACGTGGGGGTGGTTGAGTTGTAGTTCGGCAGTGTCTTCGATGGTGACCAGACGCTCGTGACTGTCGATCAACAGGCTCATGACATTGAGCAACGTGGTCTTGCCGGTTCCGGTGCCGCCGCTGACCAGGATGTTGCAGCGCTCGCCCACGGCGCGACGGATGAATTGCAGCATGGCTTCATCCAGGGACTGGTAGGCCAGCAGGTCGGAGCTTTGCAGCAGGTCCTTGCGGAATTTGCGCACCGAGATGCAGGGGCCGTCCAAGGCGATGGGCGGGATGATGGCGTTGACCCGGCTGCCATCCGGCAGACGTGCGTCGACCATAGGGCTGGATTCGTCGAGGCGCCGGCCGAGCGGCGCGAGGATGCGCTGGATCACCCGCAGCACGTGCTGGTCGTCGATGAAGCGCAGATCGCTCTGGTGCAGCACGCCCTCACGCTCGATGAAGATGCGGCACGGGCCGTTGACCAGAATCTCGGTGACGCCGGGGTCGCGTAGCAGCACCTCCAGCGGTCCGAAGCCGGTCAGTTCATCCACCAACTCTTCGGCCAGGCGCTCCATTTCGTAGCGCGACACCGCCAGGTGATGGCGGCCGACAAACTCCACCACCTTGTCGATGACGTACTGGGACACGGCTCCGCGTGCCCCTTCCAGGACGTTCACGCCATCGTCATCAATGGCGTCGATGATGTAGCGGTGCAGCACCAGCTTCAGGCCCTGCGGGTCGTTATGGCCTAGCTGGGTATAGCGGACAGCGCCGCCGAAGACACTTTCGCCGCTCATGTCCGGACGCTCCACAGCCGTTGCCAGGACCGAGTCCTGGGTTGCTCGATGCAGGCCAGCCGCTCGCCCAGCTCGCGCAGGCGTTGGCTGAGGCGCTCGCGGGGCGCCAGTTCGAACAGGCTGCGTCCCTGGTTCTTGGCGTTCATTCGCAATTCGGGGCTGTTGGGCAGGACCTCCGCCACCGGTAGGTTGAAGGAGCGGGCCAGCACTTCGGATTCAGGCGCCACGCCACGCAGGTGGCGGTCTACCAGTAATTGCGCATGCTCCAACTTCACTCCGGCGTCGCGCCAGCGGCCAAGCAATTCAATGTTGCGGCGGCAATCCGGCACGCTCTGGTCGGTGCACCAGAGCAACCGGTCAGCGTTTCCGACGAGAATGCGCAGGGCCTCGCTGTCAGGTTGCCCGACCAGGTTCACCACGATGTGCTGGAAGTGCTGGCGCAAGGTTCCGAGCAGCAGGTAGAGCTCAGCGGCGTTGATCCGCTCCAGTGTCTCGCCACCCGCCTCCTGCACCAGCAGCCGCAGACCATCGGAGTGGCTGCCGAAGGCGCTGTCGATGAGCGCGGTGTCCAGGCGACGCAAGTTGCGCAGCGCATCGGCAAAGTGGAAGGACGCCTCCAGCCCCAGCAGAGTCAGGCTGTCGCCCTGGGGTTGGCCAAGGTCAAGCAACAGGGTGCGCTGGCCACATTGATTGATGGCCAACGCCAGATGCGCCGAAAGCAGTGCCGCGTCGGCATCCTGCTGGCGGCTGAACAGGGCGGTGAGGCGCCCGGCGTTGTGGGTCGGCATGACGCTCGGCAGCCGCTGCACCAGGCGCCGCACCAATCCGGCGACTTCACTGGTACGCGCCCCGTAGGCCACGAAGTCGCGAGCGCCCGCTCGCATGGCGTTGAGCACCAACTGGTTGTCCAGGCCATCGCCCATGGCCACCACCGCCAGCATCGGCCGTGCGCTCAGGGCGCCTTCGATCAGGGAGGTCTGGGCAACCAGGTTGTCACGGTCCAGGCCGATGAACAGCAGGCTGGCGCCAGTGACCTCGATCAGCCCGAGCAATTCGTCAAGGGCACCACGGCCGGCGCTGAGTACCTGGCCTAGCGGCATCAGGGCACCCTGTAACCATTCCAGGTCGGCACTGTTGCGGGTGAACGCGAGGAAGGTCTGGCTCATGGTGCCTTACTCCGACAACCCGGCACGGCGGTCGAAATCGCCACGCTCGTTGAGGTAGAAGTCGAAGAAACCCGGGTCGTAGCGACGCAAGCGCTCGCCCGGCAGCTCAGGCAGCTGTGCGTCCACCGCCAGCGGTTTCACCAGGCGCGGGGTGACGATCATCAGCAATTCGCGATCCTCACGGTCGATCCGCGAAGAGCGGAACAATGCGCCGATCACTGGCAGGTCGCCGAGGCCGGGAAACTTGTCGATGTTGGCAACGTTCTGGCTGCTGATCAGGCCGCTGATGACGAAGCTCTCACCGTCGGCCAGGGAAATGCTGGTGTCGGTGCGCCGCACCTTGAGTGCCGGCACCTGGGTACCGGCAATGCTGATACCGGAACTGAAGTCCAGTTCACTGACCTCCGGCGCCACCTTCAGGGAAATCCGCTGGCGCCCGACCACGGTAGGGGTGAGGGTCAGCCGCACGCCGAACTCTTTGTACTCGATGGTGATGTCGTCACCATCGCCGTTAGGTACGGGAACGGGAAACTCTCCACCGGCCAGGAAGCTCGCACTCTGCCCGCTCAACGCCACGAGACTCGGTTTGGCCAGCGTGTAGGCGAAGCCGCTGTTCTCCAGGGCATTGATGAAACCCAGCACCTTGCTGCTGCCGCCCCCCCAGATGATGTCGAAGCCACCAGTGGGGCTACCGAAAGTGCCGTCGAGAACGCCGCCCGGCGTGACGGTGATGTTGTTGAGACTGCCCGGCGCACCCAGCACGAAGAGGTTGGAGCCCTGGCGCACCAGCGAGGTACTGGCCTGTTTGAGCTTGCCCCGGCTGACCTCGACGAAGCGGATATCGGTCTGCACCTGGCTCGTCACGGCGTCCTCCGCCATGGGCTCGGCCAAGGATGCCTCCAATGCCTTGCTGGCCGCGCCGCCAACATAGAGCAGGCTGCGGCGCGGCTCACGGCTGCAGCCGGTCCAGACCATCAGGCTGGTGGCGCCGCCTTTCTTGCCCGTGATCAGAAAGGATTGCTTGTCGGCGAGTTGGACATCCGCCACAGCGGGGTCACCCACCGCAATGCGGGTAATGGCCAGCGGGTAGCTCATGAGCTCCTGGCGACCCTGCCCCACTTCCACCACGCCGGGGGCCTGGCCCAGCGCGTCGCAACCCGGCGCAGCCCACACGCCCAAGGGCGCACAGCCAAGCAGGGGAAAGATCATGGATACGATCCAACGCTTCATTTCAGGCGTTCCTTGCAGGGTCAGGGGATCTGGCGTGTCAGATCAGCACCGCGGTAAATGGCGACTCCCGGTCCTTTGCCGGCGGAGACGACTTTCGGCGCGGGCGTTGGGGCGCGGCGGGGCGCCGGCGAGGCGGCCAGTTGTTCGAGGGGAATGAGGTGGCGGCTGGCACCGTCTAGGGGGGCGGCGCCAGGTTCACCAGCCTGGTAGCGCTCCAGCAGGCGTTCGTCGGCGCTGCGTACCGCCAGGCGCAGGGAGCCGGCCTGGCTGGCCAACATCAGCCGTGTCACCTGTTGCTCCGGGACCGCCAGCACAGCAGTCGCGGGGGACCGGCGCTGGGCTTTCTCTTCGTCTTTCGCAGGTTGGCTGGCGCGCCCTTCGGAATCCGGCCCCAGGTCCTCGCCGAAGCTCAGCAGGCGCAAGGCTGGCACCGCCACCTGGGCGCTTTGCTGACCACTGCCGCCTTCGCCGCGCAGGAACAGCAGCACGTCGACATAGTCCCCCGGGCGCAGGTGGCCACCGCCGCCCACGACTTCATCCACAGGCACCGCCACGGCGCGCTCGTCCGCGCGGATCATGCGGGCCAGCGGCCCACCGGCCTCGAAACTCGCCGGGTTGAGCCAACTGCCGGCCGGAACAGGTGTCCAGGGCCGGCGACCGATCACGTCTTCGACCTTGCTGAAGCTACCCGGCGGGGCGATGCGCAGTTGTTCGACGCGCAGGTCTTCGGCCGTGACAGCCGTAAACGGATCAAGAAGGCGGGCGGCGACCACGACAGGTGTACGCAGCTTGTCGGCGGGATCGTTGGACTGGTTGGAAGATTCGCCAGGAGCGGTCGGCGAAGCCATTTGAGCTGCCTGCGGCGCGCGGCTGAGCACTATCCCCCAATATCCGGCCAGCAAGGCGCCCAGCAACAGCACCGCGGCCAAAGCCATGGTCATCCGGCTATTCATCTGGCACTCCCTCTGCCGTGAGAACTACAGGCCCCTGCGTATGGGGGCATCTTCACCAGGCGGTCTGCCAGCAACCGCCAATCCACTCTTCGTCTATTGCCCTGAAACTCTGTTTAGCAGAAGTTTTCACGACGCAAGGAAAATTATTTCGGGCTCCTGATAGTCATTTTCAGGCGCACTAAAATTGCGCATGCATATATACAAACTTCGTCTCTACAGATGACTCACCCCCCAATTCCGGGGGATATTTCACCCACTTCCGGGTGAAAAGCCACAGTCGTCGAAACCTATACCTTTGGTATTAATGCTTTCTTACAGTTGCATCACCGAAAACTGTCGACAACGCTCAGCTTGCCTCAGGCAACAAACCACCTGGCAAGGAGCTTACAACCATGTCCCTGAAGTCTCTGCTCAAGAAGTTGGTGAAGTTCTCAAAGGAAGAAGAGGGTGCATCCGGACTTGAATATGCAATTGTCGCCGCCATGGTCGCCGCGGTAATCGTGACTTTCAGCGACACCATATCGACCTGGGTCAATACTACTTTCACAACCATCACCACAAATCTCTGATCGTTTAGTCAAAAAAACAAATAACTCAAAAAACCTCAGAACCATCAAGGAATAAACGCAGGCAGGAGGCCCTCCCATGAGCCAGTCCCCAATGCTGCGACAGCAGTTGCTCCTGGTCGACGACGAAGAAGACATCCTGCAGGAACTGGCAGAGATGCTCGAAGGCGAAGGCTTCTACTGCCACACCGCCACTTCGGTCAGGAGCGCGATAGACCTTTTGCTGCTCCACCCCAACATTTCCCTGGTCGTCACCGATCTGCGCATGCCCGAGGAAAGTGGTATGCGACTGATCCAGCGACTACGTGCCCATACCAACAAGCAACACCTGCCAGTGATCGTGACCTCAGGCCATGCCGACATGGACGACGTGATCGATGTGCTGCGCCTGCATGTCATCGACTTCTTCCGCAAGCCCATCTACCTGGAACGTCTGGTGGAAGTCATCAAGGACCAGTTCCCTCAGCCCCAGTTGAAACTGGTCAGCAACTGATACAAGCGAATCGAAAGAAAAAGGCCGCCCGGGATGGCGGCCTTTTTGTTGCTACAACTGGTAGCTGAAACTCAGGGTCACACGCGGGCTGCGGTTGCGGCTGTCGAGGGCTTCGTCCGACATCGGCCTGGCTACCTCCAACGCGACGTTGTAGTAGTGCGCGTCCCCCATCCTCACACCCGTTGCCAGGGACGAGAGATGCGAGCGGGGCAGAGGCTGCTCGTTGAACCAGGCCTGCGCGGTATCGACCACCACGTAGGGCTGAAGCAGGCGAACCCAGCGGCCCTCTCGTCGATGGCTGTAGTTCAGCTCAACGGCCGCACCCCACCCCTTGTCGCCTGATGCCTGGTCGCTCGGGTAGCCACGACCGAAGTTCTGGCCACCGAACACCGCCTGCTCCGCATCCGGCAGGCTGTCTTCGCTCCAGTACAGCGCGGCGGACAGCACGCCTTGCCAGTTCTTGCCGAAACGTTCGCTCTGCACACCGGACAGGCGCAAGCGGGTGAACTCCAGATCGAACAGGTCACTGTCGGTGCGTGCGCCCAAAGCATCCATTCCCCGATAGAGACCGGCGCTGAGAATGCGCAGACGGCGATCATCGGAGCGGCTCCAGTCGCCCTCGAACGCGATGGCGCGCAGGTCGGTATCAGCATCGATGCCGAGGGGGAAGCCGACCACCTCGTAGCGTACCCGGTCGTTCACGCCATAGAGGCGCGCGCCGAGGCTCAGCCATTCCTTCTGTGCGGCGATGACCGGATGGCTTACGCCAATCGAGAGACGGTCGTTGTTCAGGTGACGCTCCAGCTCCAGACCGTTGGCCAGGCGCAGGTTGTCTTCGGGCTGGCTGCGGTAATGCGAGCCATAGAGGTTCAGGCGCGTGCCATCGCTACCCAGGTACTGGCTGTAGTCGAGCCGGTAGTAGCGCTCGTCGTCTTTACCGGGCGGTGCCAGCACGCTGAAGCTGACCTGCTCGGCCATGGCGGTCTGGGCGTTGCTGGAGAGCCCCAGCACCGCCTGCGCACTACCACGATTGTCTTCGCTGAAATTGAGGCTGCTGGTCCAGGGTTTGCGCGATGCCTGTATCTGCAGGCGGCTGGCGCCATCGGTAGTGGCCGGCGGCGGCACCCGTGCGATCAGGGTGACGCCGGGAACGCGCGCCATCAGGCTGGTGTAACGCTCGAAGGTCTTGCGGGTCAGCGGTCGCTCGGCCTGCAACCTCGCGACGAGTTTGTCGACGTGGGCGCGCACGGCGCCGATGTCGCCCTCGACCTGGTAGTCCTTTACATACCCCTCCACCAATACCACCCGCACCCTCCCCTGCTCGAAGCCTTGCACCGGGAGGAACGCGTAGGACAACAGGTAGCCATCGCCCTGGTAGCGCCGGGTCAGTCCACGGGTGGCTTCGATCAGTTCGCCCAGGCTCACCTCGCGACCCACAAAGGGCTGGTAGATCGCATTCAACTGGGCCGAGGGGTAGATACTGCCGCCCTCGATCCTCACCTCACGAACCCTCACGCGGGTACTCATCATCAGCGGCTGCGGTTTAGTCGCCTCCGGCAATTTGAGCGAAGGCGCCTTGGGCCGATAGGCATCGGTCGGCAGGTTGGGGGCGGGTAGCTGACGTTCGATTTCGTTGCTGTTGAGATAGACCGGACTCTGTTGTGCCTGGGCATGGTTGAGCACCACGCAGCCAAGTGCGAGCAGTACTGCTGAAGCACGCATGGGTCACTCCCTGAGCGCGTCGCCGGATAGGGCAGGAGAGCGCCGGGCTCCGCTCGGGAGCCCGACGGAGGCGGGTCAGTTCCGCTGGCCACCCAGCAGGCCGGTGCCGAGACTGCCGCTCACGCTACCGGTGACGCTGCCTTGCAGCGTGGCGCCAAGGCCGCCGAGTGCGCCGCCCGGCGCGCTGCTACCACCCTGGAGCAGGTCACCGACCTGTTCGACGACCTGGCCGGCACCATCGACCGTTTGCCCAACCTGACCGACTACCGGGTTGCTGCTGGAGGTGTCGACTTGCTGGCCAAGGCCGGCTACGGCGCCCCCTACCTGCTGCACCAGATTGCCGGCAGGGTCGCCCAGTCCGGTGCTCGCACCCAGTTGCTGCGTAGCGCCATCAACGCCCTGAACCACTGGAGTCAGTGCGGCGCCGACATTGCTGGTGACCGCAGCCACCGGTACGCCGACAGGGCTATTGGTGATGCCGTCACCGCCCACGAGGGTGCCGAGGGATGCCACCGTCTGCCCGGTTTCCAACACGGCGCCGCCCGCTGCGCTGACCAGGCCGTTGTTGCTGCCGGCGTCCAGGCCGCCACCAGCCCCGGCTATCACGCCACCAGCGGTTTCCAGCAGGTTGTCCACGGGGGTGGCGATGCCGGTCTGCTGGCCGAGCTGGCTGGTGGCATCAGTCACATTACTGACCACGGCATCCAGGCTCGCCTGCGGCGTGTTGCTGCCTTCCTGCTGGTCGAGCAAGCCGCCACTGGTGGACAGGGCATCGCCGGTCTTACCCAGGGTGTCGCCGACAGCTTGCCCCACGGGGTTATCGACGCCATCGGCAACTGTGTCACCTACCGTGCCGAGGGTGTCCCCGACCTTGTCCAGCAGGCCGCCCACCGGCTCGTTAAGCCCGGTCGCGGTACCGAGTTTGCCGGTGACGCCTTCCGCCAGGCTGACCACGGGCACCAGCCTGGCGCCGACGGCACCGGTGACCTCACCCAGCGGGCCGGAAGTCGCGGCGGTGTCCAGTGTGTTGCCGAGCATGGAGACCTTTTCGCCAACGCCATCCACCAACGTGCCCACCCTGTCGGTCACGCCACCGACGGCGTCGCCTAGTACCGGCAGATGCTGCACGGCGGATGAGTCGGAGAAGGCCTTCACACCATCGCCCAGAGCCGAAACGCCTTCGCCCAGATCGTTCACCGCTTCACCCACCGAAGCAACGGTGGTGCCCAGCGCATTGCCGTCAGAACCCAACTGACCAACGCCATTCTTGATGCCATCGCCCAGGCTATCAGTGGCCTGGCCAACGGAAGACAACAGATCACCCGCGCCCCCCGTGAGGTCCTCGTTACCGGCGAGCGGGATGTTGCCGACTACCTGGCCCAGTTGCTCGGCCGCGTTGCCAGCACCCGAGACGATGCCCCCGGCGTCCTGCAGCACTTCGGCAGTCACCAGGCTGGGAACAGTGGTTCCGCCGCCACTACCGCCACCCGAGCCGCCTCCAGTTCCGCCACCTGAGCCTCCGCCGGTACCGCCATCCACCACGCCACCGCCCGTGCCGCCACCGGTACCGCCTCCAGTACCACCACCGGTGCCGCCTGTGCCGCCATCCACCACGCCACCGCCCGTACCGCCACCGGTTCCGCCTCCAGTTCCACCACCGGTACCGCCGCCTGTGCCGCCATCCACCACGCCACCGCCCGTGCCGCCACCGGTACCGCCTCCAGTACCACCACCGGTTCCGCCTCCAGTTCCACCACCGGTGCCGCCGCCTGTGCCGCCATCCACCACGCCACCGCCCGTACCGCCACCGGTTCCGCCACCCACCACGCCGCCGCCACTCCCTCCTCCGACGCCACCATCCACCACTCCACCGCCAGCGCCGCCATCGACACCCGTTCCGCTATCAGTGCCAGTCGAAGCATCCGCTGGCGTATCGCTGCTCGCGCTGTCCACGAAGCTCTTCGAGCCACCGCCGCCGCTGCTGCACCCGGTAAGGGAAAACACCATTGCCAGGGTCAGGGCAGTGCCCAGATTGATCCAACTCGTCTTGTTGTCCATTTGCTTCCCTACCTCGTCATGCCTATTCGCAGGGGCCCCTCAGCCCCGTACTCCTGGAGCCATGACAGTTCACGAAGCAGCCATCGACAATCTTCGACTTGGTATTAACAGTTTGTATAAGGCGCCCTGCAGCCCACGAGCGGCGTGGGCTGCAGCGAAAAGACAGCCCCTCGTCCGGCGATCAAAGCGCTATCCGTGAACGACGTCGGGCATACTATGCCCCCCTCGAATTCCCCCGGAGATCGCCATGCCCAAGGCCTGGTGGCTGCTCGCCCTGCCCTTCGTCGCCGGTGCCTTCCTGCCCCTGCAGGCCGGCATCAATGGCCAACTGGCCAAGCAGATTTCCAGCGTCATGAGCGCTGCCCTGGTGTCCTTCGTGGTCGGCACCCTGGCCTTGCTCACCGTAGTGCTGATACAGCGCGAGCTGCCGACCCTCGATGCGCTCAAGGGGGTGAGCTGGTGGCAGTGGAGCGGTGGCCTGCTGGGCGCCGTATTCATCGCCACCGCTGCATTCGCAGGTCCGCGAATTGGCGCGCTGCTGTTCATGACGCTGGTGCTGGCTGGCCAACTGAGCATGGCGCTGACGCTGGATCACTTCGGCTGGGCCGGCTTCCGCGAGGCCCCCATCAGCATCGGCAAACTGGCCGGCCTGGCGCTGATCGTCGGAGGCGTCTGGCTCATTCGTCGGGGATAAACGGCAGCGATATCAATCTGATGTCAATGCTGAGAGAGAACGGCTAAGCTCAGCCGACCTCTGCTGTATCTGTGATCACAAAAAGATGACCGATGCCGATTTACCCCATTCCCCAGAGCGGTTCAGCCTCTGGCGCGAAGTGCAGGACACCCGCACACGCACAAGACTCGGCGGCGTCTATTACCTCCTGGCCTGGCTGCTCTGCTGGCTGTTCAGCGCAGCCCCCATGGGACACCTGGCCGTGGGGCTGCTCGGTAGCGGATTCTTCGCCCTGATGCTGGCAGCGCGCCTGCTGCACCATCCACCGGCAGAAGGAAGCGAAGCCGAACTGCAGCACTGGCTGGACCGGCATTGGGGCGTGATCCTAGTGTCGTCCATCGGCTGGGGCCTGGCCCACGCCTGGGTACTGCTGGCGCCCGACTTCCACTCTTCCAGCCTTATCGGCACCCTGGCGACCATCGCCTTCAGTACCGCGATGGCCTTCAACTTTGCCATGCGCCGAAGTCGCGCAATCATCGCCATCCTGCTGTTGTACCTGCCGGGCCTGGTCGTTCTGGGTGTTTCCGCGGACGGTTCGCGTGCCGAGCTGGTCACCCTCACCTTCTACCTCAGCTACCTGCTGCTGGCGCTGAATCGCAGCCACCGCGAGTACGGCACCATGCTCGCCCTGGAGCTGCAGTTGCTGGAGCAGCGCCAGCGCCTGGACACCCTGAGCCGCACCGATGGCCTGACCCAACTGGGCAACCGCTACCAGTTCAACAACCTGTTCCCGGCCATGTGCGCCGCCGCCCAGCGCCACGGGAGCGAGCTGTCGTTGCTGCTGATGGACATCGACTTCTTCAAGCGGATCAACGACGAGCACGGCCATAGCATGGGCGATGCCTGTCTGCAGGCGTTCGGCGAGCGCATGCGCGAATTCTTCCGCCGCGACAGCGACGCACTGCTGCGCCTGGGGGGCGAGGAGTTCGGCGTATTGATGCCCGATACCAGCATGGAACAGGCCCGCCACCTGGCCGAACAGTTCCGCGAGGACCTGGCCAATCGGGGCTTCCAGCTTGGCGACCAGCATTTGCCGGTAACCACGAGTCTGGGTCTCGGTTGCCTCGACGAGCGCGACGCTGGCAGCGCCGAAGCCTTCTTCAAGCGTGTTGACGATGCGCTTTACCGCGCGAAGGCGCTGGGGCGGGACAGGTTGGAGATGGCCCAGGCCGTGTAAAAACACAGCGGGTGATGGATAGCTGGATGCTGGATGGTTTTAGCAGCGCCCAGAGGCCCTTTGGGCGCCTGGCGTGTCGATCCGGGTCATTCACTGATTCGGGCACGTGCGGCTTCCGCGATGCTGTGCGACGCGTTCAGCTGGCCGCCAATGGGGTTTCAGGCCTTCATCGCTGCCAAAGCGACCCGCTGCGGCCGCGGCCGAGGTCTTGGCCTTTCGGAAGTTGGCGATAGTCTTGAAGTCCGGCATCAGGCGTCCGGTCAGCCACATCAGCTCAACGTTGCGCTGTGCCTCGCGTTCGGGGCGGCGACTGGACTGGATGCGATTAAGGTAGCCGAGATGTAGATCTTCAACAGAACAGCAGGATGGTAAGCAGGCCGACCGGTTTCCGCGGGGACGATACCTTCGAAACCCAGTCGGCCAAGGTCGAGTTCATCGTCGAACACATCGCCGACCCGCACCGGGTTGGTGTACGCCACGTAATCATTCAGGCTCTCGGGCAACAGCGTGCTTTGGCCTCGACACTCGCCCGGGATGAAACGCTTCATGGACTGCCCCCGCTACGAAACCCGCCGGCAGCATAGCAAGGGCACGAGCCACGTTTTTACACGGTCTGGGCCGAAAGTTGACCTTGTGGGAGCGTTATTCCCTTTAGGGTGCGCCGTTCGCACCGATTGATTACCGAGGATGAGCTCGGACTCGGTGCGCATGGCGCACCCTGCACGTTAAGCAGAGGCACCTTGTGAGGGCGATTTCAATCGCCGGGCAGGACGCAGTCCTGCCTCGTCATCACAACCTGAACTTGCCCACCTGTTGCGCCAGGTCGCCAGCCAGGCGACTGAGGGTCTGGCATTCCTCCCGGCAACCGCGCACTTCGCTGGCCGTAGCGTGGGCCAGGTCGGCGATGCCCTGCACGTTACGGTTGATCTCCTCGGTCACCGACGACTGCTCCTCGGTGGCCGCCGCAACCTGGTGGTTCATGTCACTGATGCGTTCCACCTGATCGGTAATGGCGCCCAGGGAGGTGCCGGTGCGCTGGCTGGCTTCGACACCGGTGCCGGTGGCAGCCTGGCCGGCGTGCATGGAGTGCACCGCGGTTTCGGCGCCGTGCTTGAGGCGCTGGATCATCTGCTGGATTTCATCGGTGGAAGCCTGGGTGCGGCTGGCCAGGGTCCGCACCTCATCCGCCACCACGGCGAAGCCTCGCCCCATCTCGCCGGCGCGCGCAGCCTCGATGGCGGCGTTCAACGCCAGCAGGTTGGTCTGTTCGGAAATGCCACGGATCACTGCCAGCACCTGGTCGATGGAAGCGACCTGGCTGGCGAGCTCGCTCACCGCAGAAGCGGCGACGCCGATCTCGTTGGACATCTTCTCGATATGCCCAACCGACTCGCCGACTACCTGGCGCGCCTGCAACGACTCGTCGCGAGCCTGCTGCGAAGCTTGCGCGGCAGTGCCGGCATTGCGGGCGATCTCCTGCACGGTGAGCCCCATCTCGTGCACCGCGGTGGCCACCATGTCGGTCATTTCCTGTTGCTGGCTGGAGCGGCTGGCTGTGTTGTCCACCACTTGCGCCACCTGGCCGACCACCTTGTGCAGGCGCTGGCTGGTATCCAGCACTTCGCCGATCAGGCTGCGCTGGCTTTCCAGGAAGCGGTTGAAGCCACGGGCGAGATCGCCCAGCTCATCGGCACGGGACTCGTCCAGGCGACGGGTGAGATCGCCACCGCCACCGCCGATCTCAACCAGTGCCGCAGTGACCTGGCGAATAGGTCGCACCAACCCGCGCGCCAGCACCACTACCAGCAACAGGCAGAGGGCAAGCACACCGAAGCCGGCGAAGCTGCTGGTCCACATGGCCTTGCGCGCCTCGGCGTAGATTTCCGCTTCGGGCACTTCGCTCACCAACTGCCAGCCAAGGCTTTCCAAGGGGCGGGCCAGTGCCAGGTAATCCTCGCCATCGCGGGTGAAGTGAATTGCCCTGCCCCCGGCGGCCAACAGCTGGGCAGCCGAATCGGCACCGAAGACGTCGGCCAGGCGGGCACTGCCGTTCAGGGCGGCGTCAGGATGCACCTTGATGTTGCCTTCGCTGTCCATCAGGAAGACACGCCCTCGCTCGCCGAAGCGGAAGTCGCGGATCATCTCGGACATGGACTGCAGGCTGTAGCCCAGGCCGGAAACACCGAGCGTCTTGCCGTTGCGGCTGATGCGCTGGTTGATGAACAGGGTCGGCAGGCGGGTGCCCTTGTCGATGTCGATTTCCAGCACCCGGTTCCGGTCGCTGTCCACCAGCTTGTAGAACCACTGGTTCTCCGGCTGGCTGCGGTCGATGGTGCGTGCCAGCCCCTGCCCCGTGTAGTAGTGGCCGCTTTCCAGCACGGCGATGGAGGTGGTAGTGGCGTTCTGTTGGGCGCGCACACCTTCCAGGTAGCGGGTGAATGCTTCGGCGCGGGCCGCCTCTTCGCCTTCGGCCAGCCAGTCCTGCACCAGCGCGTTCTCCGCGATGCCGGCGTTGGCGGTAATCGGGGCCGCAAGGGTGCGCTCCAGGGAGTTGCCGATCGCCTGGACGCGGGCGGGCAAGGCTTCATCCAGCAGGTAACGTTCGGTCAGGCGGTTCATCAGCACCGAATAGATGCCAATGACGATGAGGATGCCGGCGAGCAGGGCCGCGCCCATGCTGAATATCAGCTGCCACTGAATACTGCGTTGCCAGAGGCGCATGGAGTTGTCTCCTTGGAGGTCTTGTTTGGGGCGAGACGAGGGCGGGAGATTGTATACAAATTGTTCGACAATAATCCCGTTCTTTGCCAACAAGACTTATCGGCGCGCCAGCGAAAACTTGAACGACTGGTCAGTCCGTGACGGCGAACTCCAGACGAGCGGTTTGTCCAGCTTCATCCAGCACGCTCAGCTGGTGCCGGCCGCTGCGCTGGAACTCCTGGTTGAAACCCTCCTCCGCCGCCGTGGCGGTGAGCGGCGCGCCGTCGAGGAACCACCAGCGTCTGCCACTGCCACCGAGGGTAGAGAGCGTGAGGCGCAAGGGTCCGGCACTGCCCGATGGACGGCGCAGCTGGTCACCATCACGCACCCCGACGATGGACAACGGGGCGGCAGGTGGCGGCAATTCTGGCGGGCAGGCCGGGTCCATGATCGGCAGGCGCGCTGCCCGACGTTCACGGCGCGGCAGCCAGGGTTCCAGGGGCGCCGGCCAGAGCACGAGCTCGCGGGCCTTGGCGCCGCTGCAACCGGCGGCTACCTGGCGACCCGCGGCGTCCACCCAGAGGGGCTGGCGCAGCCCCAGGCCGAGCGGCTGATCGGCCGCCAGCAGCGTTGGAGGGGTGGTACCTTCCAGGGTCCAGGCAAAGCGCTGGCGACGGCAGTTCAGATCCCCCTTGGCCATGGGCTGCCCCAGGGGCCAGCAAATGGCGGCCACGCCGACTTCAGACGGCTGCGGGTCCTCCGGTTGGGCAATGCCGCGCTGGGTGTCGCGATTCACCAGCAGGTCGTGCACCTGCAATAGCAGCGGTGCGGCTGACGCCAGGCCGAACTGGCCGGGAACCGGTGTGCCGTCGGGGCGGCCGATCCAGATGCCGATCAGGTAGCGCGGGCCGACGCCAATCGCCCAGGCATCTCGAAAGCCGTAGCTGGTGCCGGTCTTCCAGGCCAGCACCGGCCGCTGGGTCAGCCGCGCACGTGGGTCACGGTCCGGCCGCGCCTGGCCAGCCAGGATACGGCGGATTATCCAGGCGGCACCGGGAGACAGCAGGCGCCGCTCCTGCAGCGCATCCTGGGGTTGCAACCGCAGGGGGGCGACGCGGCCCTGTCGGGCGAAGGCGCTGTAACCACTGACCAATTCCTCCAGCTTGCTGCCAGCACCACCGAGGATCAGTGCGAGGTTGGGCTCGCTGGCTGCCGGTAGCGCCAGAGGCACGCCGACATTGCGCAACTCACCGGCAAAACGCTTCGGGCCAAATGCTTCCAGCAACTGCACCGCAGGCAGATTGAGCGACATGCCCAGTGCTTCGCTGGCGGACACCGGGCCGATGAAGCCTGCAGCGAAATTGCCGGGGCGGTAGTCGCCGTAGCGTCGAGGCACATCCTGCAGCAGGGATTCGGAATGAATCAGCCCGGCGTCCAGGGCCATGCCATAGAGGAACGGTTTGAGGGTGGATCCGGGGGAGCGCACCGACTGAACCATGTCCACATGGCCGTAGCGGCGCTCGTCGGCGATATCGACCGAGCCCAGGTAGGCCCGCACAGCCATGCTCTGGTGCTCCACCACCAGGATGGCCGCCGAGGTGCGCTCTGGAAGTCGCGCTCGCCAACCCAGCAACAGGTCTTCCAGCCGTCGCTGCAGGGCGGCATCGAGCGTGGTGCGGATCAGGGGCGGACTACCGGCCGTGTTCAGCCTTCTTGCCAGCAACGGCGCCAGACTGGGCTCCTGCCGTGGCGCCAGCAGCACCGGTTCTTCCATGGCTTCCTGCACCGCACCTTCCGGCCACACCTGGAACAGCGCGAGGCGCCGCAGCACCTTGTCACGCGCGGCCTGGGCGCGCTCGGGATGGCGGTCGGGCCGCAGCCGGCTCGGTGCCTGGGGCAGCACAGCCAATAGCGCCGCCTCGGCCCGCGTCAGCTGCGACGGAGGTTTGCCGAGGTAGGCCCAACTGGCCGCCGCCACACCTTGCAAGGTTCCGCCGAAGGGGGCGCGGTTGAGGTAGAGCGCGAGGATTTCGTCCTTGGACAGATGCCACTCCAGCTGCGCAGTGCGCCAGAGCTGACGCAGTTTGCCGGCGAAGGTCCGGGAGTGCGGATCGAGCAGCCGCGCCACCTGCATCGACAGGGTGCTGCCACCCGACAGCACGCGCCCGCCGGTGAGGTTGAGCCAGGCGGCACGGACCAGGGCCAGCGGGTTCACCCCAGGGTGCTGGTAGAACCAGCGGTCCTCGTAGGTGAGCAGGGCCTCCAGATAGTAGGGCGAAACTTCCCCCTGGCCCACCGGGTAGCGCCACACACCGTCTGCATCGGCGAAGCGCCATAGCGGCGTGCCGTCCTCAGCCAGCACCACACGCGCCAGGTCGTCCCCGGGCAGGGGCAACGGGAACAGGCGATCGGCGGACCAGGGCAACGCCAACATCAGCAGCGCTATCAGTAACAAGGGCCGGCGCAAGAGTTGCCGGAGTCGGCCTGACCTCATCCACGCCATCCTGGCGGATTCCGGGTCAACCTGAAGGTACCGGGCCATGTCGTCTCCAGGGCAAGTCCGCAGCAGGGAGCAGATGGTCGTCCCATCCGGCCTTCACCACAAGCCACCCCGTTCCGCGAGCTGAGTGTCATCACATCGCCAGTCAAATTTCCGACTCTATCTTGCCGTTCGTCGTGATTTTGACCGCCAGTACTCTTCACCCCAAGGCGCACCTTTACAGCGGCTCGGGCTCCTCCTAAACGAATATCAAACTGACATTACAGTGCTTTGGCCGTCGCTGTAGTCGGTGCCTCTCATCCCCACGGTCCCTTGCTCACTTCAGGAGTCCATTACATGGGTGCTCGCAGATTCCTGCGCGCCGCCTTCGGGCTTCGCGCGTCCCGGCCACCGCGGTTGGAGCCCGTTGAGCAGGCGGCCCAGGCCCCGCCTGGTACCACTGACTCACCCTGGTAGAGCCCACAAGACCAATAAATTCAACGCAAGGAATTCAGCATGGCCATCTCCACCGTCTCATTCAGTAATACCCCCCAAGCGAGCGGCGACAGCTTCCTCTACGAGAATCTGGTGCGGGACGGCCTCGACTACATCTGTCTGGATGTCATGGCGAACGACCTGGGCGGCAAGGCCAAGACGCTCTACTCCCTGGACGATGGGGTTACGGCAGATGGCAGCACGGAGACCCGGACGCAGATACAAGCGGACCTGCTGGCCCATGACCAGGATTGCCTCAGCGCCTATGGCGCCCACATCTGGATCGGCCAGGACCCGCTGGATGGGAGGGTCAAGGTTCTCTACGACGCCAGCGCGCTCCTCCAGAGCGAGGAATACCGGAGCCTTTCGGCCGGCGAGTACCTGACCGACAGCTTCACCTACGCCATCCGCCTGGGGAACGGCACCCTCAGTTGGGCCACAGCATCGGTGCGAATCGCCGGCGTCAACGACGCCCCGGCGGTCAGCGGCCCGGTAACCCTTGCGGCCATCACCGAGGACAGTGATGCACGCCTCATCACTCAGGCCGAACTGCTGGCTAATGCCTCCGATATCGACGGTGATGGGCTCACCGCCAGCAACCTGCAGATCAGTTCAGGCAATGGCAGCCTGGTCAGCAATGGCGACGGCACCTGGACTTACACCCCGGCGCTGAACGACGACACTCAAGTGTCTTTCACCTACACCGTCAGCGACGGTTCGCTCAGTGTTTCCGGCAGCGCCAGCCTCGACATCACCCCGGTCAATGACGCCCCCACCACTACCCCGGTGATCCTGACGGCCATCGCCGAAGACAGTGGCGCGCGCACCATCACTCAGGCCGAACTACTCGCCAATGCCACCGACATCGAGGGCGACGAACTCACCGTCAGCGACCTGACGATCAGCAGCGGCGGTGGCACCCTTGCCAACAATGGCGATGGCACCTGGAGCTACACCCCGGATGAAAACGACGATACCGAGGTGAGCTTCAGCTACACGATCAGCGACGGCGACCTCACCGCCGCCGGCAGCGCCACGCTGGATATCACCCCGGTCAACGATGCGCCCACCACCAGCGAAGTGACCCTGGAAGCCATCGCCGAAGACAGTGGTTCGCGCCTGATCACCCAGGCCCAATTGCTGCTCAACGCAGCGGACGTCGACGGCCCTGCCCTGACCGCCACCAATCTGCAAATCAGCTCCGGTAGCGGCAGCCTCGTCGATAACGGCGACGGTACCTGGAGCTATACGCCAGCACTGAACGACGACACCGCAGTGAGCTTCAGCTACTCGGTGACGGACGGCCTACTCAGCACCGCCGGCAGCGCCACGCTGGATATCACCCCCGTCAACGATGCGCCCACCACCAGCGAAGTGACCCTGGAAGCCATCGCCGAAGACAGTGGTTCGCGCCTGATCACCCAGGCCCAATTGCTGCTCAACGCAGCGGACGTCGACGGCCCTGCCCTGACCGCCACCAATCTGCAAATCAGTGTCGGGAGCGGCAGCCTGGTTGATAACGGCGACGGTACCTGGAGCCATACGCCAGCACTGAACGACGACACCGCAGTGAGCTTCAGCTACTCGGTGACGGACGGCCTACTCAGCACCGCCGGCAGCGCCACGCTGGATATCACCCCCGTCAACGATGCGCCCACCACCAGCGAAGTGACCCTGGAAGCCATCGCCGAAGACAGTGGTTCGCGCCTGATCACCCAGGCCCAGTTGCTGCTCAACGCAGGGGACGTCGACGGCCCTGCCCTGACCGCCACCAATCTGCAAATCAGCGCCGGGAGCGGCAGCCTGGTTGATAACGGCGACGGTACCTGGAGCTATACGCCAGCACTGAACGACGACACTGCCGTGAGCTTCAGCTACTCGGTGACCGACGGCCTACTCAGCACCGCCGGCAGCGCCACGCTGGATATCACCCCCGTCAACGACGCCCCGGTCAATACCCTGCCCGGTGCCCAGACCACCCCGGCAGGAACTCCGAAGAGCATCAGCGGCCTGAGCATTGCTGATGTGGACGCCGCCTCAAGCAACCTGACTGTGACCTTCCAGGTCGCCCACGGCAGCCTGTCCGCCCAGTCCTTCTTGGGCGGCGCATCGATTACCGGCCTCAATACCTCGACACTTACCCTCAACGGAACGCTCACCCAGATCAACGCGACACTGGCCGCGAACATCAGCTACCTCTCCGCTGCCAACTTCAGCGGCGAAGACACGCTGACCATGACCACCAGCGATGGCGCTGCCAGCGACGTCGACAACCTGGGGATCACGGTCACAGCTACGCAGGTGAACGCCGCGCCGGTTGCGACCAACGATGTGCTCTACGTATCCAACAACACCGCTGCCTTCAATCCGGCCAATGGCACTGGCATCGTCTTCTCGGTCGCCGCCTTGCTGGGCAACGACGTTGATGTCGACGGGTCGTTCCTGTCCCTCATCGGTCTTGGTCAGGGAACAGGCGCGATTTCCGATGTGAAGTTCATCGAAGGCTCGAACAACAGCCTGATTACCTTCGCCAGCGGCAATAACCCGGCCGCCCCCTTTGGTACGTTCACCTACACCCTTTCGGACAATGCCGGCGGAACGGCCACCGGATCGGTAACGGTAAATCTCGTCTCCACCAACGGCGGCTCGAGCGTCAACCTTTCCGGCAACAGTTACCAGGCAGCGTTTCTCGACGGCGGCAGCAACGTGGACGCCCTGACCGGAGCGGCCGCGAGTGATCTGTTTGTCGGTGGGAATGGTGCGGACACGCTCATCGGCGGTAGTGGCGAAGATCGCCTGCGCGGGGGTGAAGACAACGACACGCTGGATGGCGGTGACGGCATCGATATGCTCGATTTCTCCGATGCCACCGGCTCAGTCACCTTCACCCTGAATCAGGGCAGCAATCCGGCTGCTGGCACCAACGGTTTCTGGAACACGGGAGCCCTGGCCGGAATCGGCACAGACACCTACAAGAACATGGAAGGCGTGATCGGTTCGCGCAACAACGACAACCTGACCGGCAGCAGCGGCAACGACATTCTCAGGGGCGGCAGCGGAAACGATGCCCTGGATGGCGGTGCCGGCAGCGACCTGCTCGATCTGTCGGACGCCACCGCAGCCCTCAACTTCACGCTGGTGCAGAGCAACAGCAACACCGTCGTCGATTTGTCCGCTGTTGGCCTGGGGTCCGACACCTACAAGAACATGGAAGGCCTGATCGGTTCGGCATTCAATGACAGCCTGACCGGCAGTGGCGGCGCCGACGAACTGCGTGGCGGTGCCGGCAACGACACGCTCGATGGCGGAACTGGCAATGATGTGCTGTACGGTGGCCTGGGCGCGGACGTGCTGATTGGCGGCGGCGGTACTGACCTGTTCAGGTTCAATAGCCTCAGCGAGGCTGAGGACCGCATCTCCGACTACAGCGCGGCCCAGGGAGACAAGCTCGATTTCTCGGGACTGCTCGGCACCAGCTTGCTGCCGCAAGCGATCGCCAATTACGTCAAGGCGGTGCAGGTAGGCAGCGACATCTCCGTGCAGGTGGATGTCGACGGCAATGGCGCAGGGGCGACGTTCGTTGAGGTGGTCACCATTACCGGGGTCCAACAGGTAACGGCGACCTTCGGGGGCGGCGACCACATCATTCCGAGCTGAGGGTCTTCCCCCTCTCCCCGACTGGGAAAGGGGGAATCACGTCTGGGCAGGGTATCCCTCTGCCCTTACTTGCCTCTTACCACCAGTTGCTCCGGCGCATCCCCGAGGGCCTGCCAGTTCGGGCGGTACATGGATTCCACCGTGGGCGGCGGAACGCGGTACTTGCCCGGGGTGACCGCGCGGGCCAGGTACAGCAGGTGGGTGGTGCCGTATTCGCCGACATCCAGGGCCGCTACATAGCGGTCGTCACGGAACTCCTGGTGCTTGATGGCGGCGTTCTGCATGGACTTCTGCCACTCCTTCACCGCACCGCTGGCGTCATCGAGGCTGGCGGCGCTCTGGGCGAGGTTCTGGTTTTCCAGCTCCAGGCCGGCGGGCAGCAGGTCCACTACCAGGGCATCAGGCACCCGTTCTTTCGCTTCGATGGTCAGGTGCACCAGCACCAGTTCACCGCTGTCCAGGGCGTTGAGGTCGAGGCGCTCGCCATTCGCGCCGAGGAACTCACGGCGGATCGACAGGTTTTCGCCGCCTGCGGCCGGAGCGGCCAGCGGATACCCGGAGAGGGTGAGTTGCTGGTACAGCGGTTCGGCACCGGTGGAAGCGATGTTCAGCGGCTCGACCAGCAGGGCGCCATCCAGCTTGATTCCCGGCATCTGGTTGCTCAGCTCGCGCTGCTGACCGCCCGCGCTGAGCTGTGCGCTCCAGTTCGGTTCGGGTTTGCCCAGCAGGCCACGTCCCGCCAGATAGAGTGCGTTGCGCTCCTGGGTGGACAGCCAGCGCTCGCCGGCTACCAGGTCGGCCAAGTCGAACAGGCGTTGCTCGCGTACGCCTGCAGCGAGGTCGTGCTCTTCCAGCAGGGCCAGGATCAGCGCCTGGTCGCGCAGAGGGCTGCCGTAGTCGGCCAGCCAGTCGTGGCTGTCACGCTGAATCCGCAGTCCCAGTTCAAGGGCCTGATCGGCGCGTGGTGCGTCGCCCATCAGCTGGAAGGCTACCGCCAGTTGCACCAGCGGCAGACCGGAGCGGGCATCGGCACGGCGTTCCCAGAGGCTGCGCAGTGCGCCCAGCGGCGCCTGCTGGCTGCGCGCCAGGACATAGCCGGCATAAGCCTGTACGGCGAACCGGGTGTGGTCGGCATTCTGGCTGTAGCTGACCTCGATCAGGCTGCGCTCCTGCAGGTAACGCAGCAGGCGTTCGCTGGCTTTTTTCAGGGCTTCCGGTGGCACGGCGAAGCCCTGGTCGCGGGCGCGCAGGAGGAAGTCCGTGACGTAAGCGGTCAGCCAGTATTCCTCTTCGCTGTCGGCGCTCCACAGGCCGAAGCTGCCGTTATAGCGCTGCATGCCCAGCAGGCGCTCGATTCCCAAGTCGATGGATTTTCGGCGCGCGTCGTCCGGCTCGCCCTCCAGGCCGAGCCGCTTGAGGGACGCGGCGTCGGCGTACAGCGACGGGTACAGTCCGCTGGTGGTCTGTTCGGCACAACCGTAGGGATAGGCCTTGAGCGCGCGGACCTGTTCACCGAGGTTCAGCGGCGGGCGACTGGAAAGCTGCAGCAGGGCCTCGCGGCCATCGGGCTCGTAGGCATCCAGGGTTCCAGCCGGCAGGCTCCAGCTATCGCCCTTGAGCACCGCACGGAACTGCCTGAGCTGGGCCGGATAGGCCGGTCGCACGCCGAGCGTCCATTCACGGCTGAACGGCGGCAGGTTCTCGCCAGGAAGCTCCAGGCCATTCACTGTCACCTTGAACTGACCCTGGCCATAGCCACCTACGGCACGCACGGGGATACGCAGGGTGGTGCGCTGGCCGTCGGCGAGCTGCACCGGCACGGCCTGGGTACCGCCGCTCTGGGTGAGGTCCAGTTGGCCGGCACTTTCCAGCTCGATGTCCAGCCGCTGGGGTTTGCCGGAGAGGTTGGTGAGGTCCAGCGCCAGGGTGGTCTGGTCGCCACCGGCGAGGAAACGCGGCGCAGCGAGTTCCGCCACCAGCGGCGCAGCCACCACCGTCTTCGCCTCGGCCATGCCGTAGCGCTCGTCGGTCCAGGCCTGGGCCATCAGGCGCAGCTCACCATTGAAGTCGGGAATGTCGACGCTGATTTCGCCCTGCCCCTGATCATCCAGGGTGACCGGCGCACTCTGCAGGGCGACTATGGTGACGCTGGTCTGCGGGCGCTTACCGCCACCGGCCAGCGCCGCGTCGCCACCGAAGGCCATGCTCGCCAGGCGGCCCTGTCCGGCTTCGATCAGTTGGCCGTAGACGTCGAGCTGGTCGGCGCCGTAGGCCTTGCGGCCGAACAGGCTGGCGAAGGGATCGGGCGTGGCATAGCTGGTGATATTGAGGATGCCCACGTCCACCGCGGCCACCAGAACGTTCACCGACTTCGGCACGCTGCCATCGGCGTTCTTCGCCTGCACCTGGATCTTCAGTGGCTGCTTGGGCCGCATCTTCTCCGGCGCGCTGAGCGTCAGCGCCAGCTTGCGCGGTGCCCGTTCCAGCGGCAGGTGCAGCAGGCCCACGGCGCGCTTGGGCGTGACACTGGCCTTGCGCTCGCCGGGGCGGATCACCAGGGCGCTGACATAGAGGTCGTGGCGCGCCCACTCCTTGGCGACCGGAATGTCGAAGCTCTTGCCTTCGGCGGGCACGTCGATGGGTTGCCACCACAGCGGGCCCTCGGCGGATTCCACCAACAGGTAACCGCTACCCGCGCTGGGCGGCGTAACAGTGACCTTGGCGGTGTCTCCAGCGGCATAGCCCGGCTTGTCCAGCGCCAGTTTCACCTGGTCGGGCCGTACCGCGCCGCCTTCGGCGTTGTCCTGCCAGCGGTAGCCGGCCCAGAAGCGCAGGCTGCTGGTGATACCGGTGGCCGGGTCTTCCACCTCCACGCGATAGGGGCCCCACTCCACCGGGAAGCTGACCTTCGCAGTACCGCCGGCCGCTACCTGCACCTGCTCTTCGGAGAGGTTCAGGTACTTCTCGTTGTAGTGGTAGGTCCAGCCGTCGCTCTCGGAGTAGTTCCAGTAGTAGTCGCGACGCTCGCGCACCAGGCGCACCTTGACGTTGTCGGCGGCCAGTTTGTTGCCTTCGGGGTCGGCGACCAGTAGCTCGAACTCGGCCACGCTGTCGGCATCGGTCTCCTCACCATCGAACAATGCACGCACGCCCGGCAGGCGATCGGCCGGCCACACAGGCTGCACCAGGCGACGGGTGATCGGGCGGCCGCCGGATTCCTGCAGGCTGGCCTGGAGGATCAGTTGCAAGGGCGATTTGGCCTCGGCCCAGCGGGTGTCGATGCTCAGTTCGGTCTTGCCGTCGGCATCGAGCTGGGTTTCGTCCACCTCGATGTCCTGCGCCAGTTCGCCCTCGGTCACCGATCCGAACTGGTAGCCGGGCAGCGCCTTCACCGCTTCGCGCAGCGGTCGCACATAGAGCTGGCCAGTCAGGCGGTTGCCCGAGGCCGGCGCGCCATAGAGGTAGCGGCCACTGACCTGGAAGCGGGCATTATCAGTGGGCGCGAAGGGCTGGTCGCTGCCCTTGAGTTCCAGCGCCATGCGCTCAGGCAGGAAGTCTTCCACGAGGAATTCGTAGAGCTGCGGCTTGCCATCGCCCAGGTCGAACAACAGTTGCCAGCGACCGGTAGGCGCCTCGGCGGCGAGCGGCAACTGGTACTGGTAGAAACCGCCCTCTCCGGCTTCCCAGACGAAGCGGCGGCTGACCTGTTCATCGGGGCGGCGTACTTCGACGGTGACGGGCTGGTCCTTCACCGCCCGGCCATCGGCATCGCGCAGCAGCGCATTGAGCAGCACGGTCTCACCCGGACGATAGAGGTCGCGCGGGCCGAAGACGAAGAACTGCAGGGCGTGGCTGGCCGGACCGGCGATGTCGAACTCGGCCAGATCCAGCGCGGGTGCGGACAGGCGCAACAAGCTGGTCTGCTCGTCCTTGCGGGCGATCAGTACCTCGGCCTTGGGCGCCAGGGGGATTTCGGCGTGACCCTTGCCGTCGGTCTTGCCTTCGGCCAGCACGCGCCCCTCGCCGTCCAGCAGCTCCAGGGCGATATCGGCTTGCGCGGCGCCACCTTCCAGGGCCTGGGTGAAAACATCCAGGCGGTCGCTGTAGCGGTGGGCGGAAAGGCCGATGTCACTCAGGGTGAAAAGCGTCGCCGGGTTGGAATAGGCGTAGCTGCCTGACTCTTTCATCACCGCCAGGTAGACACCCGGTTGCTTCATCGGCTCGAGGTTGGCGATGGGTAGCAGCAGGGTCTCGCGTGTATTGCGCGCGGGCTTGAGATCGAAGCGACCGGAGTAGACCAGGTCGGCCATCTTCAGCAGCTCGCGAGCCTCCCACACGTCCAGGGCGCCGCGCTTGCCCCAGCGGGCGAGGAAGCCCGGCAGGGATTCGGACTTCACGCGGAAGAAGTCCACATCCACCTTGTCGACGTTCAGCGCGATCACCGGCAGGCCTTCGGCGAGGCGCGTGGGCAGCAGCGAACCACGGCTGGCGAAGCCGACGGTCGCTTGCAGGTCGCGGGTTTCCAGGCGGGTGATGTGTTCGTCGGCGAGACGCGCGTCGTTCACCGCACGCAGGCCGGGGTCGATGGTCAGCACCAGCTTGCGCTTGGGCTCCAGGTGACGCAGGCGCAGCTCCATCAGGTTGTCGGAGAGCTCCCAGGCGCCGTCCACCTTGCCGTCCTTGCTGTCCACCAGGTGCAGGCGCTCGGCGAACGTCTGCTCCGGGTCCAGCGGCACAGAGAAGGTCACCGACAGCGCACTGGCGCCGTCGAGCTGCACTTCGGACACATCGATCACTTTCAGCTCACGGCCGGCGTAGCGCTTGGCCAGGGCCGCGGTGTCGACGGCCGGGCGCGCTGCCTGCTCGATTTCGGCAGGTGGCGACTTGCTCGCCGCTTGCTCGGGGGTGGAGGAATCGCAGGCGCTGAGCAGGCTCAGCACCACGGCCAGAAGTAGTCCTTTCTTCGGCATGGCAGGCTCTCGATGGGGAGTGCGTATAGGCGGCGAACTATAGACCAGCCCGGCGCTCCGGTGGCATCCGGATGACGGCAGGAGCGATGCGCCTCACGAAACGTCGCGCCGCTATACTGCGCGGCCTGACTGGAGCCCTGCATGAGCCTGTTCCTCGACGCCTGGCGGCACACCCCGACCCATCGAAAAGTCTGGGCACTGGCTGCCCCGATGATCCTCTCGAACATTTCTGTGCCCCTGGTCGCCCTGGTGGACAGCACAGTGGTTGGCCACCTGCCCCACGCCCACCAGTTGGCCGCAGTGGCAGTGGGCAGCACGTTGTACATGCTGCTGCTCGGCGTGCTGGGCTTCCTGCGCATGGGCACCACCGGGTTCGCCGCCCAGGCCGCCGGCCGTGCGGACGGTGGCACCTTGCGCCAGGTGTTGCTGCAGGGGCTGGGCCTGGCGCTAGGGCTGGCGCTGCTGCTGGGCCTGCTGGCGGTGCCCTTCAGCGACCTGGCCCTGAAGTTGATGAACCCATCCACCGAGCTGGACACGCTGACCCGCGAGTTCTTCCACCTGCGCCTGCTCGGTCTTCCGGCGGCGCTGGCCAACTATGCCCTGGTCGGCTGGTTCCTCGGCACCCAGAACGCCCGCGCGCCGCTGGCCATCCTGCTGGGAACCAACCTCGCCAACATCGCCCTGGCGCTGTGGTTCGTCCTCGGTCTGGACTGGGGTGTAGCCGGCGCGGCACGGGCGGCAGTGATCGCCGAATGGAGCGGCGCGCTGATCGGGCTTGCGCTTACTCGCGGCGCCCTGCTGCGTTATCCCGGACGCATCGGCTGGCCTGCGCTGAAGCTGTGGCGCAACTGGCGGCCACTGCTGGCGGTGAACCGCGACATTTTCATCCGCTCCCTGGCGCTGCAGCTGGTGTTCTTCCTGCTGACCGTGCAGGGCACGCGGATGGGCGATGCCACGGTGGCGGCAAACGCCCTGCTGCTCAACGGCCTGCTGGTCACCGCTTACGCCCTGGATGGCCTGGCTCACGCGGTCGAGGCCCTGTGCGGCCACGCCATCGGCGCCGGTGATCGCCCGGCATTGCGCCGTTCGTTGCTGGTGGCCGGCGGCTGGTCGCTGCTGGCAAGCCTGGCCTTCGTGCTGTTCTTCGCCGTCGCTGGCGGGTTGTTCATCGACATGCAGAGCGATATCGCGGCAGTACGGGAAGTCGCGCACACCTACCTGCCCTACCTGGCGCTGTTGCCGCTGATCGCGGTCTGGAGCTACCTGCTGGACGGTCTTTTCATCGGTGCCACGCGAGCTCGCGAAATGCGCGACGCCATGCTGCTGGCAGTCACCCTTAGCCTGCCGTTGGGTTGGGGGCTACAGTTTCTCGGCAACCACGGACTCTGGCTGGCCTTCCTCGCCTTCATGGCGTTACGCGGGGTCAGCCTCGGCGCCGCTGCCTGGCGTCTGCAGAAGCACGACGCTTGGTTCGCCCGCCCTCATGGATAAGGAGAAGAAGACATGCTGGCCGCCCCATGCCACCCCGACGAAAAACGCCGTTTGCTGGCCCTGCAGAACCTGGAAGTGCTCGACACGCCCGCCGAACACTACCTGGACACCTTGGTACGCCTGACCCGCGACCTGTTCAACGTGGCCACTGTGCTGATCAGCCTGATCGACCGCGACCGCCAGTGGTTCAAGGCCCGCATTGGTCTGGACGCAAGCGAAACGCCGCGGAACATTTCCTTCTGCGGCCACGCGATTCTCCAGGACGACCTGCTACTGGTGGAAGATGCCCGGCGCGACCCCCGCTTTGCGGACAATCCGCTGGTGCTTGGCCCGCCTTACCTGCGTTTCTATGCCGGACAGCCGATTTACTCCAGCGACGGCCAGCCCATCGGCACGCTTTGCCTGCTGGACCCGACGCCCCGCCCGTTCAGCCGTTTCGACCGTACCCGCCTGCACGACCTGGCCACCCTCGCCCAGGGCTATCTGCAAATGCGCATGCTCAGCCAGCAGACCCTTCACCTGCGCGAAGCGGTGAACCGTGAGCAGCGCAAGGCCCAGGTGGACCCGCTGACCCAGCTGTGGAACCGCAGCGGCTTCAATCAGCTCTTCCCGCTGGAACAGGCCAAACTGCTGGGCAGCGATCTGCGTCTGGGCGTGATCTACTGCGACCTGGACCACTTCAAGAAGGTAAATGACCAGCATGGCCACGCCGCTGGCGACCAGGTGCTATGGGAAAGCGCCCGACGCATGAGCGCGGCGCTGCGCCCCCAGGACCTACTGGCACGCCTGGGAGGCGAAGAGTTCGTCGCCCTGGTGGCCGTGCACGAAGAGGCGGAACTGATGCAGGTGGCCGAGCGCCTCCGCCGCGCCATCGAGCAGGACCCCATCGCCCTGGAAGGATTAGCCCTGGCGCAGACCGCCAGCTTCGGCGCAACCCTGGTGCAGGCCGGTGACACCCAGGCCAACGTGCTGGATCGGGCCGACCGCGGGCTGTACCTGGCCAAGCAGAATGGCCGCAACCGGGTGGAGTACCTCGCCCGGCAAGGATGACCATAACCACAACTGACCTGATGACCTGAGGAGTAACCATGGGACAAGCTGTCGCCGCTTACCTGCATTTCCTGTCGATTTTCGTGCTGTTCGCCCTGCTCACCCTGGAGCACCGTCTGTTCAAGTTGCCGCTCGACCTGGAGCGCGCCCGCAGCCTGGTGCGCGTCGACATGACCTATGGCGTGGCCGCCGGCGCAGTGCTGGTCACCGGCCTGGCGCGGGTTTTCTGGTACGACAAGGGCGTGGACTACTACCTGAACAACTCGATGTTTCACGCGAAGATGGGCCTGTTCGCACTGATCGCCCTGCTTTCAGGCTTCCCCACTTTCGTTTTCCTCAACTGGCGCAATGCACTGAAAGCCGGCCAGGTACCTGAGGTCAGCCCCGGCAAGGCCAAGGCGGTGATCATGGTTATCCGCCTGGAGCTGTTGCTGGCGCTGCTGATGCCGCTGTTCGCGGTGCTGATGGCGCGCGGCTATGGCGTGATCGGCAACTGAGGCTGATGCGGCGCCTGGCTCCCCGCAGGGTGCGCTGGAGGTGAGTGGCGTCTCCGCCCCTACAGCACCACATCCGGGAAGGGTTCGGGGGCGAAGACCGGATTGAACGAAAGGCGCTCCCGCGCTTGCTGCAGGGCAGCGGCCACCGCTTCGTCGCCGTCGGCCAGGCCCTGCAGGTGGATGTACTCCACATGGTGCAGGCCGATGATGCCCAGCACATGGCGCAGGTAGGGCGAGAGGAAATCCATCTGCTTGGCCTTGGCGCCCAGGTAGTGCCCGCCGGAACTCAACACCACGAAAGTTGGCCGGTCCTCCAGCAAACCCTCGCGCTGGCCGTTATGGATCTCGAAGGTGCGACGGATGCGCACGACGTAATCCAGCCAGAGTTTCAGCGCCGCCGGCACCATGTAGTTGTGCATCGGTGTGGAGATCAGCAGGTAATGGCTGCGCTCCAGCTCGCCGATCAACTGCTCGGAAATGGCGAAGTGCTCGTCCGCGCAATCCGACTTGCCCACCACCGCTTCGGCGTAACCCGCACAAAGGGGCGGCAGCGGTTCACTCACCAGGTTACGGACGATCACCTCGGCCTTTGGATGGATGCGCCGGGCCATTTCCCGGGCCAGTTGGCCGCCGGGCGAGGCCTGGTCATTGGGGCTGCATTCGAGCAGAAGGACGCGTGGCATTGGCAAAGCTCCCGACAAGTTGAGAAATGCTCGCAAGGATGAAAGCGCCGGATCGGGAATTTTGCCAGGGGTTTTGTCGGGTGTGCGCAGATTGGCGTCCATGAAAAAGCCCGGCACATAGCCGGGCTTTTTCATTCATCAGTGAGCCTGTTCACGACGCGCAGCGGAGATGTTGGGCTTCGCTTCGCCCTGCACCAACCTACGGGTCGCTTCACACCTATCAGGAAGACAGATAGGAGGAGCGGGTCAGCCCCAGACGCAGGGCGTCAACGTACTGGGTACGCTCGCGTGGGCTCAGCTTGGCGCTGGATACCTTGTCGCGATACAGGGCCATCAACTCCTCGGGCGACAGGTGCACGTAGCGCAACATGTCTTCGATGGTGTCATGGGTTTCGATACCGGCGTGGTAAACGCTGCCGTCGTCGTGCTGGTAGACGTTCACCGAGTCGGTGTCGCCGAACAGGTTGTGCATGTCGCCGAGGATTTCCTGGTAGGCGCCCACCAGGAATACGCCCAGCAGGTAGTCCTCGCCTTCGCGCACGTCATGCACCGGCATGCTGGTCTCGATGCTCTGCTCGTCGACGTACTGGTTGATCTTGCCGTCGGAGTCGCAGGTCAGGTCCTGCAGCACAGCGCGGCGCAGCGGTTCCTCGTCAAGGCGATGCAGCGGGATGATCGGCAGTACCTGGCCGATAGCCCAGGTGTCCGGCAGGCTCTGGAACACCGAGAAGTTGCAGATGTACTTCTCCGCGAGCTTGTCGTTCAGCTCGTCGAGCACCTGGCGATGGGAACGCTGGCGCGCCTTGAGCTGATTGTGCAGGCGACGGCAGATGGCGAAGTAGGTCTGCTCGGCGAGGGCCTTCTCGGCGAGGGTCAGTTTGCCCTCGGCGTACTGAGTAGCAGCATCCCCCATGTAGTGAGTGGCACGCCAGTAGGTCTCGGTGACCATCTCGGCATCGGTTGGGCCGAGCATGTCCATCAGCCAGCGCACGATCTCCGGCTGTTCGGCAGCGTTGTCGATTTGCGGCACGGCGTCATTGTGGCGCTCGACGTCGGTCACCTGCATCACCAGCACGGCGTGGTGCGCAGTCATGGCGCGGCCGCTCTCGGAGAAGATATGCGGGTGCGGCAGGCCCTGGGCGTCGCAGAACTCCTTGAGCATGCCCACCACCACGCCGGCGTAATCGTCCATGTCGTAGTTGATGGAGCTGGCGTTGCGCGAGTGGGTGCCGTCGTAGTCCACGCCGAGGCCACCGCCGACGTCGATGTGGTCGACCGGCAGGCCGAGGTTGCGCAGCTCCGCGTAGTAACGGATGGCTTCCTTGAAACCGTGCTGGTAGTCGGCGAGGTTGGCGATCTGCGAGCCCATGTGGAAGTGCAGCAGGCGCACGCCCTGGTCCAGGCCGGCCTTGCGGAAGCGTTCCACCACCGAAAGGATCTGCGCGGCGGAAAGACCGAACTTGGATTTCTCGCCACCGGTGTCGGCCCACTTGGACGAGGCCAGGGACGACAGCCGCACGCGCAGGCCCACCTGAGGCGCGACCTTGAGCTCGGCGGCGACGTCGATGACGTACTCCACCTCGGCTTCCTTCTCGATGACGATGAAGACGTTGTGGCCGAGCTTCTGGCCCATCAACGCGAGACGAATGAACTCTCGGTCCTTGTAGCCGTTGCAGACGATGGTGCCGCCCTTGGGCGCCAGTGCCAGTACGGCCAGCAGCTCGGGCTTGGAGCCTGCCTCAAGGCCGATGGAAACGTTCTGGGTAGCGATGATGTTTTCCACCACCGCTTCCTGCTGGTTGACCTTGATCGGGTACAGGGCGGTGTAGCGGCTCTGATATTCCAGGCGCTCGATGTTGGCATCGAACGCTCCGGTCAGTTGGCGCACGCGGTCCTGCAGGATATCCGGGAAACGCACCAGCAGCGGCAGGGACAGGCCCGCTTCGCGCAGGTCGCCGACGATGTCGTAGAAGTCCACCGGCTCGCTGCCGGCTCCACGCGGGCGCACTTCGACGCGGCCCGCTTCGTTGATTGCGAAATAGCCGGCCCCCCAATGGCGAATACCATAGACACTGCGGCTGTCGGCCACGGTCCAGCTGGTGCCATCGTCCTTGCGCGTGCGTCGTGCAGACATCGGTTTCCCCCTATGGGATAGAAAAGCGCCATGCCCGCCGGATCATGCCGGGGGCTTGGACAGGTTAATTCGGTCGTGTGACGTTGGAGTGTTGACCGCTGCTCTGACGGTCAGTTTAGAAAGCCGTGGCTCAGCCGCCGGATTTCTTGGCCTTGAAGCCGCGCTTGGCGAGTTCTTCAAGCAACAGGTCCACGTGGTCGCCCTGGATCTCGATCACGCCGTCCTTCAAGGCTCCACCCGTCCCGCAGCGACGCTTGAGCGCGGTAGCCAACTCCTTCAGGGCGTCCTCGGCCAGCGGCACGCCGCTGACGGAGGTGACGGTCTTGCCGCCACGACCCTTGGTTTCACGGCGCACGCGGGCAATGCCATCGCCAGCAGGCACGACGGCTTGCTTGCAGATGCACGCATCGATGGGTTGGCGGCAATCCGGACAATGCCGGCCGCTGTCGGTGGAGTACACCAGGCCGCCCAGGGCGGCAAAGGACGAAGCTTTCTTGACCACCGGCTTTCCTCGTAGGGGTCAGGATAGCGACTGGTCGGCGGGGAGCCGACCGCGAAGCCCCACTCTGGCAGGGGCAGCGCACCCGGTATGTGGCCGGGCTTGAAAGGCGGCGAAATTTATCAGCATTCGCAGCGAATGCTAAGTACGAAAATGCGCCATTGATCGACAGATTGGCGACCTCGTGCAGCATCCCGCACGAAAGGGTCCGAGATTCTGCACAAACCCACGCCTGACGCGGGTTTGGGGCGGGCCTTTGGCCAAGCGGGAACGACTACCCCCCCTGGTAGGAGCGAGCTTGCTCGCGAAGGGGTCGCCAGCAAGCGGGCTCCTACCGGAGCATTCACGTATGTGATGCCAGGTAAAGCTGTAACGCCTTGAGGGAGTCCGGGCAGCAAGGAGTCAGGGAAAGCGCCTCATCCACCGACATGAAGCGTGCCTCCATCACCTCTTCCGGCTGCAACTTCAGCGGTGCATCGGAGACGACGGAGAACACCGCGCCCCAGAGACGATTGCCCGGCTCGTCGAAATAGAAGCGGCCATGCTCGCGCAGCGAAACCCCGCCAACGCCGAGCTCTTCTTCCAGCTCACGGGCCGCCGATTCGGCGTAGCCCTCACCTTCCTGCACCATGCCGCCGGCAGCCACATCCCAATAGCCCGGATAAAGCGCCTTGCTCAGCGTGCGGCGATGCACGCAGAGCTGGCCGGCGGAGTTGAACAGGAGAATGAACGTGCCTCGGGAAATCAATCCGCGCTCTCTCAGCTGGGCGCGGGGCAGGCCGCCGAGGGGGCGATCCTGCTCATCGACCCAGGCCACTTGCTCGGCGTCGGAGGCGGCGCGATGGGCCGCCTCGCGATCGTCCATGGCCATCAGCCCTGCTCCAGCAACTGACGGAGGTCGATTACAGCGGCGTTGGCACGGGAGATGTAGTTGGCCATCACCAGCGAGTGGTTGGCCAGCACGCCATAGCCGCTGCCGTTGAGCACCATCGGGCTCCACAGGGGCTCCTGGGCGGCCTCCAGTTCACGGATGATCTGGCGCACGCTGATGGTGGCGTTCTTCTTCGCCAGCACGTCGGCGAAGTCGACTTCGATGGCGCGCAGGATGTGGGACAGCGCCCAGGCCTGGCCGCGGGCTTCATAGAAGACGTTGTCGATCTGCAGCCAGGGCGTCTCGACGATCTCCTCGCTCACCTCCGGCACCTTGCCGGTGGCGGCGGCGGCTTCCGGGCTGATGTCGGTGTTCAAGCGCACCCGGCCAACGCTGGCGGACAGGCGCTGGGACAGCGAACCGAGGCGAGTGGCGACGTCGCCCAACCAGTTGTTCAGGTTGTCGGCACGGGTATAGAACTGTGCGCTGGGTTGCTTGGGATCGGACAGGCGCGCCAGGTAGCGGTCCAGCGAACGGATGCCTTCCTTGTACTCGGACTCGGACGCGGGCAGCGCCCAGCTCTTGTTGTCGAAGTTGAAGCGCGGCTCGGCCTTGGCCAGGTCCGGATCCTCGGTGGACTGCGACTGGGAGCGAGCGAAGTCCTTACGCAGGGCGCGGGACAGGTCGCGCACCTGCACCAGTACGCCGTATTCCCAGCTGGGCATATTGTCCAGCCAGAGACCGGGTGGGGCGAGGTCGTTGGAGAGGTAACCGCCGCTCTTGTCGAGCAGGGTCTGCCCCACGGTCTTCAGGGTTTCCACGGTGGTGTAGCCACTGACCATCTGCCGGCCGGCACGCTCGGCGGCTGCCTGGGCGTTCTGCTGCACTGGGAAGAGATCGGGCTCGCTGCTCCAGTACCAACCCACCACGACACAGGCGAGCAGGTAGATCGCCAGCAGGCTGCCAAGGGCACGACTCAGCCAGATGCCACCGAGGTAGCTGCGTACATCGTCAACCGAATCATCGACGCGCTCACGCGCATCGCCCATACGCTTCTTCCAGTCCAGCATGGCAGTGTCCTTCGAATTTCGATCAGCACGGATAGGTTCGACCGCGTTACGCCCGGAGCGTTGCGGCCAAGTCCTGCACTATAAGTGATGCGCAGGCGCGGCGCAGTGCCCGCGAACCAAACCAACCGCCGGTGCACGCGGTGTTTCCGGGGCCTTGGCGACTTGCTGACGGTATTTACCTGACGTACCCCGCAAAATCGGGACAGATGGCACTGGCGTACCGCCTACAAGGTGATAGCATGGCGCCATCATCTAGATCGTCTCCAGGCGACATCCCCGGCCATGACCGAGCACGAAGATCCCAGCCGCGACCGACTCAAGAACCACTTCGCCCAGCGAGTAATCAACCAGGCGCGGCATGTTCTGGAGATCTGGCAGCGCCTGCAACGCAGCGAGTGGAGCACGGCCTGCATGACCGAGCTGGCCGAGGCCAGCCTCAACCTGCAGCGCTACGCCGAACGCTTCGAACAGCCGGAGCACACGCGCCTGGCCGTGGCCATTGGCAGATGCTTGCGTGGCGTGGAAGAGAATCGCGGCCGGCTGTCCAGCGACCTGATCACCGAACTCAGCCTGTTGATGCAGCGCCTGTCGCGCACCGGGTTGCGGCATGGCGACCAGTTCGAGCAGACCTTCCTTCCGCCCTTGCGCAAGCCGGTGTACCTGGCTCTGCAAAGCGAGGACCGTGCCGAACGCCTGACCCAGCAACTGGAGTTCTTCGGCCTCAACGCCCAGCTCTGCGAGAGCGCCAACGCCTTCCGCTCGGCCATGGCCGAACGGCATCCGGCTGCGATCGTGCTGGAAGTAGACTTTTCCGGCCCCGGCAAGGGCCTGGATCTGGCACGCGAAGCCCAGCAAGGGCTGGAGCAGAAGCTGCCGATCATTTTCTTCAGCCATGAAGAAGCGGATGCACCAACGCGCCTGGCAGCAGTGCGTGCCGGCGGCCAGGAATTTTTCACCGGCGCCCTGGATGCCTCCAGCCTGCTGGAAAAACTGGAAACCCTGACCCGCACCGCCCACTACGATCCCTTCAAGGTGCTGGTGGTGGACGACTCCCGCGCCCAGGCCACCCACACCGAGCTGATCCTCAACTCCGCCGGCATCGTCACCCGCGTCATCACCGAGCCGGTGAAGACCCTGCTGGCCCTGGCCGAATTCCAGCCGGACCTGATCATCCTCGACATGTACATGCCCGAATGCCTGGGTACCGAGCTGGCCAAGGTGATTCGCCAGCACGAGCGCTATGTAAGCGTGCCGATCATCTACCTGTCGGCGGAGGATGACCTCAACAAACAGCTGGATGCGATGAGCGAAGGCGGCGACGACTTTCTGACCAAGCCGATCAAGCCGCGCCACCTGATCGCGACGGTCCGTACTCGCGCCAAGCGGGCTCGCAGCCTGAAGGCACGCATGGTGCGCGACAGCCTCACCGGGCTGTTCAATCACACCCATACGCTGCAACTGCTGGAGGACGCCTGCTCCCGCGCCCGCCGGGAAGGCAAGCCGCTGTGCTTCGCCATGCTCGATATCGATCACTTCAAGAAGGTCAACGACACCTATGGCCATCCCATGGGCGACCGGGTGATCAAGAGCCTTGCGCTGTTCCTCAAGCAGCGCCTGCGCAAGACCGACCATATCGGCCGCTACGGTGGCGAGGAATTCGCGGTGGTCCTGCCGGATACCGATCTCGACGCGGCCCATCGCGTGCTGGAGGAAATCCGCCGGCGCTTCGCGGAGATCCGCTACCCGGCCCAGCCCCACGACCTGTCCTGCACTTTCAGCTGCGGTATTGCCCAACTGCATGACGACCTCGATATCAACCAGCTGTCCAAGCAGGCGGACGAAGCGCTCTATTGCGCCAAGCACGGCGGTCGTAATCGGGTTGAGCTGCACCGCGACTGAGAACCGTCGTCACGGGACTGTCACCAAACAGCAATATCATCTGGCCATCCCCTCAGCTGTCTGTCGAGGACGCGATGCGCCTGAAACTGCTCACCAACCTCATTACCTTGCTGCTGGTCACCGTGTGCCTGGCATTGGGAGCCACGCTCTGGTGGTCGCAGCGGGCACTTGAACGCCCCTATCAACTCATGGAGCAGTACCTGGACCTGGCCCAGCGTTTCCAGGGTGAGGTGGTGGACAACGTTCAGGCCTACCTCAACAGCGGCGATGCGTTGCGTCACAGTGCCGCCGCCCAGGGCATCGACAGCCTGGAGCAACGCCTCGCCCAGCTCCCGAGCGAACTGACCCAGGACCTGCTCCCCAGCTTTGTTGAGCTGCGCGAATTCACGCGCGACGAACTGCTCGCAGCCGGCAAGCTGGCAGGTGATCCCCAGGGCCTGCTGATCCAGGCCGAGCGGGAAATCGCCGGCTCCCTCGACCAGCTCGCCCAGTACGCCGACTCCGCCAGCTCGCCGCCTGCCAGCGATTATCGAGCCCCCTTGTTCGCCGCCGCCCAGCACCTCAACCGCCTCAGCCAGGCCCGCGCGAAGCTGGTGGCCAGCGGGCGCGACGAACTGGCCGCCGACGTCGAGCGCGAACTGGAGGCACTCGGTCGTGACAGCGCCCGGCTGGACCAACTGCCCCTGCTCGGCGTGGCCGACAGCAGCAATTCGGCCGCCGATGACTTCGCCGCGATGATGGGCCTGGAAAGCAGCAATGAAACCAGCCAGACCGAAGATCGCGGCATCGCCCTCAAGCGTGAACTGGCCGGTCTGCTCAAGCGTTATCCGGGCGAACTGGCGCGCACCCGCGACCTGATCCAGCGGCGCAGCGAACTCGCCGCCGCCACCACCCAGCGCGTGGATGCCCTGCAAACCGCGCTGGCCGCCCTGGAGCCCGAAGTGCGTGCCGAACACGGTCGCATCCAGGCTGAAGTGCGGGTCATGCAAGGCCTGATGATCGGCCTGATTCTGCTCATCGCCCTGTGCATCGACCGCATCCAGCGCCGCCTGACCCAGGTGCTCGGGCGTCTGGTCAGCGCCCTGGGAGCCTGGGCCGCCGGCGATTTCAGCCGCCCCATAGCCCTGGGCTCCCGCACGCTCGACCTGCGTCGCATCGAAGACTCGCTCAATCGCCTGCGCGACTATCTCGGCGAACTGGTGGGCACCATTCGCCAGCACGCCGAGAAAGTCGCCGGCAGCAGCAGCACCCTGGCCGAGCTGAACAACGGACTCCACGCCGGCGCCGAGGACCAGGCGGGCGGCACCGCACAGATCCGCGATGCCCTGGGCGAACTGGAAAACACCATCCAACAGGTGGCCGGCGATGCCAGCCTGGCCGCCGATGCCAGCCGCGATGCCGGTCTGGCCGTGGAACAGGGCCAGAGCGTGATCGACCAGAGCCTGGCCGGACTTCACCAACTGGTGGGCGAAGTGCAGAACAACGCCCAGGCCGTGGAGCGCCTGGCGGAAGAGACCGAAACCATCGACAAGGTGCTGACGGTGATCCGTGGCATCGCCGAGCAGACCAACCTGCTGGCGCTCAACGCCGCCATCGAGGCCGCTCGGGCGGGTGAAATGGGCCGCGGCTTCGCAGTGGTCGCCGAGGAAGTGCGCTCCCTTTCCCAGCGCACTGCGGGGGCCACGGCTGAAATCCAGCAGCTGATCGCTCGCCTCCAGCAGGCTGCACGGCAATCGGTCGACGCCATGCGTATCCAGGTCGAACATGCCGAAGCCAGCGCCGAACAGGCCGCCGCCGCCGACGGCGCACTGGTGGAAGTGGTCAGTGCGATTCGCACGATCGCCAGCATGGCCGAACGGATTGCCGACGCCACTGCCCAGCAGAGCGGCGCAGTCAGCGAAATCCGCGACCACAGCGAACAGATCCACCAGCTCGGCGGCAGCAACCTCGCGCGCATTGACGAAAGCCGCAGCCAAGGCGAACGCCTGCTGCGCCTGGGGGGTGAATTGCACACGGCCGTGCAGGCCTTCCGCGTCTGACGAAACGGCGCGAACTATTGTCGCGCCCATTCAATCGCCCGACGATTCCGCGTGGCGTACGGAAGTCCATCATGCCTATAGGCACCGTCCGCACGACCTTTCGCTCTGAGGACAAAACCGCTTACAGCCCGGAGCCTGCAGGAAGCCGTCGAGGTCCGTTATGATGCGAGCGTTTTCCGCCCCAAGAGACCTCCATGCGCCGTCTGCTGAGCCTGATCTTTCTGCTGGTGGCCCTGCCCGCCGCCGCAGGGTTGCTGGACAACCGCCCGAGCCCGACCCTGGGTGCCTCCCTCAATAACAGCGGAGACTTCCTGCCGGTTCGCGAGGCCTTCCGCCTCAGCCTCGTGGAAAGCAGCCCCACCTCGGTGAAGCTGCGCTTCACCAATGCCGAGGGTTATTACCTTTATCGTCACCGCTTCCAGTTCCGCGCAGAGCCCGCCGACAGCGGCCTGGGCCAGCCCGTGCTGCCGGCCGGCAAGCACAAGACCGACGAGTACTTCGGCGACGTCGAGGTGTACTACGGCGTCACCGACGTCAACCTGCCGGTGGACCCGTCACGCAAGGCCCCCACCGAGTTGCGAGTGACTTACCAGGGGTGCGCCGACAAGGGCCTGTGCTATCCGCCAGAGACCGAGGTCATCAAACTGGCTGAGGGTGGCGCCAGCAGCGGCATTGACTCCTTGGGCAGCAGCACCGCCGGCACAGGCTGGGGCTGGCACGAACTGGCCCTGTTCTTCCTCGCGGGCCTCGGTCTGACCTTCACGCCCTGCGTGCTGCCAATGCTGCCGATTCTTTCCGGCGTGGTACTGCGCGGAAAGGCAGGCGGCGGACGCGGCCTGACGCTTTCGTTGGCCTACATCCTACCGATGGCCGCCTGCTTTGCCCTGCTGGGTGCGCTGATGGGGTTGTTCGGCGCCGAACTCAACCTGCAGGCACGCTTGCAGTCGCCCTGGGTACTGGTGCCCTTCGCCGGCTTCTTCACCCTCTTCGCGTTGGCCATGTTCGGCCTTTATGAACTACGCCTGCCGCGCTTCATCAGCGGCCCGCTGGATTCGCTGGCGGGCAGCACCAAGGGTGGCTCGATCTGGAGCGCCGCGCTGCTCGGCGTGGTCTCCAGCCTGCTGGTCTCGCCCTGCGTCTCTGCGCCGCTGGCCGGAGCCCTGCTCTATATCAGTGCAAGCGGCGACGCCCTGGGAGGCGGCCTCAAGCTCTTCGCCCTCGGCCTGGGCATGGGCGCCCCGCTGGTATTGTTCGCCACCGGCGGCGGTGCCCTGCTGCCCAAGGCAGGCCAGTGGATGGTCAGCGTACGCAATGCCTTCGGCGTGCTGCTGCTGGCGGTAGCGGTATGGATGCTCGAACGCGTCCTGCCCGGCCCCCTGGCATTGGGCCTCTGGGGCCTGCTTGCCGGCGGCGTTGCGCTGTTCCTCGGCGCCCTGGAATTCACCCCCAAGGCTCCGCGCGAGCGCCTGGGTCAACTGGCAGGACTGGTCCTGCTGGTCTACGCAGTGGCTGCCTGGTCGGGCGCCCTCAAGGGAGAATCCGATCCGTTGCGTCCGCTCGGCCGTGCGCACCTGGTTGGTGCGCCGTCCGTCGCCCCGGCCAGCGGAGCATGGCAAACGATCAAGACTCCGGTGGAACTCACCGGGGTCCTCGCAGAGGCCAAAGGCTCTGGCCAGCCGCTGCTGCTGGACTGGTATGCCGACTGGTGCATTAGTTGCAAGGTGATCGAGCGTGAAGTCCTTACCGCCATGGAGGTTACCTCGCAGCTGGGCGGCTACCGCCTTATCCGCTTCGACATGACCGAGAGCAATCCGGAACAACGCGCCCTGCTCGATCGCTACAAGCTGTTCGGGCCGCCGGCCATCCTGTTCTTCAACGGCAAGGGTGACGAATTGGCCGATCTGCGTGTCGTAGGTGAAGTCGATGCCAAGGCCTTCGCCGCCCGTCTGCAACAGGCGAATGCGTCGCGCTGACGCATGCAACGTCATATATTTGCCGCAAACACCGGGCATCTTGTCGATTACTGTCGGCAACTGGACAGCCTTTTCCGCTGTCCGGCATAGTGCCGCCTGGCCTCCAATAAGGAACAAACAGCATGGCCACCCTGCTCGTCCTGCACGGCCCCAACCTCAACCTGCTGGGCACCCGCGAACCCGATAAGTACGGGGCCACGACCCTGGCCGAGATCAACCAGGGCCTGGAGCGCCGCGCTCGCGAGGCCGGCCATCACCTGATGTACCTGCAGAGCAATGCCGAGTACGAACTCATCGACCGGATTCATGCGGCCCGCGGTGAAGGAGTGGACTTCATCATCATCAATCCTGCTGCTTTCACGCATACAAGTGTCGCCCTACGTGACGCATTGCTCGCAGTGAGCATCCCATTCATCGAAGTGCACCTGTCCAACGTGCACAAACGGGAACCTTTCCGCCACCACTCCTACTTCTCCGACGTTGCAGTAGGAGTGATCTGCGGTCTGGGTGCCACCGGCTACCGCCTGGCCCTGGACGCGGCGCTAGAACACCTTGAACGCCCCTGACCTCACCCCTTGGGAGTTGATGATTAATGGATATCCGTAAAGTCAAGAAACTGATCGAACTGCTGGAAGAGTCCGGTATCGACGAACTGGAGATCCGCGAGGGCGAAGAGTCCGTGCGCATCAGCCGTCACAGCAACAAGGCCTTCGCGGCCCAGCCGGTTTACGCCGCCGCCCCGGCACCGGTAGCAGCACCTGTTGCCGCTGCCGCTCCGGTCGCCGCAGCTGAAGCCGCTGCACCGGCAGCACCGAAGCTGAACGGCAACGTCGTGCGCTCTCCGATGGTCGGCACTTTCTACCGTGCCGCCTCCCCGACCTCGGGCAACTTCGTCGAAGTCGGCCAGAGCGTGAAGAAAGGCGACATCCTCTGCATCGTCGAAGCCATGAAGATGATGAACCACATCGAAGCCGAAGCCAGTGGCGTGATCGAGTCCATCCTCGTGGAAAACGGTCAGCCGGTTGAGTACGACCAGCCGCTGTTCACCATCGTCTGAACCGCGGAGAGCCTGCGATGTTGGAAAAAGTCCTGATCGCCAACCGTGGCGAGATCGCCCTGCGCATCCTGCGCGCCTGCAAGGAACTGGGCATCAAGACGGTGGCGGTGCATTCCACGGCCGACCGTGAGCTGATGCACCTGTCCCTGGCCGACGAGACCGTTTGCATCGGCCCGGCTTCGGCAGCCCAGTCCTACCTGAACATCCCGGCGATCATCAGCGCCGCCGAAGTAACCGGCGCCACTGCTATCCACCCGGGTTACGGCTTCCTGGCCGAGAACGCCGACTTCGCCGAGCAGGTGGAGAACTCCGGTTTCGCCTTCATCGGCCCGAAAGCCGACACCATTCGCCTGATGGGCGACAAGGTATCGGCCAAGGACGCCATGAAGCGCGCCGGCGTACCGACCGTGCCGGGCTCCGACGGCCCGCTGCCGGAAGACGAGGAAACCGCGCTGGCCATCGCCCGTGAAGTGGGCTACCCGGTGATCATCAAGGCCGCCGGTGGCGGTGGTGGTCGCGGCATGCGCGTGGTGTACGAGGAAGAAGAACTGATCAAGTCGGCCAAGCTGACCCGCACCGAAGCCGGTGCCGCGTTCGGCAACTCCATGGTCTACCTGGAGAAGTTCCTCACCAACCCGCGCCACGTCGAAGTCCAGGTCCTGTCCGACGGCCAGGGCAATGCCATCCACCTGGGTGACCGCGACTGCTCCCTGCAGCGCCGCCACCAGAAGGTGCTGGAAGAAGCCCCAGCCCCGGGTATCGACGAGAAGGCCCGCGCCGAAGTACTGGACCGCTGCGTCCAGGCCTGCATCGAAATCGGCTACCGCGGCGCTGGCACCTTTGAGTTCCTCTACGAGAACGGTCGCTTCTACTTCATCGAGATGAACACTCGCGTGCAGGTGGAGCACCCGGTCACCGAAATGGTCACCGGCATCGACATCGTCAAGGAAATGCTCAGCATCGCCGCTGGCAACAAGCTGTCGATCAAGCAGGACGACGTCGTCATCCGTGGCCATGCGCTGGAATGCCGGATCAACGCCGAAGACCCGGACAACTTCATGCCGAGCCCTGGCAAGGTGACCTACTTCCACGCCCCAGGCGGCAACGGCGTTCGCGTCGATTCGCACCTGTACAGCGGCTACGCGGTTCCGCCGAACTACGACTCGCTAATCGGCAAGCTGATTACCTACGGCAAGGACCGCGACGAAGCCATGGCGCGCATGCGCAATGCGCTGGACGAGATTGTCGTTGACGGCATCAAGACCAACATCCCGCTGCACCGCAACCTCACTCGCGACAAGGGTTTCTGCAAGGGTGGCATCAACATCCACTACCTGGAAAAGAAACTCGGCATGGACAAGCACTGATTCAGGGTGCCTGATCCACGATCACAGGGGCTGCCATATGGCGGCCCTTGTGTTTTTCCGGCCTGTGCTCAAGTAAGCTTGCGCGCCTGCCGCATGTGCACGCTGAATTTTCAAGAGGTCCCGTCATGCCCTGGTTACAAGTTCGACTCGCCATCACCCCGGAACAGGCGGAAACCTACGAGGACGCCCTGCTGGAAGTGGGCGCTGTCTCGGTAACCTTCATGGACGCCGAAGATCAACCGATCTTCGAACCGGACCTGGGGACCACCCCACTCTGGTCCAATACCCATCTGCTCGCCCTGTTCGAGGCCGATACCGACGAAGCCAACCTGGTGGCGCACCTGGAACTGCTGACCGGCGGCGCGCTACCGGAGCACCAGATCGAGCGCATCGAAGACCAGGACTGGGAACGCAGCTGGATGGACAACTTCCAGCCCATGCGCTTCGGCCGCCGCCTGTGGATCGTACCGAGCTGGCACGACGCCCCCGAGCCGGGCGCGGTGAACCTCCTGCTGGACCCGGGCCTGGCGTTCGGCACTGGCACGCATCCAACCACCGCCCTCTGCCTGGAATGGCTCGATGGCCAGGACCTCGACGGCTGCGAAGTACTGGATTTCGGCTGCGGCTCGGGCATCCTCGCCATCGCCGCGCTGCTCCTGGGTGCGCGCCAGGCAGTCGGCACCGACATCGACCCGCAAGCCCTGGAAGCCTCCCGCGACAATGCCTCGCGCAACGGCATCGACCCGGCGCGCTTCCCGGTCTACCTGCCGGCCGACCTTCCAGCCAAACCCGCCGAAGTGGTAGTGGCGAATATCCTTGCCGGCCCGCTGGTCTCGCTGGCGCCGCAGATCACCAGCCTCGTGGCAGCCGGCGGACGCCTGGCGCTGTCCGGCATCCTCGCCGAGCAGGCCGAGGAAGTGCGCACGGCCTATGCCGGCGCCTTCGACCTCGACCCTACTGCAGAGAAGGACGGCTGGGTACGCATCAGTGGCGTGCGCCGCTGAAAGCCAGCAGATCGAGTAAAATAGCCTTTCGTTTCGACCGGATCGCCGCATGACCGACAGCTTCGTCACCCAGTGCCCGCATTGCCAGACCAGTTTCCGCGTCAGCCGCGCACAGCTGGCCGTAGCCCATGGCGCCGTGCGCTGTGGCGCTTGTCTGCATGTGTTCAATGCGGCTCAGCAGCTGTTGGCGGCCAAGGGCCAGGCGATAGCGCCGGCGACCCCGAAGCCCAAGCCCGCGGCACCGACAGCGCCACCCAGGCCGGCAACACCCCAGGCACCGGCCGCGCCAGTGCCCAGCGTCGCCACCGTGCTCAAGCCGCCGGTTGCACCGCAGACGACGCCGGTCAAGCCAGCCAGTAGCGACACCCTGTGGATTCACGACGACCTGGACCTCGACAGCCTCGACCTGGACGAAGAACTGGCCAAGCTGGAGCAGGAAGAGCAGCGCCTGTCCCGTGACCTGCTGGGCCCCGCCGCACCCGTGCGGACCGAAGCGCAACCGACGCCGCGTCACGATGAAGGTTGGGCCGAAGCTCTGCTGGAGGCCGAGGAGCCGTCTGCGGAACTGGCCGCCGAGCGGGACGACGAGCACGAACCCGAAGCTGGGCCTGACTTCGAACTGCGCGCCGAGCCAGTTGCCGAGCCGGTGAGTCGCACGCCAGTGGAGCCGCCCAAGCCTGCTCCGGCAGAGCGCACCGAACCCAGCCTGTCCATGGACCTGGTAGAGGACGAGCCCGGCCCGGACTTCAGCCTGGGTTCAGCCCGCGACGACGAACCCGAAGACCTGCGCGACGATGACGACGAGCTGGACGAGCCGCCTGCTACCGAGCCCGTGCGCCTGCAACACTCGCGCAACGAACCTGCCCTCCGCGACGACGGCCTCCTCGACCTGAATGACGAGCCGCTGCAGCTGGACTGGCAGGAAAGCAGACGCCCCTGGGGCCGCTGGATCGGCTGGTTCCTGCTGAACCTGATCGCAATCGGCGCACTGTCCACCCAGTACATCTGGTACCACTTCGATGAACTGGCCCGGCAGGACCAGTACCGCCCCTGGTTCCAGCAAATCTGCCCGGAAATCGGCTGCCAGCTGCCCTCCAAGGTGGATATCGACCTGATCAAGAGCAGCAACCTCGTGGTGCGCAGCCACCCCGAGTTCTCCGGCGCCCTCGTGGTCGACGCCATCCTCTACAACCGCGCCGCCTTCGCCCAGCCGTTCCCACTGCTGGAGCTGCGCTTTGCCGACATCAATGGCCAATTACTGGCCAGCCGTCGCTTCAAGCCAGGCGAATACCTTTCCGGCGAACTGGCCGGACAGGCGGAAATGCCTCCGCAAACCCCTATCCACATCAGCCTGGACATCCTCGACCCAGGCACCAAGGCTGTGAACTACAGCCTCAGCTTCCACTCCCCCGAATAAGCTGGAGACGCCGGATTCCGGAGTCTCCAGGCGTTTTCTAACTCCCGGCGATAAGCACAGGGCTGTTCAGAATTTGTTCAAAACAGCCTTTATCCAGTCACCGAGAGCGGGTATCATGCCCACCCTTTTTCGAACTCCCCCAGCACTCAACTGAGCAGGCCCCAAACAGGGAAGACCTATGTCGGCGGTTAGCATTGGCCCTTATGCCTTGCCCAATCCAGTGATTCTCGCCCCCATGGCGGGTGTGACCGACCGGCCGTTCCGTCTGCTGTGCCGCCGTCTTGGCGCCGGCATGGTGGTATCGGAAATGGTCACCAGCGACGTGCGCCTGTGGAACAGCCGCAAGTCGCGGCTGCGCCTGCTCCACGAGGGCGACCCGGAGCCCCGTTCCGTCCAGATAGCCGGCGGTGATCCGGAGATGCTGGCCGAAGCGGCCAGGGCTAATGTTGATCTCGGTGCCCAGATCATCGATATCAACATGGGCTGCCCGGCGAAGAAGGTCTGCAACAAGGCCGCCGGCTCGGCGCTGATGAAGGACGAAGCCCTGGTGGCCGATATCCTCAACGCCGTGGTCAAGGCCGTCGATGTGCCCGTCACCCTGAAGATCCGCACCGGTTGGGACCGATCGAACAGGAACGGCATCAACGTGGCGAAAATCGCCGAACAGGCTGGCATCCGGGCCCTGGCCGTCCACGGCCGGACCCGCGCAGACCTGTACACGGGCGAAGCCGAGTACGAGACCATCGCTGCGATCAAGCAGGCGGTGTCCATTCCGGTCTTTGCCAACGGCGATATCGATTCGCCACAGAAAGCCAGGCAGGTCCTCGACGCCACCGGTGCCGATGCCCTGCTGATCGGTCGAGCGGCCCAGGGGCGACCCTGGATATTCCGCGAGATCGCGCATTACCTGACGACCGGTGAACTTCTGCCGGCGCCGGGCTTGATCGAAGTGGAACAGATACTGCTGGAGCACCTGGCCGCACTGCACGCCTTCTACGGCGACGAGATGGGCGTTCGCATCGCCCGCAAGCATGTCGGCTGGTATCTGGCAACCCTGCCGGGCGCCAGGGAGTTTCGCGCCAAGTTCAATCGTTTGGAGTCCACGGACGCGCAGTGCGCCAACGTTCGGGAGTTCTTCGCCGAGCGTCACAACGAAGGGGAAAAGGCCGCATGACGACGATGACCGAGAATTTTTTTGATGGGGCAACACCCGTGAGCGACACCGCCAACCTTAAACAGCACCTGACGGCACCTACCGCTGAGGGCCAGACCCTGCGCGGCAGCGTCGAAAAGGCGCTGCACAATTATTTCGCCCATCTTGAGGGCGCCGCCGTCACGGACGTGTACAACCTGGTGCTTTCCGAAGTGGAAGCGCCGCTGCTGGAATCCGTGATGAATTACGTCAAGGGTAACCAGACCAAGGCTTCCGAGATGCTCGGCCTCAACCGGGGCACGCTGCGAAAGAAGCTCAAGCAATACGACCTGCTCTGAAAGGCGGGAACCTGAAGCCGGAAGCCTGAAGCGGGAACCAGACCCGACGCTCAGCCTTCCGGCTTCCGGTTTCAGGCCCAACCGCTAAATCTTCTCCCACTCGAATGGTTCCGAAATGACCGACCAGACCACCCGCCTTCCCGTTCGCCGCGCCCTGATCAGCGTTTCCGACAAGACCGGCATCGTCGAGTTCGCCCGTGAACTGGCTGCCCTCGGCGTAGAGATCCTCTCCACCGGCGGTACCTACAAGCTGCTCAAGGACAACGGCATCGCCGCCGTGGAAGTCGCCGACTACACCGGTTTCCCGGAAATGATGGACGGCCGCGTGAAGACCCTGCACCCGAAGATCCACGGCGGCATCCTTGGCCGTCGCGACCTCGATGGCGCGGTGATGGAACAGCACGGCATCAAGCCGATCGACCTGGTCGCGGTCAACCTGTACCCCTTCGAAGCCACTGTCGCCAAGCCTGACTGCGACCTGCCGACAGCCATCGAGAACATCGACATCGGCGGTCCGACCATGGTCCGCAGCGCCGCGAAGAACCACAAGGACGTCGCCATCGTGGTCAACGCCAGCGACTATGCCAGCGTCCTCGAAGGCCTGAAGGCTGGTGGCCTGACCTACGCGCAGCGTTTCGACCTGGCCCTCAAGGCGTTCGAGCACACCTCCGCCTACGACGGCATGATCGCCAACTACCTGGGCACCATCGACCAGGCACGCGACACCCTGTCCACCGAAGGCCGTAGCGCCTTCCCGCGCACCTTCAACAGCCAGTTCGTCAAGGCCCAGGAAATGCGCTACGGCGAGAACCCGCACCAGAGCGCGGCGTTCTATGTAGAAGCGAAAAAGGGCGAGGCCAGCGTCTCCACCGCCGTGCAGCTGCAGGGCAAGGAACTCTCCTTCAACAACGTGGCTGATACCGACGCTGCGCTGGAGTGCGTGAAGAGCTTCGTCAAGCCGGCCTGCGTCATCGTCAAGCACGCCAACCCGTGCGGCGTGGCCGTCGTACCGGAAAACGAAGGCGGCATTCGCAAGGCCTACGACCTGGCCTACGCCACCGACACCGAATCCGCTTTCGGCGGCATCATCGCCTTCAACCGCGAACTGGACTTTGATACCGCCAAGGCCATCGTCGAGCGCCAGTTCGTCGAAGTCATCATCGCGCCGAAAATCTCCGCCGCCGCTCGTGAAGTGGTCGCTGCCAAGGCCAACGTGCGCCTGCTGGAATGCGGTGAATGGCCGGCTGAGCGTGCCGCAGGCTGGGACTTCAAGCGCGTCAACGGCGGCCTGCTGGTACAGAGCCGCGACATCGGCATGATCAAGGCAGAAGACCTGAAGATCGTCACCCAGCGCGCCCCGAGCGAGCAGGAAATCCACGACCTGATCTTCGCCTGGAAAGTGGCCAAGTTCGTCAAGTCCAACGCCATCGTCTACGCCAAGAACCGTCAGACCGTCGGCGTCGGCGCCGGCCAGATGAGCCGCGTCAACTCCGCCCGCATCGCCGCCATCAAGGCCGAGCATGCCGGTCTTGAGGTGAAGGGTGCGGTCATGGCTTCCGACGCTTTCTTCCCGTTCCGCGACGGCATCGACAATGCGGCCAAGGCCGGCATCACCGCCGTGATCCAGCCGGGCGGCTCCATGCGTGACAACGAAGTCATCGCCGCCGCCGACGAAGCCGGCATCGCGATGGTGTTCACCGGCATGCGCCACTTCCGCCACTGAGTGACAGGGACGCACTGAAGCGGGCATCTGCTGCGTTGTCCGGCCCTTCCCCAATGCTCATTGCCAGAAGGCAACTCCGCTGGGTGAAGGACCGGACGCCTTGCATCTACCCGCTCCATCGCGCCCCCTACAGTCCGTCGTAGAAGATTCGTAGCTTTTGTAGGGTGGATGACGCTCTTCTCATCCACCGTTGGGGCCCCAGGCCCGCCTCCTGAAGGAGAATTCAATGAACGTACTCATTATCGGCAGCGGCGGTCGTGAACACGCCCTGGCCTGGAAAGTGGCCCAGGACCCGCGCGTCGAGAAGGTCTTCGTCGCCCCGGGCAACGCCGGCACCGCGACCGAAGCCAAGTGCGAAAACGTCGCTATCGACGTGCTGGCCCTGGAACAACTGGCCGATTTCGCGGCCCAGAACGTCCAGTTGACCATCGTCGGCCCGGAAGCGCCGCTGGTGAAAGGCGTGGTCGACCTGTTCCGCTCGCGCGGCCTGGACATCTTCGGCCCCACCGCCGGTGCTGCCCAGCTGGAAGGCTCCAAGGCCTTCACCAAGGACTTCCTGGCCCGCCACAAGATCCCCACCGCCGACTACCAGAACTTCACCGAGGTAGAACCGGCCCTGGCCTACCTGCGTGAGAAAGGCGCCCCCATCGTCATCAAGGCCGACGGCCTGGCCGCTGGCAAGGGCGTGATCGTCGCGATGACCCTGGAAGAGGCCGAAGCCGCCGTACGCGACATGCTCGCCGGCAATGCCTTCGGTGACGCCGGCTCGCGCGTGGTGATCGAGGAGTTCCTCGATGGCGAAGAAGCCAGCTTCATCGTCATGGTCGACGGCCAGAATGTGCTGCCCATGGCCACCAGCCAGGACCACAAGCGCGTGGGCGACGGCGACAGCGGCCCGAACACCGGCGGCATGGGCGCCTATTCCCCCGCTCCGGTGGTCACTGCCCAAGTGCACCAGCGCGTGATGGACGAAGTCATCTACCCGACCGTGCGCGGCATGGCCGAGGAGGGCAACGTCTACACCGGCTTCCTCTATGCCGGTCTGATGATCGACAAGAGCGGCGCGCCCAAGGTCATCGAATTCAACTGCCGCTTCGGCGATCCGGAAACCCAGCCCATTATGGTGCGCCTGGAATCGTCCCTGGTCCTGCTGGTGGAGGCCGCCCTGGCCAAGGCCCTGGACAAGGTCGAAGCCACCTGGGACCCGCGCCCCACCGTTGGCGTGGTACTGGCCGCAGGCGGCTACCCGGGCGACTATGCCAAGGGTGACGTCATCGAAGGCCTGGCCGATGCCGCAGCCCTGGACGGCAAGGTGTTCCATGCCGGCACCGCGCTGAAGGACGGCAACATCGTCACCGCCGGCGGTCGCGTGCTTTGCGCCACCGCCATCGGCGCCAGCGTCTCCGACGCCCAGCAGCAGGCCTATCGCCTGGCGGAGAAGATCCGTTGGAACGGCTGCTTCTATCGCAAGGATATCGGCTACAGGGCCATTGCCCGGGAACGCGGCGAAGGGTAAGAAGTCAATAGATAGTGCTCACCAAGGCGGCCCGATGGCCGCCTTGGTCATATTCCGCACGAGATGGCCTTGACTATAATCCGGCCACTCACCCACGAAGGGACCTCGAACGTGCCCCGGCTCAGGATTGCCACAGCATTGATCGCCAGCCTGCTTCTGGCCCTGTTTTATCTGCTGCCCGCCCAGGCGGCCGGGGAGCGGCAGTGGAGCATGCTGCTCGATCCGAGCGCCAACCTGCAGCTGCAGGAAATCCGCACCCAGCAGGCCCTTTCCCAGTTCACCCCGGTCGACCTCGACCAGCTTTACACTCCCGGCGGCAGCAGCGCGCTCTGGCTGCATTACCGCCTCCCCCCCAGCCAGCAGGAACAGCTGCTGCGGGTCTTCGCCCCCTACCTGGCCTATCTCGACCTCTACGTCCTCAGGGGCGATGAACTGGTCGCCCACACCCGCACCGGCAGCCGCCTGCCCTTCAGCGAGCGCCCATTGCCCAGCCGCGACTTCCTCCTGCCGCTTCCGGTACAGCAGGAACCGCTGGACATCTACCTGCGCATGGCCTCGGAACATGCCCTGCGTCCGACCGTGGAACTGCGTTCCTCGGCGCTGATGGCAGCGGACGACACCCGCCCGCTGCTTTTTGGCCTGATGCTCGGCGGCCTGGGCATGCTGGTGTACTACAACCTGGTGCGCTACGCGTATTCCCGCGCAGCTGTCAGCCTCTGGCTCGCCGCCGCGCAGGGTTGCCTGATGGTCACCGGCGTCAGCCTGCTGGGCATCAGTTCGCCCTGGCTGGGTGACTGGCAGAGCGCGCAACCACAGATCGCCAATCTCTCCATGCTGATGGCCATGGTCTGTGCCCTGGCCTTCACCGTCAGCTTCTTCCACAAGGTCTGCCCGAGCACGCCGCTGACCGGCCTGCTTCTGGGCGAGATCGTGCTGATCAGCCTCACCGCCGCCCTGTTGCTGATCGTCACCGAGTTGCAATTCAACCAGCTGGTCTATGTGATGGCCGCCATCGCCAGCCTGAGCATGTTCGTGTTCGCCATCCTCCACTGGCGCCAAGGCTACCGCCCGGCACGGCTGTTCAGTCTGGCCCTGGGTGTGTTCTGCATTGCCATTCTCGGCGCCCTGCCCGCCCTGTTCGGCTACTGGCAGCTGCAGTCCGACTGGCTGGCCTACACCCTGCTGGCAATCTCCACGATCAGCGGCGTATTCCTCAGCATGGCCCTGAGTGAACGCCAGCGACGCATCCAGAACGAGGTCTTCAGCGCCAGCCGTGCCCTGGCCGCCAGCTCCGCCGAGCTCAAGGCCAAGGGCGAGTTCCTCGCCAAGATCAGCCACGAAATTCGCACGCCGATGAACGGCGTACTGGGCATGACCGAGCTGCTCCTCGGCACACCGCTGTCGGCCAAGCAGCGCGACTACGTACAAACCATCCACAGCTCGGGTAACGAACTGCTCACCCTGATCAACGAAATCCTCGACATCTCCAAGCTGGAATCCGGGCAGATCGAACTGGACGACGTGCAGTTCGATCTCAACGCCCTGATCGACGACTGTCTCGACATCTTCCGCGCCAAGGCCGAGCAGCAGCGGGTCGAACTCATCAGCTTCATGCAACCCCAGGTACCCCGCGTGGTCAGCGGCGACCCCACGCGGCTGCGTCAGATTCTCCTGAGCCTGCTCGACAACGCCTTCAAGCAGACCGACGAAGGCGAAATCCTGCTGGTGGTGGCCCTGGACAACAGCAGCACCCAGCCCCGCCTGCGCATCGCCGTGCAGGACAGCGGTCGCCCCCTGGAAGCCGGCGAGCGCTCCGCCCTGCTCAACGCCGAAGTACAGAGCAGCGACTTCCTCGCCTCCTCCAAACTCGGCGGCCGCCTGGGCCTGGTCATCGCCCGCCAGTTGGTACGCCTGATGGAGGGCGAGTTCGGCATCCAGAGTGGCGCAGGGCAAGGCAGCACGCTGTGGTTGACGCTGCCGCTCGACGCCCAGCACCTCGAGCGCCCGGCCGCCGACCTCGACAGCCCGCTGGAAGGCGCGCGCCTGCTCGTGGTGGACGACAACGACACCTGCCGCAAGGTACTGGTCCAGCAATGCGGCGCCTGGGGCTTGCAGGTCAGCGCCGTGCCGTCCGGGAAGGAAGCCCTGGCCCTGCTGCGAACCAAGGCGCACTTGCGCGAGTATTTCGACGTGGTCCTGCTGGACCAGGACATGCCCGGCATGACCGGCATGCAGTTGGCCGCCAAGATCAAGGAAGACCCCAGCCTCAACCACGACATCCTGATCATCATGCTTACCGGCATCAGCAACGCACCGAGCAAGATCATCGCGCGCAACGCCGGCATCAAGCGCATCCTCGCCAAGCCAGTGGCGGGGTACACCCTGAAGACCACGCTGGCCGACGAACTCAACCAGCGCAAGAACGGCGGCTCGATCTCCCTGCCGGGCTCCCAGGTCAGCGAACCACTGCATGTGCCCACCGACTTCCGCATCCTGGTGGCAGAAGACAACAGCATTTCCACGAAGGTCATTCGCGGCATGCTGAGCAAGCTGAACCTCGAACCGGACACGGCCAGCAACGGCGAGGAAGCCCTGAGCGCAATGAAGAACCAGCACTACGACCTGGTACTGATGGATTGCGAGATGCCGGTGCTCGATGGCTTTACCGCCACCGAGATGCTGCGCAACTGGGAAAACCTGGAGCAGCGCCCGCGCACGCCGGTGGTCGCACTGACCGCCCATATCCTCAGCGAACACAAGGAACGCGCCCGCCTCTCCGGCATGGACGGCCACATGGCCAAGCCGGTTGAACTGTCGCAACTGCGCGAGCTGATCGAATACTGGGTAGCCGAGAAGGAACTGCGCGAACGGCATGCGATGCATAGCTGATCGGGCGAACGACCTATGGGGGCGAACTCATTCGCCAAGGGCCGCGCAGCGGCCCCAACCCTCTCCCAGAGGGAGAGGGGGTTTTCAGCGCCATTGCTGACTGTTTTCTGGCTGCCCGCAGGCCCTACCCAAACCTCACCGCAAAGATCGGCGGAAGGTGCCCCGCCACAAGGTTCCAGCTGTCTCCCTGGTCCTCGGATACCCACAGATGCCCGGTGGTGGAGCCCATCACCAGGCGCTGCCCGCTGCCATCCACATCCAGCCCGTGCCGGTACACCAGGTCGTAACAGAGCTGTTGTGGCAGGCCCCGCTCGAGCACATCGAAACGCTTGCCGCCATCGCGCGTACGGGTAACCCGCAGGCGTTGGTCGGCGGGAACGCGGCATTCGTCCTTCACCGCCGGCACGAACCAGGCGCAATCCGGATCGGACGGATGCACCGCCACGGCGAAACCGAAGGTGGATGGCCCGGCTTGCTGCACTTCCCGCCAGTTCAATCCGCGATCGGCGCTGACGAAGATACCGTTGTGGTGCTGCACCCAGAGCCGCTCCGGGTCCGCAGGGCAGGCCACCATGCGGTGTGGGTCCTGGATGTCAGGCTCCTCGGCACGCTCCGGCGGCATGTAGGCGGCGCGCATGCCTCGGGTGCGATAGCTCCAGCTGACGCCTTCGTCCTCGCTGTGCCAGACGCCGCCACAAGACACTGCCAGGGTCAGGTGCCGACTGTTGCGCGGGTCGACGCAAATGGAGTGGATGCCCGGCTGGTCATAGCCTCCGCCGAACCAGTTGGCCCGCTCCGGGCGTTCCCAGAGGCTGTCCACCAGGCTCCAGGACGCACCATGGTCACGCGACCTGAACAGTCCCCCGGGAATGGTTCCGGCCCAGAGGGTTCCGGGCTGGTCCGCCCCTCCCGGCTCAAGGCACCAGATCATCTCGACCGAGGGGCCATCCTCGCCCCCGTCTACCTGGGCGAAGGCCGGGGCGGCGATCTCCTCCCAGTTCTGCCCGTCATCAGCCGAGCGCCACAACTTGGGGCCGAAGTGCCCAAGGTGCAGGGCTGCATAGAGGTGGTCATCGCGCGGGTCGGCCAGCAACATGCTCACCGGCTCGCCAAGGAAATCCTGGCGAGCCAGTCGCCAGCCATCACCCTTCGGCTCGAATCGCAGCAGACCCTTGCGGGTCGCCACGTGGATGCATCGGCTCATGCTCCTTCTCCTTGCGCCGGCTCAGCCGCCGGACAGCGCCTGGACAACGAAGATGTCACTGGATGGTCCCACGGGATCGCTGAGGCGTCGGCGGTCACTGACCTGCTGGGCATCGACGAAGATCGCCACATGCCGGCGCAGGCGACCCTGATCATCCAGCAGGTAGCTGCGCAGGCGTGGATTGGCGACGAAAGCGGCTTCCAGCGCCTCGGCCACGGAGGAAGCCGCGACGTCCAGTTCGGGGACATCGAGGTGACGCTGGAGGTTGGGGGTAAAGCTCATGCGCGCCATCAACGGCTCCCTGCGCGACGAAACGACCCAGTGGGGGAAGGTATAGCCGACCCCGGTGACGCGGTTATAGTTGTGCGCCCAATGGCAGGGCAGCCTCTACACTGATGAGCGGCCCTCGCAGTCAAGAATGGATGCCCCCATGCTCGAAAGCCTTTCCAGCCTGTACCTGAAGATGCTGGTGCTCTACAGCCCCTTCTTCGTGCTCTCCTGCTTCATCAGCCTGACCCGCGGATACACGGTGAAGGAGCGCAAGAAGCTCGCATGGAAAGTCGCCCTCGGTACGCTGGTGGCGAGCGCCCTGCTTTACCTGTTCGGCCAGGCCATCTTCAATGTCTTCGGCATCACCATCGACGCCTTCCGTATCGGCGCCGGCACCGTGCTGTTCATCTCTGCCCTTGGCATGGCCCAGGGCAAGCCGGCAGTACAGGCGGACAACGTGCAACAGGACGTCACCATCGTCCCGCTGACCATTCCGCTGACCGTCGGCCCCGGCACCATCGGCGCCATGCTGGTGATGGGTGCCGGCCATGTGCACTGGAATGACAAGTTCACGGCTCTTTTCGCCATCGCCATCGCTTCGGCCACGGTCGGAGCCATCCTCTACCTTTCCGACCACATCGAACGCATCCTCGGCGACCAGGGCCTGCAGATCGTCAGTCGCCTGATGGGCCTGTTCGTCTGCGCCCTGGCCGCGCAGATCATCTTCACCGGGGTGAAGAATTACCTGGTGCTGTAGCTTCGTGCGCAATGCCCAACTCGGCGTTGGGCTTCGCTTCGCTTTGCACCAACCTACGTCCTGATTCGCCGCCCATGCCCTGGCGCGGTGCGCATCGAGGCGCACCGCGAACATCGCGAATAAGCCCTGACCCCAGCAATGGCGCGGCTTTCCAGACTCTGGCACCAGCCTTGCTCAAGGGAATTCCAACTTGGATACAAGATGGAACTCCAGAGCATGTCCGAAGCCCCTCTCGCCTTCACCCTTTCAGACTGGCAACAGGCCTACCGCGACCAACTGCAACCCGCCGATTTGCTGCACGCCCTGCTCCAGCGCCTCGATGCAGAAGACAACGCCTGGATCAGCCTGGCCAGCGCCGAGCAGCTCGATGCCCAGCTCATCGAACTCGCTGACCTGCTGACCGCTGCCGAAGGCCGGCGTGAGCGCCTGCCCCTCTACGGTGTCCCCTTCGCCATCAAGGACAACATCGACGCCGCGGGCTGGACCACCACCGCCGCCTGCCCGGCCTTCGCGTATGAAGCCATCGACGACGCCCACGTGGTTGCCCGCCTGCGCGCAGCCGGCGCCATCCTCATTGGCAAGACCAACCTCGACCAGTTCGCCACTGGGCTGGTGGGAACCCGCTCGCCCTATGGGGCCGTCGCCAACACCTTCGATCCGGACTACGTCAGCGGCGGCTCCAGTTCAGGCTCCGCCTCGGTCGTGGCGCGCGGCCTGGTGCCCTTTTCCCTCGGCACCGATACCGCCGGCTCCGGCCGCGTGCCAGCGGGTTTCAACAACATCGTCGGGCTGAAACCCACCAAGGGCTGGCTGTCCAACGCCGGTCTGGTGCCGGCCTGCCGCACCATCGACTGCATCTCGGTGTTCGCCTTGACGGTGGCCGACGCGGAAACCGTCGCGCGCATTGGTGGCGGTTACGACGCCCGCGACCCGTACTCCCGGCAAAACCCCAACAGCAATCCGGTCGGCGTGTCCGCGAGGCCAAAGCTGGCAGTGCCGGACACCCTGGAATTCTTCGGTGACGAGCAGACCCGTGCCGTCTTCGAGGCCGCGCTGGACAAACTTCGTACCCTCGGCGCCGAGATCACCCCAATCGACTTCAGCCCCTTCCGCCAGTTGGCCGCGCAGCTCTACCAGGGTCCCTGGGTGGCCGAACGCACCGTGGCGGCCGGCGCCATCTTCAGCGATCAGCCCGATGCCATGGATCCGGTGGTGCACGGCATTCTCGCCAACGGCCTGAACTACAGCGCCTGCGACGCCTACCGCGCCGAATACCTGCGTGCCGAACTGGCGCGCCAGATCAACCTGGCCCTCGAACCCTTCGACGCCCTGGTGGTGCCCACCTCGCCGACCATCCGCCGCATCGCCGAGATGGCCGAAGAGCCGGTACTGTTCAACGCCCAGTTCGGCACCTACACCAACTTCACCAATTTCTCCGACCTCGCCGCCCTGGCCCTGCCCGCCGGGTTCCGGGCCGATGGCCTGCCGGCCGGCATCACCCTGCTCGCCCCAGCCTGGCACGACGCCGCGCTAGCCGACTTCGGCAAACGCTGGCAAGCCAGCCTCGGCCTGCCACTGGGCGCCACTGGACGCGTGCTGCCGCCCCTGGCGCCCGCGAGCCAGGCGCCAGGATGTGTCCGCGTTGCGGTGGTCGGCGCCCACCTCACAGGCATGCCGCTGAACTTCCAGCTCACCGCCCGAAACGCCGTGCTGGTGGAAGAAACCCGCACCGCTACCGACTACCGCCTGTTCGCCCTGCCCGGCACCGTGCCGCCCAAACCAGGTCTGGCGCGCAGACCGGATGGCGCCGCGCTGATCGTCGAGCTCTGGGACATCCCGCTGGCGCGCTTCGGCGAGTTCGTCGCCGAAATCCCGCCGCCGCTGGGCATCGGCAACCTGCAGCTGGAAGACGGTCGCTGGGTGAAGGGCTTCATCTGCGAGCCCTACGCACTGGAAGGCGCCCGCGACATCACCGGCTTCGGTGGCTGGCGCGCCTTTATCGCCAGTCAGCAGCGCTGACCATGCAACTCGCCAGCACCAGCAACGGGCGCCAGGAGCGCCCCGACAGCCTGGCCGGACGCATCTACGCCCGACTCAAGGAGGACATCAGCGAGTTCCGCCTGCTGCCCGGCGACCGCTTCAGCGAAGGCGATATAGCCGAGCGCATGGCCGCCAGTCGTACGCCGGTGCGCCAGGCCCTGCATCGTCTGGAGCGCGAGGGCTACCTGGAAGTGCGCTTTCGCAGCGGCTGGCAGGTGAAGGCGTTCGACTTCGATCACTTCGAAGAGCTGTACGAACTACGCATCGTCCTGGAACTGGAGGCCGTACGTCGCCACTGCTGCCGCCCCACTGGCGAGCAACCCGAGGCACTGCAACGGCTCAGTCGCACCTGGATGGTGCAACCGCGACCGGACGACGGCTTCGAAGTGTCGCGCCTGGACGAGGATTTTCATTGCCAGTTGGTGGAAGCCGCAGGCAATCGCGAGATGGCCCGTATCCACCGTGAAGTCAGCGAAAAGATCCGCATCATCCGGCGCCTGGACTTCACCCAGACACCTCGTGTCGACGCCACCTACGTCGAACACGCCGCAATTCTCCAGGCCATCACGCACCGCCGCTGCGAAGAGGCACAGCAATTGCTGAGGACCCATATCGAAACCAGCAAGGCCGAAGTACGCAAGATCACCCTGCACATGTTGCACAGCGCTCGGCAGAGACCGCAGCCCGCCCAAGGGTGACGAGGAAGCCCCTTTGAATACTGCCCGGACACCAAACCAATAAACGCAGTTATTTCAAAAACTTGGATAAGAACGGAGATCGACCCATGCAACGTCGCAGCCTGATCAAGGCGTTCACCCTTTCCGCATCCATCGCCGCCATGGGCATGTCCTGGACTATTCAGGCGGCCGAGACCATCAAGGTCGGCATCCTGCACTCCCTCTCCGGCACCATGGCGATTTCCGAGACCTCGCTCAAAGACATGGCGCTGATGACCATCGACGAGATCAACGCCAAGGGCGGCGTCAACGGCAAGCAACTCGAGCCGGTGGTGGTGGACCCTGCGTCCAACTGGCCGCTGTTCGCCGAGAAGGCCCGCCAGCTGCTGACCAAGGATAAGGTGGATGTGGTCTTCGGTTGCTGGACCTCGGTATCGCGCAAGTCCGTGCTGCCAGTCTTCGAGGAGCTCAACGGGCTGCTCTTCTACCCGGTGCAGTACGAGGGTGAAGAACTCTCCCCCAACGTCTTCTACACCGGCGCCGCGCCGAACCAGCAAGCCATTCCGGCCGTCGAGTACCTGATGAGCGAAGACGGCGGCAGCGCCAAGCGCTTCTTCCTGCTGGGCACCGACTACGTCTACCCGCGCACCACCAACAAGATCCTGCGCAGCTTCCTGCATAGCAAGGGTATCGCCGACAAGGACATCGAAGAGGTCTACACCCCCTTCGGCCACAGCGACTATCAAACCATCGTCGCCAACATCAAGAAGTTCTCCGCTGGCGGCAAAACCGCAGTGATCTCCACCGTCAACGGCGACTCCAACGTGCCCTTCTACAAGGAACTGGCCAACCAGGGCCTGGAAGCCACCGACGTACCGGTGGTGGCCTTCTCGGTGGGCGAGGAAGAACTGCGCGGCATCGACACCAAACCGCTGGTGGGCCACCTGGCCGCCTGGAACTACTTCGAGTCCGTGGATAACCCGGTCAACGGCAAGTTCGTCGAGCAGTGGAAGGCCTATGCGAAAGCCAAGAACCTGCCCAACTACCAGACTGCGGTGACCAACGACCCGATGGAGGCCACCTACGTAGGCATCCATATGTGGGCGCAGGCCGTGGAGAAAGCCGGCACCACCGATGTGGACAAGGTCCGCGAAGCCCTGGCCGGCCAGTCCTTCGCCGCGCCGTCCGGCTACACCCTGACCATGGACAAGACCAACCACCACCTGCACAAGCCGGTGATGATCGGCGAGATCCAGGAAGACGGTCAGTTCTCCGTGGTCTGGCAGACCGAAGGCCCGCTGCGCGCTGAGCCCTGGAGTCCCTTCATCCCCGGCAACGACAAGAAGCCGGACTATGCGGTGAAGAGCAACTGAGCTGAATGAGGTTGTCCGGGACACCGTGCCGAACCAGGTTCCCTCCCCCCTAGCCCCTCTCCCGGAGGGAGAGGGGAATCGTTCGGAGCCTCGGGGAAACACGGCGCCCGGCACCACGTCACCCCTCTCCCCCTGGGAGAGGGGCCGGGGGTGAGGGAAGTGTCAGTCGGCACAGCCCTCTACTCGCGCAATGAACCAGGACCATCCCATGCCCTCCGCCTTCTACCGAATCCTCCTCGCCCTGGCCCTGCTGCTTCCCCTCGAAGCACTGGCTGGCGACGCCAACGACTTCGCCGCGGCCAATCCGGCGCAGCAGGCGAAACTGCTGGAGCGCTGGGCCGCCGAGCCCGACGCCGCGCGCCAGCCGCTACTGGATGCCCTGCAGCAGGGCCGCTTCGCCATCGACGCCAAACAGGCCTTCCTCGAACAGGACGGTGCCTTCATCGCCGCCGAAGGTGATGCTGCTGCCGTCGGAACGCCGAAGAAGCTGCGTCTGAACAACCGCCTACGCGGCCTGCTGATCACCGCCCAAGCCAGCCACCAGTTGCTCGCCGCCGAACCCGCCGCGCGCCTGGAAGCCGCTCGTCAATTGCAGAAGAGCGCCAAGCCCGCGCAACTGCCATTGCTCAACCAGCGCATGGTGGCCGAAGAAGATACCGGCGTACGCGACGCCATCAGCCTCGCCCTGGCCAACCTGCAGCTGGTCGACCCCGATCCTGCCATCCGCCTCAACGCCGTGCGCCTGCTCGGCGAAACCGGCGACCCGCTGGCCCGCACCCGTCTCGAAACCCTGCTCGACCCGAGCGTGGAAACCGATGCTGGCGTACGCACCGCCGCCGAAACCAGCCTGGCCCAGGTCAAGCGCCGGCTGCTGGTGGGCGAGCTACTCGGCCAGGCCTTCAGCGGCCTGTCGCTGGGTTCCATCCTGCTGCTCGCGGCCCTCGGCCTGGCCATCACCTTCGGTCTGCTCGGGGTGATCAACATGGCCCACGGCGAAATGCTGATGCTCGGTGCCTACACCACCTACATGGTGCAACTGGGCTTCCAGCACCTGGCGCCGGAAATGCTCGCGCTCTATCCGCTGGTGGCGCTGCCGGTGGCCTTCTTCGTCACCGCCCTGGTGGGCATGGCGCTGGAGCGCACGGTGATCCGCCACCTCTATGGCCGTCCGCTGGAAACCCTGCTGGCGACCTGGGGCATCAGCCTCATCCTGATCCAGCTGGTTCGCGTGATCTTCGGTGCGCAGAACGTCGAAGTGGCCAACCCCACCTGGCTGTCCGGGGGGATGCAGGTGCTGCCCAACCTCGTGCTGCCGTACAACCGCATCGTGATCATCGGCTTCGCCCTGTTCGTGGTGGTCCTGACCTGGCTGCTGCTGAACAAGACCCGCCTGGGCCTCAACGTGCGTGCCGTCACCCAGAACCGCAACATGGCCGCCTGCTGCGGCGTGCCCACTGGCCGCGTGGACATGCTCGCCTTCGGCCTCGGCTCCGGTATCGCCGGCCTTGGCGGCGTCGCCCTGTCGCAGATCGGCAACGTCGGCCCTGACCTTGGCCAGGGCTACATCATCGACTCGTTCCTGGTAGTGGTGCTGGGTGGCGTCGGCCAGCTTGCTGGCAGCGTCCTGGCTGCCTTCGGTCTCGGCGTGGCGAACAAGATCCTCGAACCGCAGATCGGTGCCGTGCTGGGCAAGATACTCATCCTGGCGCTGATCATTCTCTTCATACAGAAGCGCCCGCAGGGCCTCTTCGCACTGAAAGGCAGGGTGATCGACTGATGACTCAACCACTCAACCAGACCCTGCTTGCCCGCGCCACGGCCACCCTCGGCCCACGCACCTCGCTGGCCATCGGCGCGGTGGTGCTTGCCCTACTGCTGGCCATGCCATTGCTGCACCTGCTGCCGGCGGACAACCCGCTGCAAGTCTCGGCCTACACCCTGACCCTGGTGGGCAAGATCCTCTGCTACGCCATAGTCGCCCTCGCCCTGGACCTGGTCTGGGGCTACGCGGGGCTCCTGTCCCTCGGCCACGGGCTGTTCTTCGCCCTGGGCGGCTATGCCATGGGCATGTACCTGATGCGCGAAGCCGCCGGCGACGGCCTACCGGCCTTCATGAGCTTCCTCGCCTGGACCGAGCTGCCCTGGTACTGGGCCGGCACCCAGCACTTCCTCTGGGCCATGTGCCTGGTGGTGTTGGCGCCAGGCTTGCTGGCGCTGGTGTTCGGCTTCTTCGCCTTCCGTTCGCGGATCAAGGGCGTGTACTTCTCGATCATGACCCAGGCGCTGACCTTCGCCGGCATGCTGCTGTTTTTCCGTAACGAAACCGGCTTCGGCGGCAACAACGGCTTCACCGACTTCAAGCGCATCCTCGGCTTCGACGTTACCGCGCCGGGCACCCGCGCGGTGTTGTTCCTGGCGACGGTGGCGCTACTGGTGGGCAGCCTGCTGCTCGGCTGGCGTCTGGCCCGGAGCAAGTTCGGCCGCGTGCTCACGGCGTTGCGCGACGCCGAGAACCGCCTGATGTTCTGCGGCTACGACCCGCGTGGTTACAAGCTGTTCATCTGGGTGCTGTCCGCTGTGCTCTGCGGGCTGGCCGGTGCGCTTTATGTACCCCAGGTGGGCATCATCAATCCCAGCGAGATGTCGCCCACCAACTCTATCGAAGCGGCCGTGTGGGTCGCCCTCGGCGGTCGCGGCTCGCTGATCGGTCCACTGCTCGGCGCCGGCCTGGTCAACGGCATGAAGAGCTGGTTCACCGTAGCCTTCCCCGAGTACTGGCTGTTCTTCCTCGGCGCCCTGTTCATCCTGGTCACCCTCTATCTGCCCAAGGGCGTGATTGGCCTGGTCAAACGGGGAGAAAAGTAAATGCGTGCAGCTCCGGTACCCGAACTCATGCTCGAACCCGCCTTCGATCCCAACCGCGACGCCGGCAGCGGCCGCGATGCTCTGGGCCTTGGCCATGTCGCCGGCCAAGGCCTGGACGTGCGCCACGGCACCATCCTCACCCTGGAAGACATCAGCGTCAGCTTCGATGGCTTCAAGGCGCTGCGCGATCTCAACCTCTACATCGGGGTCGGTGAGCTGCGCTGCATCATCGGCCCCAACGGCGCGGGCAAAACCACGCTGATGGACGTGATCACCGGCAAGACACGACCCGACACCGGCAAGGCCTGGTTCGGCGAAACACTCGACCTCACCCGCATGAGCGAAGTTGAAATCGCCCAGGCCGGCATCGGCCGCAAGTTCCAGAAGCCCACCGTGTTCGAGGCGCTCTCGGTGTTCGAGAACCTGGAGCTGGCGCAGAAGACCGACAAATCCGTCTGGGCCAGCCTGCGGGCGAAGCTCACCGGCGAGCAGAAGGACCGCATCGACGAAGTGCTCGCGGTGATCCGCCTGGAAGCCTCGCGCAATCGCCCGGCCGGCCTGCTCTCCCACGGCCAGAAGCAGTTCCTCGAGATCGGCATGCTGCTGATGCAGGACCCGCAACTGCTACTGCTCGACGAGCCGGTGGCAGGCATGACCGATGCCGAAACCGAGTTCACCGCCGAGCTGTTCAAGAGCCTCGCCGGCCAGCATTCGCTGATGGTGGTGGAGCATGACATGGGCTTCGTCGGCTCAATCGCCGACCACGTCACCGTGCTGCACCAGGGCCACGTCCTGGCCGAAGGCTCGCTGGCCGACGTGCAAGCCAACGAACAGGTGATCGAGGTCTACCTCGGTCGCTGAAGAAACAACACTCGTAGGGTGGATGACGCTTTTCTCAACCACCGCCTTGCAGGGTGGATCGATGAAGCGCGATCCACCCTACGCAAAGACAAGGACATCGACATGCTGACAGTCGACAAGCTCCACCAGTACTACGGCGGCAGCCACATCCTTCGCGGCCTGTCGTTCGACGTGAAGATCGGTGAAGTCACCTGCCTGCTCGGGCGCAACGGGGTGGGCAAGACCACCCTGCTGAAATGCCTGATGGGCCTGATTCCGGCCAAGGAAGGTGCGGTGAACTGGGAAGGCCGCGCCATCACCGGTTTCAAGCCGCACCAACGGGTACATGCGGGCATCGCCTACGTGCCCCAGGGCCGCGAAATCTTCCCGCGCCTGACGGTGGAAGAGAACCTGCTGATGGGCCTTTCCCGCTTTCCCGCCGGCCAGGCCAAGGCGGTGCCGGAATCCATCTACGAGCTCTTTCCCGTGCTGCGGGAGATGAAGCACCGCCGCGGCGGCGACCTCTCCGGCGGCCAACAGCAGCAACTCGCCATCGGCCGCGCCCTGGCCAGCCAGCCGCGCCTGTTGATACTCGACGAGCCCACCGAAGGCATCCAGCCCTCGGTGATCAAGGAGATCGGCGCGGTGATCAGGAAGCTCGCCGAGCGCGGCGACATGGCCATCCTGCTGGTGGAGCAGTTCTACGACTTCGCCGCCGAACTGGCCGATCAGTACCTGGTGATGAGCCGGGGCGAAATCGTCCAGCAGGGGCGCGGAGAAAACATGGAAGCCGAGGGCGTGCGGGGCCTGGTGACCATATGATGTGCCCCTGCCAACAACTTCGCACCGCGTGGGTTACGTCGCTTCGCGACTAACCCACCCTACAAGAACGACTTATGAACGCACCTGCCGACACAGCCCTCTTCACCCCCAGTTGGCACGCCGAACTGGAGCTGGCCTATGCGCTCGATGGAGCTACCACGCGCCCAGTGCAGCGCCGTCACAAGGGCCCTCTGCGGGTACAGAAGCACCTGCATGCCGAAGGCCCGCAAGTGTGCCAGCACATCATCGTCCACCCACCCGGCGGCATTGCCGGCGGCGACCGCCTGGACATCTCCGCACGCGCTGGCAAAGGCGCCTGGGCGCAGCTCACCAGCCCCGGCGCGGCCAAGTGGTATCGCGCCGCCAGTCCGGCCTTCCAGCAAGTCGAACTCAACGTCGAGTCCGGCGCCACGCTGGAATGGCTGCCCCAGGAAACCATCGTCTTCTCGGGTGCCAAGGCCGAGCTTTCCACCCGCATCGAACTGGCCGACGACGCCCGCCTGTTCTATTGGGACATGGTCGCCCTCGGCCGCCCCGCTGCCCGCGAACGCTTCGTCGAAGGCCACTTCCAGGCGCATCTGGATATCCACCGTAATGGCACCCTGATCTGGCATGAACGCCAGCGCGTCGAAGGTGCCGACGGCCTGCTCGACTCCCCCATCGGCCTTGCCGGCCATCCGGTGTTTGCCACCCTGATCGTTACCGGCGAGATCGACTCCAACCTGCTCGAACGTTGCCGCGAACTCCCCTGTGCAGGGCGCGGCGACCTGACCCAATTGCCCGGCCTGCTGGTGGCCCGCTGCCTCGCCTCCGAGGCACTGCACGCCCGCGCCTGGCTGATCGACCTCTGGCGCCTGTTGCGCCCTGCCTTGCTCGGCCGCGAGGCCGCGCCTCCTCGCATCTGGAGTACCTGATGGACCTCACCCCAAGAGAGAAAGACAAGCTGCTGATCTTCACCGCTGGCCTGGTGGCCGAACGACGCCTGGCCCGTGGCCTGAAGCTCAACTACCCGGAAGCCATGGCGTTCATCTCCGCCGCCCTGCTGGAAGGTGCCCGCGACGGCCAGACCGTGGCCGAGCTGATGCACTTCGGCACCACCCTGCTCGCCCGTGACCAGGTGATGGAAGGCGTGCCGGAGATGATCCCGGAGATCCAGATCGAGGCCACCTTCCCCGACGGCACCAAGCTGGTGACCGTGCACCAGCCAATTGCGTGACCACTGCCATGACTTACGACATTCGCGATGCCATCGAGGCTGACCTCCCCGGCATCCTCGCCATCTACAACGACGCCGTGGAGAACACCACGGCGATCTGGAACGAAACCCTGGTCGATCTGGCCAACCGCTGCGCCTGGCTGGCCGACCGAGCGGCTGCAGGCTTCCCGGTGCTGGTGGCAGTGAACGCGGCGGGCGATGTACTCGGCTACGCCAGCTACGGCACCTGGCGCACCATCGAGGGCTTCCGCCACACCGTGGAGCACTCGGTCTACGTGCACGGTGACCAGCGCGGCCAGGGCCTCGGGCCAGCGCTGATGCAGGCGCTGATCGAACGCGCCCGCAAGGCTGGCCTGCACGTGATGGTCGCCGCCATCGAGAGCGAGAACGCCGCCTCCATCCGCCTGCACGAACGCCTCGGCTTCGTCACCACCGGGCAGATGCCCCAGGTGGGCCGCAAGTTCGAGCGCTGGCTCGACCTCACCTTCATGCAACTCATCCTGGAGTGACCTGATGATCCCCGGCGAATACCAGATCCAGGACGGCGAGATCGAACTCAACGCCGGCCGCCGCACCCTGACCCTCTCCGTGGCCAATACCGGTGACCGGCCGATCCAGGTCGGCTCCCACTACCACTTCTTCGAAACCAACGATGCGCTCGCCTTCGACCGTGCGGCCGCACGCGGCATGCGCCTGAACATCCCGGCCGGCACCGCCGTGCGCTTCGAGCCCGGCCAGAGCCGCGAGGTGGAACTGGTCGACCTGGCCGGTTTACGCCGCGTGTTCGGCTTCGCCGGCCGGGTGATGGGCGACCTCTAACACAACCCTCCTCTCCCTCCGGGAGAGGGGCTGGGGGTGAGGGTAGACCCGCCCCGCATGGAATCAACGGAAGCACTGACGATGAAAATCAGCAGACAAGCCTATGCCGACATGTTCGGCCCCACCGTCGGCGACAAGGTGCGCCTGGCCGATACCGACCTGTGGATCGAAGTCGAGAAGGACTTCACCACCTACGGCGAAGAAGTTAAGTTCGGCGGCGGCAAGGTGATCCGCGACGGTATGGGCCAGGGCCAGTTGCTGGCCGCCGATGTGGTCGACACCCTGATCACCAACGCGCTGATCATCGACCACTGGGGCATCGTCAAGGCCGACGTCGGCCTCAAGGACGGCCGCATCGCCGCCATCGGCAAAGCCGGCAACCCGGACATCCAGCCCGACGTCACCATCGCCGTTGGCGCCAGCACCGAGGTGATCGCTGGCGAGGGCATGATCCTCACCGCCGGCGGCATCGACACCCACATCCACTTCATCTGCCCGCAGCAGATCGAAGAGGCGCTCATGAGCGGCGTCACCACCATGATCGGCGGCGGTACGGGCCCGGCCACCGGCACCAACGCCACCACCTGCACCTCGGGGCCGTGGCACATGGCGCGCATGCTCCAGGCCGCCGACGCCTTCCCGATGAACATCGGCTTCACCGGCAAGGGCAACGCCAGCCTGCCGGAGCCGCTCATCGAGCAGGTGAAGGCCGGCGCCATCGGCCTCAAGCTCCATGAAGACTGGGGCACCACGCCGGCAGCCATCGACAATTGCCTGTCGGTCGCCGACCAGTACGACGTACAGGTGGCCATCCATACCGACACCCTGAACGAGTCCGGCTTCGTCGAAACTACCCTTGGCGCGTTCAAGGGCCGCACCATCCACACCTATCACACCGAAGGCGCCGGCGGCGGCCACGCCCCGGACATCATCAAGGCCTGCGGCTTCTCCAACGTGCTGCCCAGTTCGACCAACCCGACCCGGCCCTTCACCCGCAACACCATCGACGAGCACCTGGACATGCTCATGGTCTGCCATCACCTGGACCCGAGCATCGCCGAGGACGTGGCCTTCGCCGAAAGCCGCATCCGCCGCGAGACCATCGCCGCCGAAGATATCCTCCACGACCTTGGCGCCTTCAGCATGATCAGCTCCGACAGCCAGGCGATGGGGCGCGTAGGCGAAGTCATCACCCGCACCTGGCAGTCCGCCGACAAGATGAAGAAACAGCGCGGCGCCCTGCCCGAAGACGCGCCCGGCAACGACAACTTCCGCGCCAAACGCTACATCGCCAAGTACACCATCAACCCGGCCATCACCCACGGCATCAGCCATGAAGTGGGCTCGATCGAAGTAGGCAAGTGGGCGGACCTGGTGCTCTGGCGCCCGGCCTTCTTCGGCGTGAAACCGACGCTGATCCTCAAGGGCGGCGCCATCGCCGCGAGCCTGATGGGCGACGCCAACGCCTCGATCCCCACGCCGCAACCCGTGCACTACCGCCCGATGTTCGCCAGCTACGCCGGCAGCCGTCACGCCACCAGCATCACCTTCATCAGCCAGGCGGCATTCGAAGCGGGCATCCCCGAACAATTGGGATTGAAGAAGCAGATCGGCGTGGTGAAGGGCTGCCGCGACGTGCAAAAAAAGGACCTGATCCACAACGGCTATGCGCCGACCATCGAAGTCGACCCGCAGAACTACCAGGTGAAAGCAGACGGCCAACTCCTCTGGTGCGAACCGGCGGACGTGCTGCCGATGGCGCAGCGGTACTTCCTGTTCTGACTCACGAAGTCAACGCAACTCCCAGACCAACCTGTGGCTTGAGTAAGCGCCATAAAAAGACCAGGATTTGGCTCCCTATATAGGAGCCAAATTCATGCAGAGCGTTCTTGCCAATGTTGCCGTCAGCGTATCCGAGCTGAAGAAAAACCCTTCAGCCGTAGTGTCCGGTGCGAAAGGTGCCCCGGTGGCTGTTCTCAATCACAACAAGGTCATGGCCTACATGGTTCCGGCTGAAACCTTCGAAGCGCTGATGGACTATCTGGACGATCAGGATCTTGCCGAGATAGTCCGCAGCCGTGCCCACGAGAAGGGAGTTAAAGTCAGCCTCGATGATCTATGAACTGGAGTTCCTGCCTTCGGCGCTGAAGAAATGGCGCAAGCTCGGCGATACCGTCCGGGAGCAATTCAAGTAGAAGCTGAAACAGCGGTTGCAACGACCGCGAGTACCGGGCGATGCCCTTCACGGCATGCCTGACTGCTTCAAGATCAAGCTCCGCACTGCCGGGTATCGGTTGGTGTACCGGGTCGAAGATCAGCGAATCACAGTGGTCGTGATCAGCGTCGGCAAGCGTGAGCGCGGGCTGGTCTACAGCAAAGCGCAGGATCGACTCTAGATATCGCCCTACCGCAACTGACTGTCCTTGCTCCCCCGCCGGTTGTACCCGGTAAAGGCCGCATTTTCCTTGTCGTGTTCGGTCTGGCAGGCGACGCACAGGTGCACGCCGGGGATCGCCTTGCGGCGGGCTTCGGGGATAGGGGCGTCGCACTCCTCGCAGTGCGTCAGGCTTTCGCCCTTCGGCAACTGGCTGCGCGCGCGCTGGATGGCATCTTCGATAGTGCTGTCGATCTGTTCCTGGACGGCGCCATCGCCGGCCCAACCGCTGGCCATGCTGACCTCCCGCTTGCTCAAGGCTCTGTGGAAGATTTGGGCTTTCTTCCGGCCTTTTGCAAGGGGGGCGGTCGTCAGGCGACAAGTGGAGGTCGCGCTACTCCTTCACGTCCATGAACTCCTCGGCCCAGATGATGTAGTCCTCGGGCAAGGTGTACTTGTGGGTGAGTTCGGTGGCGGTAAGTTCGGTGCCGGTGGCTACCTGGCGCTGCTCGCGCAGGCAGTCGTAGGTCGCCTTGATGGCGGCGAAGTAGGCAGCGTGTCCATTGACCACGATGCGCACGCCAAGGCGGGCGAGGCGCTCGTTGTCACGCAGTTTGGGGTTGCCGTACGTGACCAGCATCAGCGGAATGCTCAAGTGCTCGGCGATCTTTTCCAGATGCTCGAAGTCAGCCACGCCGACCATGCAGATGCCATCTGCGCCGGCAGCCTCATAGGCCTTGGTGCGCTTGATCACTTCGTCGGTACTGAGCACACCGGCGTGGGTGCGGGCGATGATCGCCAGGTCCGGATCGACGCGCGCCTCCAGGGCAGCGCGGATCTTGCCGACGCCCTCTTCCACCGGGATCAGGTCGGTGGACTTGCGGCCGAACTGGGCCGGCAGCAGGGTGTCTTCGATGGTCAGTGCGGCGATGCCGGCACGCTCCAGTTCGACCACGGTACGCATCACGTTGAGGGCGTTGCCGTAGCCGTGGTCGGCGTCGGCGATGACCGGCAGGCGCGAAACGCGGCCGATGCGGGTGGCCTGTTCGACGAACTCGCTGAGCGTGATCAGGGCGAAGTCAGGCGCGGCGAGCACCTGCAGGGACGCAACCGAGCCACCGAGAATGCCGACTTCGAAACCGAGGTCAGCAGCGATGCGGGCGGACATGGGGTCGAACACCGAAGCGGTGTGATAACAGGAATCCGAGTCCAGCAGCGCACGAAAGGCCGTGCGCAACTCGTGATGAGAAGCTCTACGCATAAAGGGCACCAAAGATCAGAAGGGGGTCAGAATGAAGCCGGCTCCGTAACTCTGGAGTCGACGCCCCCGTTTTTCCATTGTCAGACTGCGCCCATTCTAACGGATCAGTCTTTCAATTCGCTTAAGCGCCACCCGACTTGTCCGGCACTTCGTCGGCCGCCACACTGACGCCCCCTTTTTCGAGACGCTGCCGTGCTGGCACTCACCGCCTACCTGGGCCTGTTCCTGTCCGCCTTCGGCGCCGCCACCCTGCTCCCCCTGCAATCAGAAGCCGTGCTGGTCGGACTTCTGCTGGGCAAGGCCCATCCGGCCTGGGCGCTGGTGGCGGTAGCAACCTTCGGCAATGTATTGGGCTCGCTGGTGAACTGGTGGCTGGGACGCTACCTGGAGCACTTCCGCGAACGCCGCTGGTTCCCGGTAAAGCCGGCGCAGATGGAACGGGCTCAGGCCTTCTACCACCGCTACGGGCGCTGGTCGCTGCTGCTGGCCTGGGTACCGGTGATCGGCGATCCACTGACCCTTGTGGCCGGGGTGATGCGGGAATCCTTCTGGGTGTTCCTGGCGCTGGTGACGCTGGCCAAAGCGGGGCGTTACCTGGTGCTGACGTCTCTGACTCTGGGCTGGATGGGGATGCCGTAGGGGGATCACGCTTCACCGATCCGGCAATCCGCTGTGGGAGCGATTTCAATCGCGAAGGAATTCGCTCCCGCAGTTGCTCAGCGACCATTGTGTTTCGGGAAACTGCCCCGGCGGCGATTAATCCATAGAGCGCCTACGCTTTCCGGGTCGCTGCCTGGAGGCCACCCAATGAGAAAGCTCACCCTGCTGATCGCCTTCTTCGCCCTGGTACTCGGCGCCACCGCTGCCTTAGCCCATCACGGCTGGAGCTCCTATGACGCCGGCAAGACGCTGACCATCGAGGCGCCGGTCAAGGAACTCTCCTACCGCAATCCCCATGCGCATATCACCATCGACTACGAAGGCCGTGAATGGCACGTGGTGCTGGCGCCCATCAGCCGCATGGCGGCGCGAGGATTACCGGAAGCGGACCTGCTCCCCGGCAAGCGGGTGAGCATTATCGGGTACCCACGCAAGGACGGCACGGCGGAGATCCGCGCGGAGCGAGTGATCGTCGACGGACGCACGGTGGAGCTGCGCTGAGGCGGTGATGGAGTTCGTCCTGCCCTGGGCGGAACAGCTGGAGGCCTCGCCCTTTGGCACGCTGATGCGCGAGTCCACGCTGTTCTACCCGGCGGCCAACCTGCTGCACCTGCTCGGGCTGGTGATGTTGCTCGGCTCGATGCTGCTGCTCGATCTGCGCCTGCTCGGACTTGCCCGCGAAGTGCCGCTGCAGGAGACGTCGCGCCGCCTGACACCGATCGGAATTGCCGGGTTGCTGCTCCTGCTGTTTACCGGTTTCTGCCTGTTCGCCGCCGACGCGGGGCCACTGTTGGGGAACTGGCTGCTGCAACTCAAGCTGCTGCTGGTCGCCGTGGGAGTCGTCAACGCCTTGCTGTTCCGCGCTCTGTGGAGCGCACGGCTGGTGGACTGGGACCAGCAGCCACCCGCTGGCGGGCGGCTGCAGGTGGCGCTGTCGATACTGATCTGGTGCGGGGTAATGTCGGCAGGCCGGTTACTGGCGTACATCTAGCCAGTTCGATGTCGGGAAGCTGGCGTCGAGGCTTGCGCTAGTCCTTCTTCAGGCACTGGCTCATGAAAGCCTTGCGCTCGTCACCTTTCAGGGTCTTTTCCGAAGCGTCCTTGTTGCAGGCCGTCATGCGCTCCTGCTGGGTCATCTTCAGGCACTTGCTCATGAAGGCCTTGCGCTCGTCGCCCTTGAGGGACTTGGCCGAGGCGTCGGCGTTGCAGGTTTTCATCTTTTCCTGCTGGGTAGCGGCGAAGCCCTGGCCGGCGGCCAGCAGGGCGATGAACATCACGGGCAGGCATAGTTTCTTCATGGAAGGGTCTCCCTGTTTATCCACAGGAGGGAAGTCTAGCCAGCGCGACGAACTGTGCCGGACAACCTGATTCCGCTCGCGTAAACTGCTCGGCCGTTTTTTTCGGAACACCCGCGACATGAGCAACGTCCTCTCCGCCCAGGCCCTGGGCATCGACTTCGGAACCTCCAACTCCACCGTCGGATGGTGGCGCCCGGATGTGGAGCCGCTGATCGCCCTGGAGGACGACAAGTTCACCCTGCCTTCGGTGGTTTTCTTCAACACCGAGGAACGCCGCCCGGCCTATGGCCGCCAGGCCCTGCACGAATACCTGGAAGGCTATGAAGGCCGCCTGATGCGCTCGCTGAAGAGCCTGCTGGGCTCGCCGCTGCTCAAGAGCGAAACCACGGTGCTGGGCAGCGCCCTGCCCTTCAAGGACCTCCTTGGCCTGTTCATCGGCCAGCTCAAGCAGCGCGCCGAAACAGCTGCCGGCCACGAGTTCGAGCAGGTGGTACTGGGTCGCCCGGTGTTCTTCGTGGATGACGATCCGGAGGCCGATCAGGAAGCCCAGAACACCTTGGTGGCCGTGGCGCAGAAGCTCGGCTTCAAGGATGTGTCCTTCCAGTTCGAACCCATCGCTGCTGCGTTCGACTACGAGCGAGAAATCGAGCGTGAGGAACTGGTGCTGATCGTCGACATCGGCGGCGGTACCTCGGACTTCTCCCTGGTACGCCTCTCGCCCGAGCGCCGTGAAGTGGCCGATCGCCAGGACGACATTCTCGCCACCGGCGGCGTGCACATCGGCGGCACCGACTTCGACAAGCAACTCAGCCTGCAAGGCGTGATGCCGCTGTTCGGCTATGGCAGCCGCATGAAGAGCGATGCGCTGATGCCCACCAGCTACCACCTTAACCTGGCTACCTGGCACACCATCAACGCCGTGTACGCCCAGAAGGCGCAACTGGCGCTGAAGAACATGCGCTACGACATCGTCGACGCGACCGGCATCGACCGCCTCTTCAGCCTGATCGAGCAGCGCGCCGGCCACTGGCTGGCGATGCAGGTGGAAGACAGCAAGATCGAGCTGACCGAGGGCGAGAACCGCCGCATCGACCTGACACGTATCGAACCCGGCCTGGACGTGATGCTGACCCGCGCGCTGTTCGAGAGCGCCATCGACGACCTCCTGGTGCGTATCCGCGCCAGTGTCGATGCCCTGCTGAACCAGGCCGGCGTGCGAGCCGACCAGGTCGACACCCTGTTCTTCACCGGTGGCTCCAGCGGCATTCCGGCGCTGCGCCAGAGCGTGGCGGCGATGCTGCCCAATGCCCGCCAGGTGGAAGGCAACCTGTTCGGCAGCATCGGCAGCGGCCTGGCCATCGAAGCGAAGAAACGCTACGGCTGAGCATTCAACGGCGAACCGGGACACCCCATCGACAGAGCAGGTAGTTTTTCAACTGCCTGCTAGGCTCAACCCCATCGCGGGGCGAGCCCGCGCCAGATAGGGAAGTTCTGCCATGAGCAAGCAAGCGTTGCTGCTGGCCTGCGCCCTGGCCTCGATGGCCGGCTGCGCCAGCAAGTTGGAAAACCCCACCGACTACTACACCTACCGCGACCAGCCGCTGGTCAAGCAGGTCGAAGAAGGCATGACCGAATCGCAGGTGCGCAACATCGGCGGCCCGCCATCGTCGTCTGCCCGTCGCAAGGTCAATGCCGGTATCTGCAACGATTACATCCTCAACCAGGACGGCCACCAGCAGGCGTACCACGTCAGCTTCGACGGCAGCGGCCGGGTCGAGGAAAAGGGCTTCATGACCTGCCAGCAACGCGAGCAGGCCGAGCGCGAGAAGGCCCAGAAGCAGGCGGAACACGACGGTTATTGATCGGCCTTATCGCTACCGAACGGTGGCATCGGGCAATTCGCCATCAGATCTCCTGAAAGCCTCGCCCGCCGGGGCTTTCAGTCCCTCCTCCAGGCATTTCGCCAGCTGCTGGCGCAATGCCGTCCATCGCCTGCTTCGCCTACCGGCGAACTCGGGCGAACTCTCCCCAGTTTCCGATGATCCAAGCGCTGTGTTTCAACAGCGTTAACCCATGAGGACCCATGATGTACAAGCAAGCGCTTGTCATGGCTTGTGCCCTGGCATCGATGGCGGGCTGCGCCAGCAAGATCGAAAACCCCACCGACTATCTCACCTTCCGCAACCAGCCTCTGGTGGAGGAAGTCGAACCCGGAATGAGCCGGCAGCAGGTGCTGATCATCGGTGGGCGTCCCTCTTCAGTCGTCCAGCGCAGCGTGCACCCGGGTTCCTGCAACAACTACATCCTCAATGAAGAAGGGCACCAACAGCCCTATCACATCAGCTTCGACAGCACCGGCCGCGTACGTCACAAGGGCTTCATGACCTGCGGCCAGCGTGAGCAGGCGGAGCGCGATCAGCTTTGAGGCCGGCCCGGCAAACGCATCAGCGAGTCCTCGGTAAAGCGTCCGCCTAACGCTTGTGCATCTGCTGCAACAGGGGCTGGCACGCATTACCCTCGCCGCCTCCGGCCGCCGGCGCCACCAGCGCCAGCAAGGCAGCTGCCGGCGCTACCGCCACACCCAACGCCAGCATGCCCGCCCCGCGCACCACCAACGGCACTGTCTGCACCCCGGCCTGGGGATTCTTGAAGGTGCCGCGCACGTAGAGTGGCGAACGCAGCGAGAATACCCGCATGCCCTTGGAATCCGGATTGACGCTGAGGTCCAGGCGCTCGTTGCGGAAGTTGGCATTGCCGTCGATCCGCACCAGTGCATTCTCGGTGTCGAAGACGAACAGGCGCGGGGTCATCAGGCCGTCCTTCAGGCCCAGGTCTGCCGCCGCGCAATTGATCTTCACTTCCTCGTCGCCGAACAGCCGCCCCACCAGGTAATTGCCCATATTGAGCCCGGCGATCTCCATCAGGTTGCGGCTGATGGTGCCGTCGTTGACCAGCATCTGCACATCGCCATTGGCCGTGCCCAGCAGCGCTGCCACCGAGTTTCCGGTGCCGGAAAGGTCCGCCGTGCCGTTCAGTTCGCCCAGGCTGTTGCGCATAGCCTGGACATTGGGGAACAGCGCCTTGAGCTTGAAGTGCCGCGCCTTGATCTGCGCCCTGCCAGTCAGTGGCATGCGTCGCCCGTCGAGACGGATCGTGGAATCCAGGTCGCCACCAGCTACGCCAAAGCGCAGAGGTGCAAGGCTGAGCAGGCCGTCATCGAGCAGCACATGGGTGGAGAGGTCGGTGAAGGGCAGCTTCTCGCTGTGCTGGATGCGCTTGCCGGTGAAATTCACATCGGCATCCATTGCCCGCCAGCGTTCGGTGCGGAATTCCTCCACCGGCAGCACCTTGTCCGTCGGCTGCCGCGTAGTGACGCCACGCGCCTGCTGACCCGCCCGTGAATCAGCGCCGATCAGTGGGCCGAGATCGGCGAAGCGTAGCTGTTCCGAAGTCAGGGTGCCGGAGAGCTTGGGCCGGGGCTGGCTGGCGACATACGTGAGATCGCCATGGATATCGCTACCGCCAATGCGACCGTTGAACCCCTGGTAGTGGAACTTCGCCCCACCGGGTTCTTGCAGTTGGGCCACCAGCCGGCCGTCGGTGGAGTAAGCCGGAGTTTCCGGCAGCGTGACGCCCGTCAGCGGATAGAGCTGGGCGAGGCTCTTGCCGGAAAGCTGCAGACGCAGGTCGAGGGCGCCGAGCTCGCGCGGGTCAGTCAAGGTTCCCAGCAAGGCGATGCGAGTGTCGCCGGCCTTGATTTCAGCCTGCAGCGGGAATGGCAGGTCGGCATTCTGCAACGCCAGCAAGCCACCCGCCTTGCCCTTGCCATCCAGCGGCTGACTCTTGTAACTGCCCTTCGCCTGCCAGCCGAAGGCGTAGTCCTGAGCGGTGGTCGCCGCCGGCCGGGCTCCCTTGGCCGGCAGCAGCTCACTGAACGGAATGGGCTTGCCCAGTGGATCGATGAGAATGTCGAGCCGGGTGCCGGTCTGGGCGTCATCCACCTTGACCTGGCCCTTGTCGAAGCCAATGGTGCCGATATCCAGGCTCCAGCTGGAGCCCTGCTGCTGTCCGTCCTGCGGCTTTTCCGGCAGCTCGAAGGTCCAGTTATTACGGCCATCCGACAGGCGCCGGACGCTGGCCTTGGGGCTACCCAGATCGATGCGCGGGATGCTCAGCTGCTGCCAGAGCAGCGGCAGCGGCGCGACACGGAACTCCACCCGTTCCAGCGTGACGAAGTCGCCCCCCTTGGCCCATTCGGGATTCCCCAGGTGCAGCTTCTCGGCCACGAAATGCGGCCAGGGCAACAGGGCACGCCAGCCCCCCTCACCTTCCTCGCGCTGCCAGATGACGCTGAGATCGCCTTCGATGGCGAACTCCCGCCCCAGCTCGGCGGATACACGCTGGTTGAGTGCCGGTTTGATGCGGTTCCAGTCGAAGGTGGCAACCAGCACCAGCAAGGCCGCCAGCAGCAGCGCCAATGCCAGGACCGTCCTGGCCAGGATGCGAAGACCTCGCGTCATGCACTTCTCCCCGTTGCTCACGGCAGCCGCTCGCGGGCCACGTGATCTCCATGCCTTATCGACCTGCGAATGTGCCGAGATGCTCCATCGAACGCATCGCTTCTATTGCCGCCTATTCCGCCCACTTGCCTGCAAGTTGGCGCAAGGCATTGATTATAAAAGGCTCCACAGAACATTAACGGCGTTGATGTTCCCTATCTAGAGTGATCACTTTTTAATCGAATCCCCGTCCGTAGAATTGGCTCCGTACCCCGCTTCCAGCCCCCTTCGAGGAGCCCACGATCATGAAAACCCAAGCCTTCGCCGCCCTGTTCATCGCCGCCCTGAGCACCAGCGCTTTCGCCCTGCCGGCCGCTTTCCAGCCAGTACTGGGTGAATCGAAGGAAGGTTCCAGCATCCAGGTCATCGAGCCGGTTGCAGTGGAAGGCGGCTTCATGGTCCTGGACCGCGTGGCTGAGGGTGGCTCTGATCGCACCAATGCCCTGCGCGTTGCCGAAGGTGGCGCCGATCGCCTGCCACAAGCCCAGCGCATCAGTTGATCGCAGTACGCGGTAAACCCTCAAAGCCCGGCGGATGCCGGGCTTGTTGTTTGTGGATATCCGCAATCTGTAGGGGCGAGTTCATTCGCCAAGCGGACCGCAGGTTCGCCCTTGGGCGCCAGAGCGGCCACAACCGTTCCTCACTCCCAACCCTTCTCCCAGAGGGAGAGGGAAGCGCCTGCCGTTTGGCTTCGTTCCTCGGCGGAGCGCCGCCCGACCCAACCCACAAGCACGTGTTCACTTGCGAACTCAGGCCAACCGGTACTTCCAGATGCGCTTCATCACGCTGCCGAACTGCACCGACAAACGACCGCTGTTGTAATCCTGCCCATATCGCCGGGCGATCTCCCGCACCTGCTTGGCCATCTCGGAATAACGCCGCGCCGGCAGGTCGGGGAACAGATGGTGTTCGATCTGGTGACTGAGGTTGCCGGTGAGGATATGGAACAACGGGCCACCTTCCAGATTGCTGGAGCCGCGCAGTTGGCGCAGGTACCAGTGACCACGACTTTCCCCTTCCAGCACGTCGGCGGGGAAGACCGCCGCGCGCTCAGTGAAGTGGCCGCAGAAAATCACGGTAAAAGTCCACAGGTTGCGGATCAGGTTGGCCAGTAGATTCCCCACGAGCACCGCCGTCACGCTCCCTCCCACCAGCAACGCCAGGAGCGGAAAAGCCAGGTAATCCTTCACCGATTGGCGCAGTACCTTGGCATTGAACTGGCGCAGTAGCGGGCGCAATTCATCGGCGCTCATACGGCCCTTGACGTACTGATCCAGGCGCAGGTGCTGCACGGCTACCGAGTACTGGAACAGCACAGCCTGCAACGCCACCCACAATGGTTGCCAGCGGTAGAAGGGCTTCCAGCGCTGCTCGGGAAACAGCCGCACCACGCCATAGCCCACGTCATCATCCATGCCGAGCACGTTGGTGTAGCTGTGGTGGATGTGATTATGGGTATGTCGCCAGAAGTCGGAAGGCCCGGCGATATCCCATTCATAGCGGGTGCCGCGCAGCTCCGGGTCGTTCATCCAGTCGTACTGGCCATGCATGACGTTATGACCAAGCTCCATGTTTTCGAGGATCTTGCCCAGCCCGAGCAGGGCCACGCCCAGCAGCCAGCTGGGTGGGAACCAACCGAGCAGCAGCAAGACGCGCCCGCTCCAGCAGCAGAAACGCACAGCCGCACGGATGCGGCGAATGTAGCGGGCATCGGCTTCGCCCAGGTCGTCCAGGGTGCGCTGGCGCAAGTCGTCCAGCTCAACGCCGAAGGCATCCAGCTCGGCAGGGGTAAGTTCGCGGTCGCTTCGCATCACAAGTCCTAGAGTTCCAATTCCACATCGCCCACCGGCGCGCTGACGCAGAGGCGGATCGGCAGACCCGGCCCGGCTGTCACAGCGCCGGTGCGCAGGTCTCGCACGCTGCCGGCCAGCAGCTGGCAGGTGCATCCCGCGCAGATGCCCTGGCGGCAGCCATGGGGCGGGCGCAAACCGTGGGATTCGGCCTGTTCCAGCAGATTGACGGCGCTGCTGCCGGGCAACTCCCGATGCGACCGGGCAAAACGCAGGCGCACTGCTGTGCCAATCCCGACCGCGGGCGCCGGAGGCGTGAAGGCCTCCAGTTGCAGGCTGCCGTCGCGGGGCAATGCCTGCCACCAGTCGCGAACGCCCGCCACGAAACCATGCGGCCCGCAAGCCAGCAGGCTGTGGGCCGGCCACCCGGCCAGATGATCCGCCCGGAAGCGCCCCATCAGCTCATCGGCCAAGGGTGGAGGGTGCCTCGCCGCTGATAGCCCAGCGCACCTGAAGGTTGGGATGGCGCCGCATCAGTGCCTGCAGTTCTTCGCTGAAGGCGCGCTGACTGCGCCGACGCACGTAGTGCAACAGTGTCACCGGCGCACTGAAGCCACGGGCCAGCGCCTGGCGCAGCAGGCCGAGCAAGGGGGTGATGCCCGAGCCGGCGGCCAGTAGCAATACGGAAGCCGCGTCGCTCGGCCAAGCCAGTTCACCCTGGGCCGGTTCCAGCTCCAGCACGTGGCCCACCTCCAGCCGATCCAGCAACCCGTTGGAAAGGCGTCCACCCGGTTGGCGTTTCACCGCCAGTTCGATGCGTCCGTCCACCTCCGCCGCCAGCAGGCTATAGCTGCGTCCATGACGTACGCCATCCAGCTCCTGGTAAAGCCGCACATGCTGGCCGGGTCGCCAGCCGTGCGCATTGCCATTGGTGCGCAGGCCGAGGGCGAGCATGTCGTCGGCCACCCAGCGACGGGACTCGACGCGGGCGAACACCCGGTTCAGTCGCAGGACCGGATGAGCGCGGCGCAGCAGGCAATCCAGTTCGGACTCCTGCAACCACCCTCCGGCGACCAGCGCACGCAGAGGCCAGAGCGCAGGGCCGAAACGGCGCGCCAGGGATAGGGACAAAAGGGGCATGGACAGACTCTAGTGAACAGTTGTGCACTAGGCTGCATGAAGAGACGAATTACAGTCAACACATGTTCACTGAAGCGGGTTCGACGCCCCCAAAGCGCTTTTGCTAGAGTGCGCCGCACATTCGCCAACGGCCGCGCCCCATGACTCAACGCTCGGAACAGAAGCAGCAGACCCGCCACGCCCTGATGGACGCCGCGCGCCTCCTGATGGACAGCGGACGCGGCTTCGGCGGCCTGAGCCTGCGGGAAGTGGCGCGCAACGCCGGCATCGTGCCCACCGGCTTCTATCGCCATTTCAACGATATGGACGAACTCGGCCTGGCCCTGGTCGAGGAAGTCGGCGAGACCTTTCGCGCAACGATCCGAATGGTGCGCCAGAACGAGTTCGAGCTGGGCGGCATCATCGAAGCCTCGGTGCGCATCTTCCTGGATGCAGTTGCCGCCAATCGCGGCCAGTTTCTCTTCCTCGCCCGCGAGCAATACGGCGGCTCGCATGCCGTACGCCAGGCCATCGGCGCACTGCGCCAACGCATCACCGATGATCTGGCTGCGGACCTCAAGTTGATCAACCGCATGCCGCACCTGGATGACGACTGCCTGGACCTGGTAGCCGACCTGGTGGTGAAAACGGTATTCGCCACCCTTCCGGAACTGATCGACCCGCCGGCGGACAATCTGCCGCCGCACCTCCTGCCTGCCGCCAAGATCACCCAGCAGCTGCGCTTCATCATGATCGGTGGCAAACACTGGCTCGGCCCCGGCAAGCCAAAAAGCTGACCGTTCCGCCAATACCGCCGCACCACCTGGGTGCAGCTCGCACCATCACGGACCATCATCACGCCCCACAGGCAGGCACGGCTTCGCCAAAGCCCCTGTGAGCGGGCGCCCGGCCATCTTGGCAAGGGCCTTGCTCTGCACCCGGCATTGCACACTGCCGGATTCACCCGATGCTGGTCATCCACGAACGAATAGAAGCCCAATCGAGCTGGGACGAAGAGCTGTTGCTGACCTATGAAGGGCGCAGCAAGAGCCGTCTGCGCTGCTTCACGGTGAAGGGCGAAGACGTCGGCCTGTTCCTCGAACGCGGCCAGCCGCCCCTGCGCGACGGCGATTGCCTGCGCAGCCAGGACGGCCGAGTGGTGCGCATCAGCGCCCGCCCCGAAGCCCTGCTCCATGTCACCTGCGTCAGCGCCTTCGAATTGACCCGCGCTGCCTACCACCTTGGCAACCGCCACGTCGCCCTGGAGATCGGCGATGGCTGGCTGCGCCTGCTGGACGATTACGTGCTGAAGGCGATGCTCGAACAACTGGGCGCCACGGTGGAAAACATCGAAGCGGGCTTCCAGCCCGAGCACGGCGCCTATGGCGGTGGCCATCACCATTCTCATCAGCTCGAAGCCGATTTCAGCTACGCACCACGCCTGCATCAGTTCGGTGTGCGCAAGTGAACAACGCCTGGCAATTGCTCCGCCTCGCCAGTCCGCAGCTGCCCATTGGCGGCTACAGCTATTCCCAGGGGCTAGAGCTGGCCGTGGACTCGGGCCAGGTGCATGACCCGGATAGCGCCGCGCGCTGGATCAGGGATCAGCTGCTACTCAACCTTGCGCGCTTCGAGGCGCCCTTGTTGCTGGCCCACTGCGATGCAGCAGCACGCGAAGACTGGATCGAGCTGAAGCGCCTCGCCGAGCGTCATCGCGCCAGCCGCGAAACCCGCGAACTGCAGTTGGAAAGCCGGCAAATGGGTTATTCCCTGCAGCAACTCCTGCATGACCTCCCCGAGCAGGACGACGCCGCGCGCCATCTGCTCGGCGAGCTGGAAGAACCCGGCCTGGCCGTGGCCTGGGCCCTGGCCGCCCGCGCCTGGTCCATCGCGCCGCCGGACGCCCTGGCCGCCTGGCTCTGGGGCTGGCTGGAAAACCAGCTGGCGGTGCTGATGAAGACCCTGCCGCTGGGCCAGCAGGCCGCCCAGCGCCTGACCTCCGCCCTGCTGCCCTGCCTGGAGCAGGCGCAGCGCGAAGCCAGTGAAATCCCCCCGACCCGCTGGGGCAGCGCCGCCTTCGGCCTGTCCTTGGCGAGCATGGCGCATGAGCGTCAATACAGCCGTCTGTTCCGTTCCTAGGAGATGCACAGCATATGAACAGCCAACCCTTGCGCGTCGGTATCGGCGGCCCGGTAGGTTCCGGCAAGACCGCCCTGACCCTGGCCCTCTGCCGTGCGCTGCGCGAGCGCTACAACCTCGCGGTGGTGACCAATGACATCTACACCCAGGAAGACGCCCAGTTCCTGGTGCGCAACGAGGCCCTGGCGCCGGAGCGCATCATTGGCGTCGAGACCGGAGGCTGCCCGCACACCGCGATCCGCGAAGACGCCTCGATCAACCTCGAAGCCGTGGAGCAGCTCAATCGCCGCTTCCCCGGTCTGGACCTGATCCTGGTGGAGTCCGGCGGCGACAACCTTTCCGCCACCTTCAGCCCGGAACTCTCCGACCTGACCATCTACGTGATCGACGTTTCCGCCGGCGACAAGCTGCCACGCAAGGGCGGCCCCGGTATCTGCAAGTCCGACCTGCTGGTGATCAACAAGGTGGATCTGGCGCCCATGGTCGGCGCGTCCCTGGAAGTGATGGACCGCGACGCCCGCAAGATGCGCGGCGAGCGGCCATTCGTGTTCAGCAATCAGAAGGTCGGCCAGGGTCTCGACGAGATCATCGCCTTCATCGAGAAGCAGGGCCTGCTGGCCGCCTGAACCTAAACATGAGAAAGGAGCCTCACCATGAACCTGCGCAAGACGCTCTTCGCCATCGCCCTGTTTCTCACACCGGCCATGGCCTTCGCCCATGCTGGCCATGACCACGCCGGCATGATGTCGGGCATCGCCCACCCGATTTCCGGCCTCGATCACCTGCTGGCCATGCTCGCCGTCGGTCTCTGGGCCGCACAGCAACAGGGCCCCGCTCGTTGGGCACTGCCGCTCACTTTCGTCGGCACCATGCTGCTGGGGGGCCTGCTGGGCTTCGCCGGTGTGGAAATGCCGCTGATGGAAACCGGTATCGCCGGCTCGGTGCTCGCCCTCGGCCTTTTGGTCGCCTTGGCGGTGCGCCCGCCGCTGTGGCTGGCCGTGGGTCTGACTGTGGCGTTCGCCCTGGCCCACGGTGTCGCCCACGGCCTCGAACTGCCGGACCTGTCCAGCCCATGGGGCTACGCCGCCGGTTTCGTCGCCGCCACTGCCGCCCTGCATGCCGCCGGCTACGGCCTGGTTCGCGCTTTGCCGCGTACCGCCGCACCACTGGTGCGCATCGCAGGTGGTGTTTCGGCCAGTGCCGGCGTGTGGTTGCTGGCGAGCTGAGTCCAAGGACACCCCATCCGGGGTTTTCGCGAATGAATTCGCTCCCACAAGGGCGTGTGCGGCTTCTTCTGTGGGAGCGAATTCATTCGCGATAGATATTGCAACGAGTTCCTTGTCCCAACCCGCACACCTCCCCCTCGCCTCACCGTCACGTCTTTGTCATAGTCCCCGCGTTTGATTCGGCACGCCCGTCCACGTCTTACGGATAAGAACAACATGAAGCGCTTCGCCCGATTCTTTCTCGCCCCCCTGTTCCTTGTCGTTGTCGCCTTGCTGGCGCTGGCCCTGACCAGCCGCCCGGCGGAACGCCCTGCCGTGCTCGCAGGTCTGGGCGACCACCCGCTGGTTATTGCCCATCGCGGCGGTCGCGGCCTCTGGCCGGAGAACACCCTGTTCGCCTTCGAGCGGGCCGCCGCCCTCAAGGTGGACATGCTCGAAATGGATGTCCGTCGCACCCGCGACGGCGAGCTGGTGGTACTGCATGACCCGCGGGTGGACCGCACCACCAACGGCGACGGCCAGGTGGCCGACCTCGCCCTGACGGACGTGCAGGCCCTGGACGCCGGCTACCGCTGGAGTGCCGACGGTGGCGAGAGCTACCCGTACCGTGGCCAGGGCATTCGCATCCCCACCTTCGCCGAGGTGCTGGAGCGTTTTCCGGAGCAACCCAAGGTCGTTGAGATCAAGGTGCCGGATGTGGGCATGGAGGAGCAGTTGTGCGCGTTGCTGGACAAGCACCAGCAGCGCCAGCGAGTGCTGGTGGGGAGTTTCTACGAACGCAGCCTCAAGCGCTTCCGCGAAGTCTGTCCCGGCGTCGCCACGTCGGCCGGCCCCACTTCCGTGCGCCTGTTGGTGGCATTGAACTGGATCGGCCTGGGCAGCCTGGTCAGCCCCTCCTACCAGGCCTTGCAGATCCCCGAGCGCAGCGGCGGCCTGCAAGTGGCCAGCGACAGCCTCATGCGGACCGCCCTGCAGCGCGGCCTGGCAGTCCAGATGTGGACCATCAACGAGCAACCGGCCATGCGCCACCTGCTGGACATGGGAGCGAATGGCCTGATCACCGACTACCCGGATCGCGCCCTGCAGCTGCTGGGGCGCTCGACACGTATCACTTCGCTGAACGATTGACCGCGAAGCCCGCCCAGGTCTGGCTCACTGGCATGAGCTCCAGGCTGTTGATGTTCACGTGGGCCGGCTGGTTCATGATCCAGAAAATGGTTTCGGCGATGTCTTCCGGCTGGATGGCTTCGGCGCCGGCGTATGTGGCGTCGTACTTGGCCTGGTCTCCGCCGAAGCGCACCAGGGAAAACTCGCTCTCGCACAGGCCCGGCTCGATGTTGGTGACACGCACGCCGGTGCCCACGAGGTCGTTGCGCAGGTTCAACGAGAACTGGCCGACGAACGCCTTGGTGGCTCCGTACACGTGGCTGCCAGGATAGGGCCAGTTGCCGGCCACCGAACCCAGGTTGACGATGCTCGCACCACGGCCATGGGCGATCAGGTGCGGCAGCAGCAGACGGGTGCTGTACATCAGGCCCTTGATGTTGGTATCGACCATGACGTCCCAGTCATCCAGGTCGCATTTGGGCGCGGGGTCGGCGCCCAGGGCCAGGCCGGCGTTGTTGATCAGGCCACGGATCTTTTCGTACTTCGCCGGCAGGCCTGCAATGGCCGCTTCCATGGCCTTGCGATCGCGCACATCCAGCTCCAGCGTGTGCACATCGGTCAGGGCCGAAAGCTCATCCTTGAGCGCCTGCAGGCGTGCGGCGCGGCGGCCGGTCAGCACCAGCGACCAGCCGGCCTGGGCGAATCGCCGGGCGCAGGCTTCGCCAAATCCCGAGGTGGCGCCGGTGATGAAAAGGGTGGAAGTCATGCTGTTCTCCTTGCTCTGGGGCACGGGCCCGTTGCGATAGACCGGCATAGGTTACGACATCCACAGGGACGAGCTGATGGCGAAAAAACCAGCACCTCCATGCAACCCTCGCCAGCACTGGGCCGCAGCCTTTACTCCCAAGCTTATCCACAGCTTTCCACACAGCTGCCGGGGACAACTCGATGGTCGGGGGTGCTGTAGCGAAGGAAGTGCGTAAGCCACTGTTTACCCGGCACTTAGCCAAACTGATCAGTTTATGAGCAGCGCTTTTGGGGCTGCGGACTGTGGGGCGTGGAAGCAATTGCTCCCAAGTTATCCACAGAACGCTGCACAGAGATTGTGATCAACTCCGTCGTGAGGGCGATTCCATACGCCAAGCAGGCCAAGAGGCTGCCCTTGAAGGTCAATGGGGACAGCTGCGCCGCCCTTGGCGAATGAATTCGTCCCCTACAGGAAAACTCGCCGCGCTTCCCATTGGTTGTGGATATCTTCACTTCGGACAAGCGGGTCTGGCTCTCTCTTCCATCGGCCTAGACTTGCCTGCCTCACCCACAGAGGAGTCGAGACATGGTCAAAGTCGCCTTACTGGTACGCCTGGAAGCCAAACCGGGCAAAGTCGCCGAAGTGGAGGACTTCCTCCGTGGCGGCCTGCGACTGGTGCAGGAAGAGCCCGATACCACGGCCTGGTTCGCCCTGCGCATGGGGTCGACGACCTTCGGCATCTTCGATGCCTTCACCAACGATCTGGGGCTGCAGGCCCACATCACCGGAAAAGTCGCGGAAGCCCTGATGAGTCGAGCCGACGAACTGTTCAGCGAGCCGCCGACGATCGAACGAGTGGAAGTGCTGGCGGCGAAGCTGCCCGCTGTCGTGGAAGGGGATGAACTCTGAACAGCCGTGGGAGCGAGTTCATTCGCGAAAGCAGGCCGCAGGGCTGCCGAGAAAGACCACTGCACGCCCCGTCGCGAATGAATTCGCTCCTACAACGGCTTATTGCACCGCCTGCAACAACACCTGCGCCGCAATCAAGTCTTCCAGGGCGTAGCCCACGGACTTGAACAGGGTGATTTCGCTGTTGGTCTGGCGATGGCCACGGCCATGCAGCAGGTCGGCGAGTTCGAAGTGGATGGCCTGCTCCGTGATGGCACCGTCAGCGATGGCGAACAGCAGGTCGCCGGCTTCTTCCAGGGCTCCGGCACGGGTGTCGACGACGATACGCGAGCGGGCCACGGCGGCACTGTCGGTTTCCCGCATGGTCGGCAGGAAGGCGCCCACAAGGTCCAGATGGGTGCCTGGCCGCAGCCAGTCCCCGAGGATCAGCGGAGAAGTGGAAGTGGTGACGCAACTGATGCAGTCAGCCTGCTGGGCGCAGGTCTGCAGGTCGGGCGCGACATGCACCGGATAACCTTCGTCGGCGAGGGTACGTACCAGTTCGGCAGCCTTGTCCGGATGGCGGCCCCAAATATCCACACGCTCGTACTGTCGCACCACGCAGTGGGCCCGCACCATGTGCGCGGCCAGGGTGCCGGTGCCCACCACCAGCAGTCGGCTGGCGTCATGTCGGACCAGCGCGCTGGCGGCCAGCGCCGAGGTACAGGCGGTGCGTCGGGCGGTCAGTTCGGAGGCTTCCAGCACCGCCAGCGGCCGCCCTGTGGCGTCGTCGAACAGCGTGAAGAGTGCGGCGACCGAGGGCAGCCCCTTTTCGCCGTTGTGGGGATACACGGTCACCAGCTTCACGCCGACGCCGTGCCCTTTCTGCCAGACCGGCATGCAAAGCAACGTTGCGTCTTGTGGCAGCGCGTGGCAGGCGCGCACCGGGGCTTCGGCCGGGTTGGCCAAGCCATGGCGCAAGGCTTCGATCAGTTGTGGGTAATCCAGCGCCGCAGCGACATCGGCGTTGGTGAAGAAGCGCAGGGTTTGCATCTTGGACTCCCTGGTAGAGCGGGGGTGAACAGACATCCCTCTCCCCCGACCCCTCTCCCTGAAGGGAGAGGGGAGACGCTCGGAGAAAGGTGTAGACGGTGTGTCAATGCCCGCCGAGATAGGCGTTGCGGACGTCCTGGTTGCCCAGTAGCTCCTCGCCCGTGCCGCTCATGCGGATTTCCCCGGTGACCATCACATAGGCGCGGTCGGAGAGCTTGAGCGCATGGTTGGCGTTCTGCTCGACGAGGAAGATGGTCATGCCGGTCTGAGCCAGCTCCCGCAGGGTCTGGAAGATCTGCTTGACCACGATGGGCGCAAGGCCCAGGGACGGTTCGTCGAGCAACAGCAGCTTGGGCCGGCTCATCAGCGCGCGGGCGATGGCGAGCATCTGCTGTTCGCCGCCGGACATGGTCATGGCGCGCTGGTTGCGCCGCTCCTTGAGACGCGGGAAGAGGTCGAACATGCGTTGCATGTCTTCGTCCGCATGGTCCGTGCCGACGGGAATGGTACCCATCAGCAGGTTCTCTTCCACGCTCATGTCGGGAAACACCCGGCGCCCTTCCGGCGACTGAGCGACGCCGTTGGAGGCAACGAAGTGCGCCGACCTGTGGGTGATGTCCGTGCCCCGGTAGACGATGGCGCCATTGGCTGCGCGCGGCTGGCCGAAGATCGACATCAGCAACGTGGACTTGCCCGCGCCGTTGGCGCCGATCAGGCTCACCGTCTCACCTTCATTGATGTGCAGGCTGACCTTTCTCAGGGCCTGGATGGGCCCGTAGAACACATCGACATCCTTGAATTCCAGGAGGGGTGCACTCATGCCACTTCCTCCTCTTCGGCGCCAAGGTACGCGGCGATCACCTTGGGATCGTGGCGGATGTCGTGGGGGTTGCCTTCGGCAATCACTTCGCCGTGGTCCAGCACCACGATGTGGTCGGAAATGCTCATCACCATGCCCATGTCGTGTTCGATCAGCAGAACGGTCTGGTCGTGCTCGTCGCGCAGCTTGCGGATGATCCGGCTGAGCGCTTCGGTCTCGGCCGGATTGAGGCCGGCGGCGGGCTCGTCGAGGCAGATCAGTTGCGGTCGGGTGCACATGGCGCGGGCGATTTCCAGGCGGCGCTGCTGGCCGTAGGAAAGCTCGCCGGCCAGGCGGTTGGCGCAGTCCACCAGGTCCACCACTTCCAGCCAGTAGAATGCATGGTCAAGGGCGTTCTCTTCGGACTTGCGGAAGCCCGGTGTATTGAACACGCCCGCTAGCAGGCTGCGGTTCACCCACATGTGCTGGGCCACCAGAAGGTTCTCCACCACCGACATTTCACGGAACAGACGGATGTTCTGGAAGGTGCGCGCAAGCCCTGCGCGGTTCACCAGATGGGTACCGCCGAACATCTTGTAGTGCAGGCGGCTGGCGAACTGCGCCGGATTGACGAAATCGGTGGGCTGGAAGGGTTCGCCCAGTACCTTGATCACGTCGGTGCTGGCGCTCCGGGTGTTGAGCTGGATGCGTCCGCCGGTGGCCTTGTAGAAACCGGTCAGGCAGTTGAATACGGTGGTCTTGCCGGCGCCGTTGGGGCCGATCAGCGCGGAGATCGAGCCGCGCTTGATCTTCAGGCTGACATCATTGAGCGCCTTGATGCCGCCGAAGTGCATCATCAGGTGCTCGACGCTGAGGATGTTTTCGTCGCTCATGGGGCTACTCCTTTACGCGGGGTGAAACCGGCACGGCTGATACGGATCAGCCCGCGCGGCCGCCAGATCATCATCACCACCATGAGCACGCCGAAGAGCAGCACACGGTAGTCGGCGAAACTACGTAGCAGCTCCGGCGCGACAGTGAGGACGAACGCAGCGATTACCACGCCAACGGTGGAGCCCATGCCCCCAAGCACGACGATGGCAAGAATCAGCGCCGACTCGAAGAAGGTGAAGGACGACGGGTTCACGAAGCCCTGGTAGCTGGCGAAGAACACGCCGGCCAGGCCTGCAGTGGAGGCGCCCAGCATGAAGGCCGAGAGCTTCACCAGCACGTGGTTCAGGCCCATGGCGCGGCAGGCGATTTCATCTTCGCGCAGCGCCTCCCAGGCACGACCGACCGGCATGCGGGTCAGCCGGTGCTTGATATAGAGCACCAGCATCACCACCAGGAAGAGCACCACGTAGATGAACAGGAACTTCAGGTTGGGGTTGTAGGTGAAACCGAAGAACTCGTGGATCGGCACCCCGCCATCCTTCGCCCGGCGGCCGAATTCCAGGCCGAAGAGGGTCGGCGACGGGACCGACATGCCGTTCGGGCCACCGGTGAAGCTCAGCCAGTTGTTGAGGATCAGGCGGATGATCTCACCGAAGCCCAGGGTCACGATGGCCAGGTAGTCACCGTGCATGCGCAACACCGGGAAGCCCAGCAACGCGCCGGCCAGCGCTGCGGCAACGGCGGACAATGGCAAGGCGGACCAGAAGCCCAGCCCCAGGTGCTCGTAGCCCAGCGCCAGGCCATAGGCACCGATGGCGTAGAAGGCCACGTAGCCGAGGTCGAGCAGGCCGGCGAGGCCGACCACGATGTTCAGGCCCAGGCCCAGCAACACGTAGATCAGGCCGAGGATCACCACGGTGAGCAGGTACTTGCTGGCGAAGAACGGGAAGATCACCGCGGCGACGATCAGCAACGGGATGATCCAGCGCAACCGGCTCTTGTAGTCGGGCTCACGCACGTGCACGCCGGAGCCGGTGGTCTCGAAGCGCTGCATCAGCACTTCGCCGCGCGGGGTCTGCAGGTAGAGGCTGAGGAAGAAACGACCGAGCATCACCACGGCCATCATCACGCCAACCCGATTGAACTCCAGGTTGAAGCTGTAGCCGTCGAGTACCACACCCATGATGGGGCCGAAGACGATAAGGGCGAGCAGACCGGCGATAACGGCGTCGATCAGGCTCTTCTTGAAATCCAGGGGTTTCCTGGCAATGGCAGAAGTCATGATTACACCTTGGCGACGTGCGGGCGGCCCAGCAGGCCCTGGGGACGGAAGATCAGGATCAGTACCAGCAGGGAGAAGCTGAACACGTCCTTGTAGTCGGTGTTGACCATGCCGGAGAACTGCGCCTCGGCGATGCCCAGGATGATCCCGCCAAGCATGGCGCCGGGCAGCGAGCCGATGCCGCCGAGTACCGCGGCGGTGAACGCCTTGATGCCGATGATGAAGCCGGCATAGAAGTCGAAGGTGCCGTAGTTCATGGTGATCAGCACGCCGGCCAGGGCCGCCATGGCAGCACCGATGACGAACACGTAGGAGATCACCCGGTCGGTATTGATACCGAGGATCGACGCCATCTTGCGGTCCTGCTGGGTGGCGCGGCACATGCGGCCGAGCTTGGTGCGCTGGATGATGTAGGTCAGCACCGCCATGCCGAGGAAGGCCGCCACCAGGATGAACACCTTGGTGTAGGTGAGCTGCACGAAGCCATCACCGATATGGAACTTCAGCGCGCCGTCGAGCAGGGTGGGCACGCCTTGCTGGCGGGCGCCCTGGCTGAGCTGCACGTAGTTCTGCAGGATCAGCGACATGCCGATGGCGGAGATCAGGGGCGCCAGGCGGGTAGAGTTGCGCAGCGGCTTGTAGGCGATGCGTTCGATCACGAAACCGTACACGCCGGTCACCGCAATGGTGAACAGCAAGGTGCCAAGGATCAGCAGCGGGAAGGATTCGAGTCCGAAGAAGGCCAGGATGGCCAGGGTGATCGCGGCGATGTAGGCGGAGATCATGTAAACCTCGCCGTGGGCGAAGTTGATCATGCCGATGATGCCGTAAACCATGGTGTAACCGATGGCGATCAGACCGTAGACCGACCCGAGGGTCAGCCCGTTGATCAGCTGTTGCAGGATAATACCGTCCATCACTCTGTCTCGTCTTTTGGGGGTCCGGCCTTGGGTTCGGCCAGCTCCCGCGAGTGGAATCAGACGGGCACCACTGAATTACCGGATCGGGAGTTCGGGACTCCCGGCTCGAGCAGAATAGGACTTCAGCAGTTTCCCGGAATGCACCGACCGGCCAGGCGCGGGTAGCGCCTGGCCGGTCAGCCGAGCTAACGGTTCGCGCTCCTTGCGGAGTGCGAGCCGCCTATCACTGCTGGGAGTACTTCCCTTTGTCATCCCACTCGTAGATCACGTAGTCGGAGACTTTCAGGTCGCCCTTGGAGTCCCACTCCTTCTTGCCCATCACCGTCTGCACCGGATGGCCCTTCAGCCATTCAGAAGCCTTGGCCGGGTCGTTGGAACCGGCGCCATTGAAGCCGGCAGCCAGGGCTTGCAGGGTCGCATAGGCATACAGGGTGTAGCCTTCCGGCTCGAAGCCGCCGGCGCGGAACTTCTCGATCACCGCCTTGCCGTCCGCGATCTTGCGGGGGTCGGCGCCGAAGGTCATCAGCACACCCTTGGTGTATTGCGGGCCGCCGGCGGTGGTGACCAGTTCGTCGGTCACGATGCCGTCGCCGGAGAGGAACTTGGCGGTCAGGCCCTGCTCACGCATCTGGCGAACCAGCGGGCCGGCTTCCGGGTGCAGACCGCCGAAGTAGACGACCTCGGCGCCGGAGGCGCGAATCTTGGTGACCAGGGCGTTGAAGTCTTTCTCACCGCGGGTCAGGCCTTCGTACAGGACTTCCTTCACGCCGCGCTTGGCCAGCTGTGCCTTGGTGGCGTCGGCCAGGCCCTGACCGTAGGTGTCCTTGTCGTGGATGATCGCGACCTTGGTGGCCTTCAGCACGTCGACGATGTAGTCGCCGGCCACGATGCCTTGCTGATCGTCACGACCGCACATGCGGAACATGCCGGACAGGCCGCGCTCGGTCACTGCCGGGTTGGTGGAGCCCGGTGTCATGGCGAGGATGCCGGCTTCGTCGTAGACCTCGGAAGCAGGAATGGTGGAGGAGGAGCAGAAGTGACCGACAACGGCGATGGCCTTGTCCTGGTCGACGAGACGGTTGGCAACGGCCACGGCCTGTTTCGGCTCGCAGGCGTCGTCGGCTTTCACCAGTTTGATCTTCTCGCCGTTGATACCACCGGCGGCGTTGAGATCTTCGGCGGCCTGGGAAGCACCGCGCCAGTATTGTTCCCCAAACGAGGCGTTCGCGCCGGTGTGCGGCCCGGCTACGCCAATGACTACATCAGCCTGTACAACGGAAGAAATGCCCAGCGCGGTGGTAACCGCCAGAGCCAGAAAGCCTTTTCTGAAAATCTTCTGCGACATGGAGTTTTGCTCCTGAGGTTTTTAGGGTTAGCGCTCGTGTTCAGCAAGTGGCGTGCCATTAATTCTTGTAGTTGCTCCGCGCCCTGAAAGGCTGTTCCCACCTCCTCGATTTATTATTTTTATTCTTTTAAATCAATGACTTCCAAATCGAACCGATTAATTTCCGGACGTGTCTGGAAACTGCACGGCATCAGTGTGCCAGCAGATTCGCTAACAATAGACTCGCGGTACTTATTTGCACATCACTGGTGCGCGAATTTTCCCACTCCGCACTGTTACCGTTCCCCCAATCCTGCAAGAAAATTCCCATCGCCCGAAAGCAGTGCAGGCATTTTTTTTGCGATCTGCATCACGAGCCCAGCGAACCCAATGCACATCGCTCACTTCGACGAAGCGCTGAATGACGGCTTTTCGCAGGGTGGATATCGCTTCTTCATTGCCACCATCCGATGCCAGCCCTGACGCACCATGGTGGACCGGTGAAGCGCGGTCCACCCTACTCCATCCCGCCCTTCCTATCAGATCACCACACGCAGGCACTGCCCCGCGTGGTAGAGCGAAAAACCTGCTTCGTAGAGCGAACTGCGCAACCCTACCGCCGCTACCGCCCGCATGGGCTGGAAGGGCATCGGCAGGACCGTTTCGTCACCACTGAGCAGATAGTCGGCGAACGCCTTGCCTACCACGCTGCCGGTGGTCACTCCACGACCGTTGTAGCCGGTGAAGGCCAGCAGTCCCGGCGCCGGCTCGTAGAGGCGCATGAGATGGTCGGGAGTGAAGTCGATACAACCGGTCCAGGTGAACTCCCAGTCCACCTTGCCCAGATACGGGAAGTAGTGGCGCTGGATGCGATCGGCCCAGGCGCGCAGGAACCAGTCCGGCTTGCGCGAGCCATTACCCAGGCTGCCGAGCAGCAGGCGTCCGGCGGCATCGCGGCGGATGCTGCTGAGCACCTGCCGGGTATCCCACGAACCCTGGCCGCCCGGCAGGATGCGCGCGGCGGCCTCACCCGAGAGCGGCGTGGAAGCCACCTGGTAGTAATAACCGGGGAAGAAGTGGCGGCGCAGTTCGGTCCACTCGCCTTCGGTGTAGGCATTGGAGGCGATCACCACCTGCGGGGCGATGGCCACGCCGTGCTCGCTGATCACACACCAGTCGGCGCCCTGGCGCTCCAGGCGCAAAACCTTCGAATGCTCGAAGAGCTGGCCGCCGAGGTATTTCACCGCACGGGCCAGGCCACGGGTGTACCCCATCGGATTGAGGGTCCCGGCGCGGCGATCGAGCAGCGCGGCGGCAATCCTGTCTGTGCCGGTGGCGTCGCGGCAGGCGTTGCCGGTCAGCAGCTCAACCGGCGCGCCACGGCGCTGCCATTGCTCACAACGGCTGGCGAGATCGGCCTGGCCACGAGCGTTGTGGGCCATATGCAGAGTGCCCTCGCGGCGCAACTGGCAGTCGATGCCATAGCGGTCCACCAGGGAGAAAACCAGTGACGGTGCGGCACCCAGGGTGCGATTGAGGCGCTCGCCAACCGTGCGACCGAGGCCGGCCTCGATCTCATCCGGCGGAATCCACATGCCGGCGTTGACCAGCCCGACGTTGCGCCCGGAGCCGCCGTGGCCAGCGGTATGGGCTTCCAGCAGGCAGACACGCTTACCCGCTTCCAGCAGGTGCAAGGCTGCGGAGAGGCCGGTGAAGCCGGCCCCTATCACACAGACATCGACCTTGACCTCGCCGTGCAAGACCGGGCTTTCCGGCAGTTGTGGCGTCAGATATTCCCAGAGGCATTCCTGGCGCAGGGTCATGGAGTGCAATCCTTAGTCGAAGGTGATGCCCTGGGCCAGCGGCAGCTCGTGAGAGTAGTTCACGGTGTTGGTCTGGCGGCGCATGTAGGCCTTCCAGGCGTCCGAGCCGGACTCGCGGCCACCTCCGGTTTCCTTCTCGCCACCAAAGGCACCGCCGATCTCCGCGCCACTCGGGCCGATGTTGACGTTGGCGATGCCACAGTCGCTGCCCACCGCCGACTGGAACAGCTCGGCTTCACGCACATCGGTGGTGAACGCACAGGACGACAGGCCCTGGGGCACGGCGTTGTTGAGGGCGATGGCGTCTTCGAAATCGCTGTAGCCGACCACGTAGAGAATCGGGGCGAATGTCTCGTGGCAGACCACGGCACTCTGGCCGGGCATTTCAGCGATGGCCGGTGATACGTAATAGGCGTTGGGGTAACGATCGGCCAGTTGGCGCTCGCCACCGAACACCGTGCCGCCTTCGGCGCGAGCCTGCTCCAGCGCACGCTGCATGCCCTCGAAGCTCTGCTTGTCGATCAGCGGACCGACCAGGTTGCCCTCCAGCGGATGGCCGATGCGCACCTTGGAATAGGCAGCCTTCAGGCGCTCGACGATCTCGGCCTTCACTGATTCATGGGCGATCAGGCGGCGCAGGGTGGTGCAGCGCTGGCCGGCAGTGCCAACGGCGCTGAAGAGAATGGCGCGTACCGCCAGGTCGAGATCGGCGCTAGGGGCAAGGATCATGGCGTTATTACCGCCCAGCTCCAGCACGCTGCGGGCGAAGCGCGCCGCAACTCGAGGAGCGACTTCTCGGCCCATGCGGGTGCTGCCGGTGGCGCTGACCAGCGCCACGCGCGGGTCATCCACCAGGGCTTCGCCGGCTTCGCGAGCGCCGATCACCACCTGACTGAGGTTGGCCGGAGCGTCACTGAAATTCTTCGCCACGCGCTCGAACAGCGCCTGGCAGGCCAGCGCGGTGAGCGGAGTCTTCTCCGAAGGTTTCCACACCACCGGGTTGCCGCATACCAGCGCCAGCGCGGTGTTCCACGACCAGACGGCAACCGGGAAGTTGAACGCGCTGATGACACCGACCACACCCAGCGGATGCCAGGTTTCACGCATGTGGTGGCCGGGGCGCTCGGAGGCGATGGTCAGCCCGTATAGCTGGCGCGACAGGCCGACGGCGAAGTCGCAGATGTCGATCATTTCCTGCACCTCGCCCAGACCTTCCTGGGTGATCTTGCCGGCTTCCCAGGAAACCAGTTCCCCCAGCTCGGCCTTGTACTGGCGCAGCACTTCACCGTACTGGCGGATCAGCTCGCCGCGACGCGGCGCCGGCACCTTGCGCCAGGCGTGGAAGGCTTCGGCTGCGCGAGCGATCTTCGCTTCGACTTCCGCGCGGCTTTCAAGGCGCACGGTACCGATGCGGCTACCGTCGATGGGCGAATGAACGGCGTGATCGCCTTGTTGGTAGAGGGATGAATCGACACCGAGGCGGTCAAGCAGTGCGGCAACCATGGGAACTCCTGTTTCGGCAAGTAATGGCGCGATCGCTGTAGGAGCCAGCGTGCTGGCGAAGGCTTCGCGAGCGAGCTCGCTCCTACCGGTTCAGCGCTGAATCGGAATGGCACCAGTAATAGCCGCGAAAAGGTCTTGCCAACAAACGACCTTTCCGACACATATCATTCCGTTTACTCATGTACCGGCCCGCCCCGAGAAAACCCGATGCTCAAACGCCACATGCCCTCGATCACCGCCCTGCAATGCTTCGAAGCGGTGGCCCGTCACCTCAGTTTCACCCGCGCCTCAGAGGAGCTGAACCTGACCCAGAGTGCGGTGAGCAAGCAGGTGGCGCAGCTGGAAGAACTGCTCCAGCACCTCCTGTTCCGCCGCGTACGCCGGCGCCTGCAGCTGACCCCGGCGGGCTCGCTGTACCTGACCGAAGTGCGCAAGATCCTCGCCCAGGTGGAGATGTCCACCCACTACATGCTGTCCTACGGCGGCGATACCGAAGTGCTGCGGGTCGCCACCCCGCCCACCTTCGGTGCGCGCTGGCTGATTCCGCGACTCAAGGGCTGGCGGCTGCGACACCCGAATGTGCACCTGGACCTGCGCAATGAACTGGAACCCAATGCCCTGGTCCAGGGGCGTTGCGACGTGGCCTTCTACTTCGGCCATGGCGCGCTGCCTGGCGCCGAGTGCATCCGCCTGTTCAGCGAGGAAGTGGTACCGGTCTGCGCCCCCGGCGCGATGCCGAAGCAGCCTTTCACCGAGCCGACTCAGCTCACCGAACTGGTGCTGCTGCAGAACGCGACCCGCCCGGAAGCCTGGCATGAATGGTTCCAGAGCCAGGACCGGCACACCGAACACAGCTACCACGGGCCACGCTTCGACACGT